>NZ_DASUFR010000016.1:0-7602 GCF_036274455.1 Nocardioides sp. | reverse complement strand
CCGACCTCGCGGACGGGTTCTACTACCTGCCCACCGTGCTGGACCGGTGCACCAGCGCGATGTCGGTGACCCAGGACGAGTCCTTCGGACCCGTGCTCACCGTCGAGACCTTCCGCACCGAGGACGAGGCGGTCGCGATCGCCAACGACAGCATCTACGGCCTCGCCGGCGCGGTGTGGACCAACGACGCGGGCAAGGCCGAGCGGGTCGCCGGCCGGCTGCGGATGGGCACGGTCTGGATCAACGACTACCACCCCTACGTCGCGCAGGCCGAGTGGGGCGGCTACAAGCAGTCGGGCATCGGGCGCGAGCTCGGGATGGACGGGCTGGCCGAGTACCGCGAGACCAAGCACGTCTGGCACAACATCCGTCCGGCCGAGCAGCGCTGGTTCCAGGGCTGAGGGAGGAGCGCGATGGCCAGGGACCGGTACGACGTGGTGATCGTCGGCGGCGGCTCGGCCGGGTGCGCGCTCGCCAACCGGCTCTCCGCCGACGGCGCCACCAGCGTGCTGGTGCTGGAGGCCGGCCACTCGGACTGGAAGATCGACCCGTTCGTGCACATGCCGGCCGCGCTGCCATTCCCGATCGGCAGCCGCCTCTACGACTGGCGCTACGAGACCGACCCGGAGCCGCACATGAACGGCCGGCGGATCGCGCACGCGCGCGGCAAGGTGCTCGGCGGCTCCTCCAGCATCAACGGGATGATCTTCCAGCGGGGCAACCCGATGGACTACGAGCGCTGGGCCGCCGAGCCGGGCATGAAGGAGTGGGACTACGCCCACTGCCTCCCCTACTTCAAGCGGATGGAGACCTGCCTGGCCGGCGCCGACGAGTGGCGCGGCGGCGACGGCCCGCTGGTGCTCGAGCGCGGGCCGGCGGAGAACCCGTTGTTCGCGGCGTTCTTCCAGGCCGTGCAGGAGGCGGGCCACCCGCTGACCGACGACGTCAACGGCTACCGCCAGGAGGGCTTCGCGCGGTTCGACCGCAACCTGCACCGCGGTCGCCGGCTGAGCGCCGCGCGCGCCTACCTCCACCCCGTCCGCAAGCGGCCCAACCTCGAGGTCCAGACGCTGGCGATGGTGACGAAGGTCCGGTTCCAGGGGAAGCGGGCGGTCGGTGTCGACTACGTGCGCGGCGGTCGGTTGAAGCGCAGCGTGGGCGCCGGCGAGGTGATCCTCTGCGGCGGCGCGATCAACACCCCCCAGCTGCTCCAGCTCTCGGGGGTGGGTGAGGAGTCCCTGCTCAAGCGGCTCGGCATCGACGTCGTCCACCACTCGCCCGGCGTCGGTGAGAACCTCCAGGACCACCTCGAGGTCTACGTCCAGTACGCCTCCAAGCTCCCGGTGTCGATCGCGCCCGGACTGAGGTGGAGCAAGCGCCCGGGCATCGCCTACCAGTGGCTGGTGCACCGCCGCGGTCTCGGCGCCACCAACCACTTCGAGGGCGGCGGCTTCGCCCGCAGCAACGACGACGTCGCCTACCCGAACCTGATGTTCCACTTCCTGCCGGTGGCGATCCGCTACGACGGCTCCTCGCCCACCGAGGGCCACGGCTACCAGGTCCACATCGGCCCGATGTACGCCGACACGCGCGGCTGGGTGCGGATCCGCTCGACCGACCCCAGGGTCCACCCGAGCATGCAGTTCAACTACCTGTCGACGCCCAACGACCGGCGCGAGTGGGTGGAGGCGATCCACACCGCCCGCGACATCCTCAACCAGCCCGCGTTCGCGCCGTACAACGACGGAGAGCTCTCGCCGGGGCGCGAGGTGGAGACCGACGACCAGATCCTCGACTGGGTGCGGGCCGACGCCGAGACCGCCCTGCACCCCTCGTGCACGGCCGCCATGGGCGTCGAGGAGCGGTCCGTCGTCGACCCCGCGTCGATGCGCGTGCACGGGCTGGAGGGGCTGCGCGTCGTCGACGCGTCCGTCTTCCCGTTCGTCACCAACGGCAACATCTACGCGCCGGTGATGATGGTGGCCGAGAAGGCGGCCGACCTCATCGCGGGCAACACCCCGCTCCCACCCGCTGACGTGCCGTGGTACCGCCACGGCGACGGCAGTCCGCTCTACCCGCCAGGCGACAGCCGCAACCTCTGAGGACACCTCATGACCGCCACCGTGGAACCCAGCCAGTCGGCCACCGCGACCTCCACCAACGGGACGGGGGACCAGGACGTCGCACTCCACGTCCAGGGGCTCTGGAAGATCTTCGGTCCCCGCGCCGACAAGATCATGAAGTCGTCCGACGCCCAGCTGTCCCGCAAGGAGCTGCAGGAGAAGACCGGGCACGTGGTCGGCATCCGCGACGTGTCCTTCGACGTCGCACCCGGTGAGGTCTTCGTGGTGATGGGCCTCTCGGGCTCGGGCAAGTCCACGCTCGTACGGCTGCTGACCCGCCTCATCGAGCCGACGGCCGGCACCGTCGAGATGTACGGCGAGGACATCACCGCCATGTCCGACCGGGCGTTGCTCGACACCCGCCGTCGCAAGGTCTCGATGGTCTTCCAGCACTTCGGCCTGCTCCCGCACCGCAAGGTGGTCGACAACGTGGCGTTCGGGCTCGAGGTGCGGGGCGAGGGCAGGAGCGACCGGCGCAACCGGGCGCAGGAGATGGTCGACCTGGTGGGGCTCTCCGGCTACGAGAACAACTTCCCCGACCAGCTCTCCGGCGGCATGCAGCAGCGGGTCGGCCTGGCCCGCGCGCTGGCCGCCGACCCCGACATCATGATGTTCGACGAGCCGTTCTCGGCGCTGGACCCGCTGATCAGGCGGGACATGCAGAACGAGGTCATCCGGCTCCACCACGAGGTCGGCAAGACGATGGTCTTCATCACCCACGACCTCGCCGAGGCGCTCAAGCTCGGTGACCGGATCCTGATCATGCGCGACGGCGAGATCATCCAGATCGGGACGCCCGACGAGGTCGTCGGCGCTCCGGCCGACGACTACGTCAAGGACTTCACCAGCGACGTCCCGCGCTCGCACGTGCTGACCCTCAAGTGGGTCATGCGCGACCCCGAGGCCGCCGGCGGTGACGACGTGCCGGTCGACGGACCGGTCCTCAAGTCCGACCAGATCGTCCGCGACGCCGCGCGGGTGGTGCTCGACCACCACGGTCCGTGCCGCGTGGTCGAGGGGGACAAGGTGGTGGGCGTCGTCGACGACGAGGACATCCTGCGCGTCGTGGTCGCGGAGGAGGACGCCTCGTGAGCGACACCGCCGTCAAGGACGCGGCGGTCGCCGTCACCAAGGAGCAGCTGCCCTACGTCGACCCGCGCAAGCCGCGGCGCACCGGAATCAAGCTGGTCGGCATCCTGGTCTTCTGGCTCGTCTGCTACGCGGCGTTCAAGGGCCAGTGGACCAAGGCGCTCGGGCTGCAGGACACGACCGAGCTGCAGCGCAAGATCAACGACGCCCGCGACTGGATCCAGCTCGAGGGGCAGGACAACTGGTTCATCGGGGGCGTCCTCGGCGCCATCGGCGACGCCCTGAACTCCCTCGTCGAGTTCTTCCAGAAGCTGGTCAGCATCCCGGCCCTGCCGCGCCCGGTCCCCGAGATCGGCTGGCTCGGCGTGGTGGCCATCGCCGCCTGGGTCACCTTCGTCTTCGCAGGTCTGCGGTCGACGGTCCTGGTCACGCTCTCGCTGCTCTCCTTCGGCGTGGTGGGGCTGTGGTCGGAGAGCATGGACACCCTGATCATCACCGGGATCTCCGTCGCCATCTGCATCATCATCGGCCTGCCGGTGGGCATCTGGATGGCGCGCAGCAAATCGGTGTCGACGGCGATCACGCCGGTGCTCGACCTGATGCAGACCTTCCCCGCCTTCTGCTACCTCGCGCCGTTCGCCCTGTTCTTCGGCATCGGTCCAGCCACCGCGGTGATCCTCACGCTCATCTACGCGCTGCCGCCGATGGTGCGGATCACCGAGCACGGCATCCGCACGGTCTCGGCCACCACCATCGAGGCGGCCCGGTCGATGGGGCTCACCGGGACCCAGATGCTCCGCCAGGTGCAGCTCCCCATGGCCAAGCGGACCATCGTGGTCGGCATCAACCAGTGCATGATGGCCGCGCTGTCGATGGCCACCATCGCCGCGCTCGTCAACGGGCCCGGGCTGGGCAAGCCGGTCGTCTCCGCGCTGCAGGTCCTCAACGTGGGCGCCGCGTCCGTCGCCGGCCTGGCCATCGTGGTCATGGCGATCATGCTCGACCGCACCACCACCGCGGCGAGCGAGCGGACGACGGGCAAGACCAACATCGCCTCCGCCAGCGGCATGAGCGTGATGCTCACCGGTGTGGTGCTCGAGCGGCTGCCGCGCTGGGCCACCGAGGAGGCCGGACGAGGACAGCGGCTGCCCCGGCTCACGGCGTCCGGACGATGGATGCTCCAGAGCCTGCTTCTCATCCCCGTGGTCGTGTGCGTGCTCCTCTCCCGCCAGCAGCTCCGCTATGCCGAGTTCCCCGACGTCACCGACACCCCGGTCCTGAAGTGGATCAGCGGACCCGAGCTGACCAAGCAGATCAACAGGTTCACCGACTGGCTCGTCGGCGGGATCGACACCTACACGATCTGGATCAAGGACCACGTCACGGAGTGGATCATCAACCCGCTCCAGGACCTGCTGTCCCTGTCGCCCTGGTGGGTGATGGCGCTGGTCCTCCTCGCCGTGGCCTACGCACTCGGCGGCTGGCGCCCGGCCGTCATCACCGCGGTGTGCGAGGGCGTCATCCTGATCACCGGGCTCTGGAACGACTCGATGGTCACCCTCTCGATGACGCTGATCGCCACCGCACTGGTCATGGTGATCGCGGTCCTGCTGGGGGTCGCGATGGGACGCAGCCGACGGGCCGACCTGGCGATCAGACCGTTCCTGGACGCGTTCCAGGTGATCCCGCCGTTCGTCTACCTCGTGCCGGCGCTGGCGCTGTTCCTGCCCGGACGGTTCACCGCGATCATCGCGGCCACCGCCTATGCCGTGCCGATCGCCACCAAGCTCGTGGCCGACGGCATTCGCGGGGTCTCGTCGACCACGGTCGAGGCGGCGCGCGCGACCGGCAGCACGCGGTGGCAGATGATCTCGAAGGTCCAGCTGCCGATGGCGCGCGAGTCGCTGGTGCTGGCCACCAACCAGGGGCTGCTCTACGTGCTCTCCATGGTCGTCATCGGCGGCATGGTCGGCGGTGGCAGCCTCGGCTACATCGTCGTCTCGGGGTTCAGCCAGGACCAGCTGTTCGGCAAGGGTCTCTGCGCGGGCGTGGCGATCGCGGCGCTCGGCGTGATGCTCGACAGGATCGCGCGGTACGCCGCCGCGCGGTACGGGAACTGACTTCCTCCGCGACGGTCGCGGAGGGGAAGAGGGGAAGAACAGAGATGGCACGACGACTACGCCGTACCCGGCTGGTTGCCCTCGCTGCGGTCGTGGGTCTCGGCCTGACCGCCTGTGGGGGAAGCGACATCAGCAATGACGACACCGCTTCGAGCGGTGGGAAGGACTGCGGGGACCTCCGCATCGCCGTGAACCCGTGGACCGGCTACGTGTCCAACGCGCACGTGATCGGCATGGTGGCCAAGACGAAGCTCGGCTGCAACGTGACCTACCCCGAGGTCAAGGAGGAGGTCGGCTGGCAGGGTATGGCCGACGGCTCCATCGACACCATCGTGGAGAACTGGGGCCACCCCGACCTCGTCAAGAAGTACATCGACGAGCAGAAGAGCGTCGAGGACGCGGGGCTGACGGGCAACGACGGGATCATCGGCTGGTACGTGCCGCCGTGGATGGCCGAGAAGTACCCCGACATCACCGACTGGAACAACCTCAACAAGTACGCCGACATGTTCAAGACCTCCGAGTCCGGTGACAAGGGCCAGCTGCTCGACGGCGACCCGTCCTACGTCACCAACGACGAGGCGCTGGTCAAGAACCTCAACCTGAACTACAAGGTCGTGGTCGGCGGCAGCGAGGCAGCGCTCATCCAGAGCTTCAAGTCAGCAGAGGAGAACAAGACCCCGCTCCTGGCCTACTTCTACGAGCCCCAGTGGTTCTTCTCGGAGATGAAGCTGGTCAAGGTCGACCTCCCGCCGTACACCGACGGGTGCGACGCGGACCCGGCGACGGTGGCGTGCGACTACCCGCCGTACGCGCTGAACAAGCTCATCTCCACGAAGTTCGCCGACTCCGGTTCGCCCGCGGTGGACCTGATCAAGAACTTCAACTGGACCAACGACGACCAGAACCTCGTGTCCACCTACATCGCCCAGGACGGGATGGACCCCGACGACGCGGCGCAGAAGTGGATCGACGACAACCAGGACAAGGTCGACGCCTGGCTCGGCTCCTGACCTGACCCCCGCACGGCTGACCCGCGCCGGTCGGGGAGCGAGACTCCTTGACCGGCACGGGCAGTCGGCCTCACACTACCAAGCGTTCCCTATTATGCATTGCATTGCGTGATACGCAACAAGGAGTCATCGTGGCAGACGTCCCCTCAAGGGCTCGGTGCGTTGTCATCGGCGCCGGCATCGTCGGCAACAGCCTGGTCCACCACCTCGCCGGGCTCGGGTGGACCGACATCGTCCAGATCGACAAGGGCCCGCTGCCCAACCCCGGCGGCTCGACGGGCCACGCGTCGAACTTCATCTTCCTGACCGACCACTCGCGGGAGATCACCGACCTCACGCTCGACTCGGTCCGGCAGTACGACGAGATGGGCGTCTTCACCCAGTCCGGTGGCTTCGAGGTGGCGCGCACCGAGGAGCGGATGGAGGAGCTGCGCCGGCGGATGTCGTCGGCGAAGGCGTGGGGCATCGAGGCCGAGCTCGTGAGCCCGGACTTCGTCGAGGAGAAGGTGCCCTTCCTCGACAAGGACCAGATCATCGGCGCCTTCTGGCAGCCGGGCGTCGGCGTCGTCGACTCCCTGCGCGCGGGGACGATCATGCGCGAGCGGGCGCTGGAGAAGGGGGTGCTCACCGTCGTCCCGAACGTCGAGGTCACCGACCTGACGGTCACGGACGGTCGCATCACGGCCGTGGTCACCGACGGCGGCACCATCGAGGCGGAGACCGTCGTCATCGCCTGCGGCGTGTGGAGCCCCAAGATCGGCGACATGGCGGGTGTCTCGATCCCGCTGACCCCGGCCGTGCACCAGATGATCTCGGTGGGCCCGTGCCCGCAGCTGACCGGCCTCGAGGGCGAGATCTCGATCCCGATCGTGCGCGACATGGACACCTTCTGCTACGAGCGCCAGCACGGTGCCGACATGGAGGTCGGCTCCTACGCCCACCGTGCGATCCTCATGGAGCCCGAGGACATCCCCTCGATCGAGCAGGCCAAGCTCTCCCCGACCGAGATGCCCTTCACCGAGGACGACTTCGACCCGCAGCTCGAGCAGGCCTACGAGCTGATGCCCGAGCTGCTCGGCGCCGAGGGTGCGGAGATCCGCTATGCGATCAACGGACTGCTCTCCCTGACCCCGGACGGCATGCCGATCCTCGGCGAGACGGCGGAGGTCAGGGGCCTGTGGTCGGCTGCCGCGGTGTGGGTGAAGGAGGGCCCCGGCGTCGGCCGGCTGGTGGCCGAGTGGATGACGACCGGCACCC
>NZ_DASUFR010000015.1:0-17627 GCF_036274455.1 Nocardioides sp. | reverse complement strand
CGCTGCCACTCGGGGCCGCCGACCGGAGCTCCGTCGGCGGTCACGGTCCCGGCGCTGAGCGGGAGCAGCCCGGCCAGCGCGTCGAGGAGGGTCGACTTTCCGCAGCCGCTGGGGCCGGTCACCACGGTGACACCGCGGGCGGGGACGACCGCGTCGAGCCGGCGTACGGCGGGCGCGGTGCGGCCGGGGTGGGTCACCGAGACGCCGCTGAGGACCAGGGCGGCACCGTCGGGCGCCGGCCCGCCCGACGCGGGCATGGGGTCGGCGTCGAGCAGGTCCCGGACGGCCTCGAAGGTCGCCACACCCTCGGCCGCGGCGTGGAACTCGGCGCCGACCCGGCGCAACGGCCAGTAGGCCTCGGGGGCCAGGAGCAGGACGACGAGCGCGGTGTGCAACCCGAGGGACCCCTGGGCGAGCCGGACACCGGCGGTGACCGCGACCAGGGCCACCGACAACGTGGCCACGAGCTCGAGCACCAGTGAGGAGGAGAACGCGATCCGCAGGGTCCGCATCGTGGCGACCCGGTAGCGGTCGGTGACCTGCGCGATCCGGGCGGACTGCGCCCGTGCGCGGCGGTGCACCACCAGCGTGGGCAGGCCGCGGACGACGTCGAGGAAGTGGCCCGAGAGCGAGGCCAGCTCGCGCCACTGCTCGCGCGCCCGGTCCCGCGTCGCCAGCCCGACGAGCGCACCGAAGACGGGCACCAGCGGCAGGGTCGCGAGCACGATGACGGCGCTCAGCAGGTCCTGGGTCGCCATCACGACCACCGTGAGCGGCGGCAGCACCGAGGCGAGCACCAGCGCGGGCAGGTAGCGCGTGAGGTAGGGCTCGGCGGCGGACACGCCCCTGGTGGCGAGCACCGCGACCTCGCCGCTGGCACCGGGCAGGTCGCGGTGAACGGCGGCCGCGGTCAACCGGCGACGGAGCGAGGTGCCCACGATCGAGGCCGCCCGGGACGCGGAGACGTCGCCGACCAGGCCGGTCAGGCCCCGGGCCGCGAGCACCGACGCGAGCAGCAGGGCCGGCTCGGTGAGGTCACGGCCGTCCAGGACGGCCAGCACGAGTCCCGTGACGGCCCACGCCTGCGCGACCACGAGCACACCGGCGACGACCCCGGCCGTCACGACCACCAGCAGCTGGCGCCGCGCGGGGGCCAGCTGCCGGCGGAGCCACGGGTCGGAGGGCCTCATCCGGCCGGGGCCGTCGGTCGTGCGGTGCTCGGGGACGCCGGGATGTGGTCGACCGAGATCCGCTTGCGGAACACCCAGTAGGTCCAGCCCTGGTAGAGCAGCACCAGCGGCGTGAAGATCAGGGCGACCACGGTCATGATCGTCAGCGTGTAGTGCGTGGCCGACGCGTTGGTCGTGGTCAGCGAGACGCCGTCGGCCAGCGTGGTCGGCATGACGTCCGGGAACAGCGCCAGGAACAGGCCGGCGACGCCCAGGGCGATGGCGACGAAGGTGCCGAGGAACGCCCAGCCCTCCCGGCCCACGCTGGCGGCGAAGAGGCCGGCCAGCAGCGCCGCCGCGGCCACTGCGAAGGCGATGCCCGAGGCGATGGTGCCGGTCTCGACCTGGGTCCAGACGAGGAACACCACGGCGACCACCGCCGCCGCGCCTCCGACCTGGACTGCGAGCCGGCCGGCGTCCTGCCGGATCCGCCCGTCGGTCTTGAGCGCGATGAACATGGCGCCGTGGGTGACGAACAGGAGCAGCGTCATGACCCCGCCGACGAGGGCGTAGCCGTTGAGGAGGTTGAAGAAGCCGCCGACGTACTCCTTGTCGGCGTCGATCGGGACGCCTCGGACGATGTTGGCGAAGGCCACGCCCCACAGGACCGAGGGGACCAGCGAGCCGATGATGATCGCCAGGTCCCAGTTGCGGTGCCATCTCGGGTCGTCGCGCTTGGCGCGGTACTCGAAGGCGAGCCCGCGCACGATGAGGGCGAGCAGGATCAGCAGCAGTGGCAGGTAGAAGCCGCTGAACAGGGTGGCGTACCACTCGGGGAAGGCTGCGAACGTCGCACCGCCGGCGACGAGCAGCCACACCTCGTTGCCGTCCCAGACCGGGCCGATCGTGTTGATCAGGACGCGACGCTCGGTGTCGTCCTTGGCGAGCACCGGCAGCAACATGCCGACCCCGAAGTCGAACCCCTCGAGGCAGAAGTAGCCGATCCACAGGATGGCGATGAGGATGAACCAGACGGTGGTGAGCTCCATGGTGTTGTCTCCTGGCCTCGTCAGTAGGCGAACGCGAGCGGCTTGTCCTCGTCGGACCCGCCGGTCGGGGGCGGCTCGAACGGGTCGGCGCCGCGCCGGATGTAGAGCAGCATCAGCCGTACCTCGATGAAGGCCAGGACGGCGTACAGGACGCCGAGCGCGGTGAGGGAGGTCGTGACCTGGGCGGCGCTCACGCCTGGCGAGTCACCGTTCACCGTGGTCATCAGGCCGAAGACCACCCAGGGCTGCCGGCCCACCTCGGTGAAGATCCAGCCGAAGGAGTTGGCGAAGACCGGCAGGAACGGCAGCGACACCGCAGCCCATTTCAAGAGCCGGCCCCGAGGGATCCGCTCGCGTCTGGTGGCCCACAGGATCCAGACGGCGACCGCGGCCGCCAGCAACCCCAGCCCGATCATGAGCCGGAACGTCCAGTACGACAGCGGGATGTTCGGCGTGTAGTCGCCGGGGGAGTAGTACGCCGCGCCCGGGTCCTGGCCATAGGTCTGCTGGTACTGCTCGCGGAGCTGGTTGATGCCCTCGACGGTGCCGTCACTGTGGCCGGTCGCCAGGAAGGAGAGCAACCCGGGGATCTTGATCGAGAACTTCTCCTCCGACCCGTCGAGGCTCCCGATGGTGAGGACCGAGAAGCCGGCCGACGACTCGGTGTCGTAGAGCGCCTCCGCGGCGGCCATCTTCATGGGCTGGACGTCGGTCATGATCTTGCCCTGGGTGTCACCCGAGATCGCCACGCCGAGACCGGCCACCAGCAGCACGGCCGCTCCGGTGCGCACGCCGCGCAGGTAGAGCGAGCGGTCCTCGGCGGCCGTCGTGTCCCGGGTCATCAACCAGAAGGAGATGCCGACCACGAACGCCGCCCCGGTCAGGTAGGCCGCCAGGACCACGTGCGGGAAGGTGACCAGCTGCACCTTGTTGAACATCACCGCCGCGAAGTCGTGCATCTCTGCGCGCCCGGTCTTCGGGTTGAACTCATAGCCCACCGGGTGCTGCATCCACGAGTTGGCCGCGAGGATGAAGTACGCCGAGAACAGCGTGCCCACGTGCACGATCCAGATGCATCCGGCGTGCAGCCCCGGCCGCAGCCGGTCCCAGCCGAAGATCCACAGGCCGAGGAAGGTCGACTCGAGGAAGAAGGCCAGCAGCCCCTCGACGGCGAGCGGGGCGCCGAAGATGTCACCGACGAACCGCGAGTAGTCGCTCCAGTTCATGCCGAACTGGAACTCCTGGACGATCCCCGTGACGACGCCGATCGCGAAGTTGATCAGGAACAGCTTCCCGAAGAATCTGGTCAGCCGGAGCCATTGCTCGTTCTTCGTACGCAGCCACGCCGTCTCGTAGCCGGCGACGATCGCCGAGAGGCCGATCGTGATCGGGACGAACAGGAAGTGGTAGACGGTGAGGATGGCGAACTGCCATCGCGCGATGTCGGTGGGGTCCACGGGCGGCTCTCCTGACGGGCGTGGGTGGCGGTCCGGCTCACTCTAGGAACCGACGTGGTGCGCTCCCATGGCGCCGGGTCCCGGTGCGGCGGGACCTTGGTCCTGCCGACTTGACATGGAGGCTCTGGTCCGTAAATGGACCGCTGATGGGGTTTGCGGAGGGAGATCGGCACCTGGTGCCGGAGATCCTCGGCAAAGCCGGGGTCCGGCGGCGGGTTGCGGCGTGCTACGCGCGCGGCCGCCCACCCAGATCAGTCACGGCGTGCACCCAGCGTCGGATCACGCCGTCTCCAGCACCTCGTCCACGGGTCGGCGCGGCGTCGGGGCCAGCGGGCTGCGGCTGATCGCCTGCCAGCCCACGCGCACGAGGAGCAGCGGGTGAGCGAGGCCGCCGAGGACCTCGAGCCGCAGTGCGTCCCGGGTCTCCGGCACCTCCACCACCTGGCTGAGGGGGACCAGGGACAGGCTCTCGCGGGTCGCCTCGAGCCACATCGCGCTGAGTGCCTCGCCGGCCCGGAGCCACGCCGGTACGTCGTCGGTGGGCGCGCACACGACGATCAGCCCATCCGAGCCCTCGAGCTCATCGCCGGCCATGTCGGTCACCAGGCCGCCGCGGAACCGCCCGGGTCGGTGCGCGGGAACGTCCGAGGGGGCCGGGATCACCGCCGACGGAACGCCGTCGCCGGCACCGTGGTCCAGCCACACCTGCTGCTCGTGCTGCACGGCCGGGTCGCCGGCCTGGAGCTCCAGGGCCCGGTTCACCAGCCGCTCGGCCCGGAACCGCTCGGTCACGTCGGTCAGCGGCAGGGCGTGGCTGCTCCACGCGCTCGCTTGGGCGGCGAGGTGGGTGAGCCGTTCGTCGGGCACCGGCCACGAGGTGAACCGACGCCGGTCGGTGCAGCGCCGGGCCACCGCCTCGAGCAGCTGTGCGGCCCGGGGCGAGGGCTGGCTGGCCTGCAGCTCGACCCGGGCGAGGAGGTCTGGCTGCCCGGGGTCGGGGAGCCGCGACACGTGGGCGACGAGGCCGAGCGCCTCCGCGACCACCTGCGCGTGGTGGAGGACCGCCCCACAGCTGATGACCAGGTCCCGTCCGTCCGGGTCGGCGCCGCCCAGCTGGCGCGAGCGGTCGGCGTACAGGTCGAGTGAGCTGTCGACGGCGCGCCACCTCCAGGGCTGGGTGTTGTGGACGCTGGGCGCCCGCTGGGCGAGCTCGACGACCCGCTGCAGGGTGCGAGCTGACCCTGTTGAGGTGCTCATGACTGCTCCCTCTCGAGTCGCAGGTCGCGGGACGCGAGCCAGCAGAGCAGGGCCAGGGCCGGCAGGCTCCACGCCCAGACCCACCAACCGAAGAGCATCAGGAGGACGTGGAACGTGATCACGGCGATCCAGCCGATCCGCGCTGCCCGGCCGCCGACGAGGAGCAGCGTGCCGGCGGTGATCTCACCGACCATCAGGAGAAGGCCGTAGACCGACGGGGCGGCCATCACGATGTCCTGCCACCCCGAGCGGACGAAGCCGAACAGCCCGTGGTCGGCGAAGTGCTCGTAGACCTGCGGGTCGGCGGCCACCAGACCGAGGTGCACGCCTCCCATGACGAGGAAGAAGCCGCCCACCAGGCTCCGGCCGAGCCCGCTGTGGCGACGCGCACGGCTCGGCAGCCTGTGCAGGGGTGGTGCCTGGGTGATGGTCACGGTCTGTCCTCGGTGTGCTGAGAATCGGTGAGTCAAAGACAACCCGGGCCGGCGCAGGGTGCACAGGGCCGATGGTCCCGACCCGCCGGGCATCTGGGTGTCAGGTCCGGACGACCTCGACCACGCCCGGCACCGTCCTGGCCACCAGGACCGCCGTCTCGCCGTCTGCGGAGCCGTCCGGTCCGGTCAGGGACACGACGCCGTCCCGCACCTCCGCGAGCCACTCGCCCAGCCCCACGGAGGTCAGCAGCTCGTCGACGTCGCTCGCCAGGTCGTCGTCGGCGCGGGCGAGCACGCGGACCACGTCGCTGCGGCTGAGCATGCCGACCACACGACCGTCGCCGCCGACGACCGGCACGCTCTTGATCGTCGTCGACGTGAGCAGCTCGACGACGTCCGCCAGGTCGTCCTCGGGGTGCACGGTGATGGCGTGCGGGCTCATCACCTGTGCGACCAGCATGGGACGGTCGAGCCACTCGTGCACGGGCACCTCGTGAGCACGCCGGTCGGGGGCCACGATGTCCTTGATGAGGTCTGCCTCGCTGACCACTCCGTGCAGGGCGCCGTCCCGGCCCACCACGGGCAGCGAGGTGATCCGGTGCTCCGCCAGCAGGCCGAGCGCGGTCTTGACCGGGGTCGACTCCGTGACGGTCACCGGATCCGGGGTCATCAGCTCACGCGCCAGCATGATCGGCTCCTCTCGAGAGTCGTGGCTCGACGCCTCCACGATCCCTTGCTGGTGTGACCCGGAGCAGGGACCAACGTCCCGACCGGAGCGGGCACATCAGCCCGGTTTCGTCCGCACCGCAAGGCCTAGGGTTGTGACCGTGACCAACGCTCCTGAGGCCGGGTCCACGGACCAGGCCGTCCCCGACACCATCCGGGTCTTCCTGCTCGATGACCACGAGCTCGTCCGCAGGGGCATCCGCGAGCTCCTCGAGGAGGAGGGCGACATCGAGGTCGTAGGAGAGTCCGGCTCCGCCCAGGAGGCGGCGCGCCGCATCCCGGCGCTCCGCCCCGACGTCGCCATCCTCGACGGCCGGCTGCCTGACGGGTCGGGTATCGACGTCTGTCGGGAGGTCCGCTCGCTGGACGCGAACATCAAGGCGCTCATCCTGACGTCGTACGACGACGACGACGCCCTCTTCTCCGCGATCATGGCGGGTGCGGCCGGCTACATCCTCAAGCAGGTGCGGGGCAACGACTTCGTCGACATCGTGCGACGGGTCGCCGCGGGCCAGTCGATGCTGGACCCGGCCATCACGGCCCAGGTCCTCGAGCGGGTGCGCTCCGGGCCGCCCAAGGACAAGGCGCTCGAGGGGCTCACCGACCAGGAGCTCAAGATCCTGGAGCTGATCGGCGAAGGGTTGACCAACCGGCAGATCGGCGAGCGGATGTACCTCGCCGAGAAGACGGTCAAGAACTACGTGTCCTCGATGCTGGCCAAGCTCGGGCTGGCCAGCCGCACCCAGGCCGCCATCTTCGCGACCAAGCACTCGACCGAGTGACGCACGCGGCCGAGTGACGCCGATCCCGGTTCAGTCCGAGCCGAGGATCCGTCGGCCGGTGACCTCGCCGACCTCGATGCGGAGCTGCAGGCTGCGCGGCCCGCTCACCCACACGTCCGGTCCGCCCTCGCTCGAGGGCGAGGAGTACTCGAAGTGGGCGCGTCCGCGCATCAGCACGCTCCACCCCTGACGGGTGTCCTCGTCGAAGGAGTCGACCTGGAAGGCGACCATCGTGTCCTCGCACTCACGGGCGGCCTCGGAGTAGGCCTTGGTCCGGATCATCACGCTCTTGCCGTCCGCGGTGAAGTTGACAGGGATGACGGTGGGGCCGTGCGGACCCGACCACGCCAGCCGCCCCACCGGCCGGGACATCGCCAGCTCCCAGCAGTCCTCGGTCGAGAGGTCGACCAGCCATCGCGAGGTCGTCGGGTCGGTGCTCATCGCGCACTCCTTCGTCGTCAGGTTCCAGACTGTCGGCTCGCTGCGAGTCGTCGGCAGGACCACTCGCCCTGCCTGACCGGGACCTTGGGCCCCCGAACGTGCCTACTGTTAGTTTGAAGCAGCCTCGGGCGTTCGGATCCCAGGGAGGGGAGACATGGATCGCGGCGGCGACCATCGGGCGGACCGGCCCGGGTCCGGGCTGGGGGACGTCGAGTTCGACGACCTGCTCCGCGAGGTGCTGGGCCGGGTCCAGGGTGTCCTCGACGAGCAGGCCCGGCTGCGGCTCCTGCTCGACGCCGTCGTCTCCATGGCCGCCGACCTCACCCTCGACGGCGTGCTGAGCCGCATCGTGTCCATTGCGAGCACGCTGGTGGACGCGAGGTATGCCGCTCTGGGGGTGCTGGACGTCGGGCCGGAGCGCAGACTGCGCACGTTCATCCACCACGGCATGGACCCTGATGTGGTCGTGCAGATCGGCCACCTGCCGACCGGCCACGGCCTGCTGGGGCTCCTGATCGACGACCCGCGGCCGATCCGGCTCCACGACATCGCCGCTCACCCGGCGTCGTACGGCTTCCCGGAGCACCACCCGCCGATGACGTCGTTCCTCGGGGTGCCGGTGCGGATCCGGGACCACGTCTTCGGGAACCTCTACCTCACCGAGAAGGCGGGTGGCGGTGACTTCACCGACAACGACGAGAACGTCGTGATCGCGCTGGCCGCCGCCGCCGGCGTGGCGATCGAGAACGCCCGGCTCTATGAGGAGGCCGAGCAGCGACAGCGGTGGCTGACGGCCGCTGCCGAGATCACCACCCTCCTCGTCGACGACCCGGGCAACGACGAGGCGCTGCAGGCCATTGCCGACCGCGCCCGCGAGGTGTCCGGGGCCGACGTCGCCTGGATCGTGACGGGATCCGATGCAGAGACCCTGGAGCTCCGGATCGTCTCCGGCGCACCTGCTGACCCGACCGCGATGCGCTCCCTGCCCATGGAGAAGTCCCTCGCGAGCCGGGTTGTGCAGTCGGGCGAGACCCTCGTCGTGCCTGACCTGGAACTGGAGCCGGGCGCGGTGAACCCGTCGATGATGGCCGGCTGGCCGCGTCTCGGTCCGATCATCGTCCTGCCCCTGCGGACCGTCGACGGTGTCGAAGGAGTGCTGTCCCTGGCCTGGACACCCGAGCGCGCGGACAGCTTCGTCATGGTGGACGCAGCCCTGCCGGCCAGCTTCGCCGAGCAGGCGGCGTTGGCGGTCGAGGTGGCCAAGGGACGCGCCGACCGGCAGCGGCTGACCCTCTTCGAGGACCGCGACCGGATCGCACGGGACCTGCACGACCTGGTCATCCAGCGGCTCTTCGCGGTCGGGCTGAGCCTGGAGAGCAGCTCCCGGCTGGTTACGGATCCCGAGGTATCGGCTCGGCTCGAACACGCCGTGGACGACCTCGACAGCACGATCAAGGAGATCCGCCGCACCATCTTCGCCCTGGGCTCGATGGGACGAGCCACGGACGTGCAGACCGAGATCGAGCGGATCGTCGACCGGGCGAAGGCAATGTTGAAGTTCCGGCCGGGGTTGCGCATCGAGGGCCCGTTGCGCAACACGGTGTCGACCGAGGTCGTGCCCGACCTCCTGGCGGTGCTCGGGGAGTCGCTGTCGAACGCCGCCCGGCACGCCGAGGCCACCTCGGTCCACGTGCTGGTGTCGGCCGGCGACCAGATCGTGCTGACCGTCGTCGACGACGGCAAGGGGATGGACGAGGGCGTGCTCGAGAGCGGCCTGGGCAACATGCGTCAGCGCGCGGAGAAGCACGGAGGCAGCTTCGAGGTGCGCTCAGGAAAGGACGCCGGGACCACGGTCACCTGGGCGGTCCCGGCTCGCTGACTCAGCCGCCGCCCCGCGTGGCGATTCGTGCTGCAGCCCGGTCCACCAGCTCGGTCCCGAGGCGGCGTCCCCACTCGACCGCTCGCTGGGTCTCGCCATCGACCAGTGGCCCACGGATGTCCTCGACGAGGAAGCCGACCGGTTTGCCGATCGAGCTGAGACCGCGCCTGCGTGCCAGGTGTGCCGCCGTCGGCCCGGCAGCCTTCGGCAGCCAGCGCACCTTGGCGACCCTGGTGTCGAAGGTCGCCACCACGGGAGCGTGGTCGGCGTCGATGGTGACGAAGTCCAGCCACTCGCGAACGCCCACGTCGGTGTGCTCGGCCTTCGAGCCCTGGCGAACCGCGTCCGCGCGAGTGCTGGCGCGGCTGAGGCTGAACGCGTGCGTGGGTCCACCCACGACGAGCAGGTCCAGGTCGGGGGGCAGGTGGACCGGGGCGGCCCAGACCTCGACGAGCGTGGTCTCGACGTCCTCGAGCTCCAGGCCGCGTGCCACGGCAGCGGCCACCTGAGCGGTGTTGCCGAACATCGACTCGTGGACGACCAGGGCGCGGAGCGGATTGTTCATGGTTACTCCTCCGGAGCGTGGGTGTGCACCTCACGCTCTCGCCCGGCTCGGCGGCGCGGGAGAGGCCCAGGTCGACGTGGGTCGGGCCCTTGGTCCTGATGGGCTGATGGCCTTCGCCTCGGGACGGAGCGCACCACCGGGCGAAGGCTGGCCCCATGAGGATCGTCGTGGCCCTTGGCGGCAACGCGCTGCTCGCGCACGGCCTGGAGCCGACCATGGCCCACCAGCGCGAGGCGATAGGAGCAGCGAGCACGGCTCTGGCCAGCGTTGCGACCGAGCACCAGCTCGTGATCACGCACGGGAACGGTCCGCAGGTCGGGTTGCTGGCGCGTCAGGCGGCGGCGTACGACGCGGACACGGACTTCACCCTCGACGTGCTCGATGCCGAGAGCGCAGGGATGGTCGGTTACCTCGTGGAGCAGGAGGTCGGCAACCGGCTGCCCGCCGGCCGCGGTGCCGTCACGGTGCTGACCACCACCCTGGTGGCGCGGGACGATCGCGCCTTCGCGCACCCGACGACGTTCGTCGGCCCCGTCTACGACGCCGAACAGGCCCGTCGCCTCGAGCAGTACCGCGGATGGACCGTCCGGCGCGACGGCGCGTGGTTCCGGCGTGTGGTGCCCACACCGGCACCCCTCGCCGTGGAGCCGATCCAGCCCATCGGCGTGCTCCTCGACCTGGGCTACGTCGTGATCTGCGGAGCCGGGGGAGGGGTCCCGGTCCGCGTCGGCCCACACGGCCTGGAGGGTGTGGAGGCTGTCGTGGACAAGGATGCGGTGAGTGCCCTCATCGCAGAGCAGCTCGCTGCCGACCTGCTGGTTATCGCCACGGACGTGCCGGGCGTCTACGAGGGCTGGGGCGGCCCCGCCGCCCACCAGCTGCGCCTCGTCGACCTCGTGGACCTGGACCTGACGGCACTCGATGCCGGATCCATGCGACCCAAGGTCGAGGCGGCCGGCCGGTTCGCCCGCAGCGGGGGGCGTGCGGTGATCGGGTCGCTGCCCGACCTCGAGGCGCTCGTGGCCGGTGGTGCGGGAACCCAGGTCGTCGACTCGTCGGTCGCACTCCGAGCCGCCGCCGACGCGGCCAGAGTCCGGCACGGCTGACCCCTTGCCGTCGCAGAGCTTGTGAGGCAGTCCCGAGAGCTGGGGACCAACGGCTCTGACCCGGTCCGTCGCCGCCACCTAGCGTCGACCCCATCCCGGACGAAGGCGGTGAGACGACCATGAGCGCGACCTACGACGAACCCGTCGCCGAGCTGACGATCGAGGAGTGCTGGGAGCTGCTCGATCTCGAGGAGTTCGGCCGGCTGGCCTACCGCCTCGTGGACGAGGTGCACGTGGTGCCCATCAACTATGTCGTCGACTCCGGCGCTCTCCTCTTCCGCACCGCGTCGGGCAACAAGCTGCTCGCGGCCGCCCTGCACTCCGATGTCGCCTTCGAGATCGACTGGCACGACGACGACACCGCGTGGTCCGTGGTCGTGCGCGGGCGGTTGCGCCGTCTCCCGGAGGACGAGGCGGACCGCGTGGAGGGCAGGCTGCTCGAGCCGTGGGTGTCCGCGCTGAGGTACGACGTCGTCGAGATCACCCCGGAGACCGTGAGCGGCCGCCGGTTCCACCTCCGTCGCCCCGGTGTCGGGGCCGACCAGCAGGTCCGGGCATGACCGCGCAAGGCGAGGCGACGCTGGCGCCCGTCGTCGCCGGGGTCGATCGCGCCACCTGCGCCGCCGGGGTGGAGTACGCCGCGACGGAGGCCAGACGGACCGGCCGGCCCCTCGACCTGGTCCACGTCGCCCCGGTGGGCAACGGGTGGCTCGCGCTGATCGGCCAGGACGCGTTGCGCTTGGCGCGGTCCCGCGCGGTCGTCCAGGCCGGAGAGCGGGTTCCGGTGCGAACCGTGCTCCAGCGCGGCGACGTCGTCGAGGAGCTGGCCCGCTCCGCCGCGGCCGCTGCGCTCGTGATCGTCGAACAGCTGCCTCCGCACCAGCAGCGACGCCGCAGCCGCGCCGTCGCCGCCGAGCTGGCCGCGCGGGTCGACGCACCGATGGTCGCCGTACCTGCTGACTGGGTCGCCCGGAGCGGCTCGATCGTCACCGTCGGCTTCGACCCGCTCGCCCCGGACGACGTCGCGCTGGCCGCGGCGGTCAGGGAGGCCAGGCTGCGGCGCGCGACGCTCCGGGTCGTCGTGTCCGGTGCTCGGGGTGACCTCGACGACCGTCTCGACGGCCTCGGTGCCGACGCCTGCGAGCTGGCGGTCGAGGGGGCGACCGGTGACCCGGTGGCGGCCCTGCGCCGCGCGGCCCGCACCTCGAGCCTGCTGGTGGTGGGTCGGCATGCCCCCACACCACCCCGGCCGTCCCGGCTCGGTGCCGTGAGCTGGTCGGTGCTCCAGGACCCGCCCTGCCCCGTCCTGCTGACCCCGCCGGGGCACGTGCACCACCTCGGTGGTTCGGCCGGTGCGGCATAACGGTCGTGACCAAGGTCCCGCGCGGGACCTGACCATCGCCCCTCACGACCGCGACACCGCCGGATGAGGCTGGTGTCAGAACCAATCGAGGAGGCGTCATGACCACCATCAACCGTCCCGTCGTGGTCGGTGTCGACGGCGAGCCCGGCAGTGCCGGTGCGCTGCGGTACGCGGTCGTGGAGGCTCGGCGGCGCGGCACGTCGCTGGAGTTGGTCCACGTCGTGCCGACGTACTTGAGCCTGGGGCCGGCCGTGCCCCTGACCGACCTCCACGAGGTCGGCGAGGAGATCCTCCGCACCGCCTCGGAGACGGTCCGTGAGCTGGACCCCGACCTGTACTTCACGACCCTGATCGCGCACGACGACCGTCGAGCCGGGATGGTGCGGGCGGCCGAGGTCGAGAACGCCCAGCTGGTCGTCGTGGGCCGGGAGAGCCGGCAGGGCCTGGACCGGGTGCTCAGCGGCACTGCGACCGCGGGCATCGCCGCACACACACCGTGCGACGTCGCGGTCGTCCCGTCGTTCTGGGTGAACGGCGAGCCGCGGCGCCGGGTGGTCGTGGGGATCAAGTCTCGCCACGGGAGCTACCTCCTGCTCTCGCGGGCCTTCGCCGAGGCTGCGGCCCGCGAGGCGTCCCTCACCGTCGTCACGGCCTGGGAGCTGGCGGACCCCTACTTCGACCGCGTCGAGGCACGCACCCACGCCCAGGAGTGGCAGGCCGAGGGCGAGACCGTCATCGAGGAGATCACGGCCGAGTGGCGTGAGAAGTACCCGGACGTCGAGCTCCAGACCCACATCGTCCACGGACCGCCCGGCCGGGTCCTGCTCGACGCCAGTGGAGAGAGCGACCTCCTGGTCATCTCGCGGCGTCGCTTCGCGCTCCCGCCGTACGGACACATCGGAGGTGTCGGCCACGACGTGCTGAGGCTGAGCGAGGTCCCCGTCCTGGTCGTGCCGTACGCCGCGGACCCGCCGACGGTCGACGCGGAGCTGGTGCTCGAGGAGGCCGGCGCCCCGCTCAAGTGAGAGCGGGCGAGATGCCGCACCGGGGCCGGCCCCCGGTCCAGCGGTCGGCCAGCAACCTGCCACGACGGCCGCCAACGTCCGCTCAGTCACCAGCCGGATAGCCGGTGATGACCGCCGAGCCCGCGAGCCGGTCGTGTGCCAGGTCTGCGAGCGCGCGATCGACCGCGTCGAAGGGGTACTCGGTCACGCGGACGTCGACGCCCACCCGCGGCGCGAGGCGCAACAGCTCCTCGCCGTCGGCGCGCGTGTTCGCGGTGACGCTGGTCAGCGTCTTCTCCAGGAACAGGTGGCGGTCGTAGTCGAAGCCCGGGACATCGGTCATGTGGATGCCCGCCAGCGCCACCGTGCCGCCACGCCCGACGGCCCCGAGGGCCTCGGGCACGAGCTCCCCGGCCGGGGCGAACACGATGGCCGAGTCGAGCGGCACGGGCGGCACCTCGCCGGGAGCACCGCTCCAGGCGGCTCCGAGCTCGGCAGCCAGGGCCGCGCCCCGGTCACCCCGGGTGACGACGAACAGCTCCGCACCCTGGGCGCGGGCGACCTGAGCGGTGATGTGCGCGCTCGAGCCGAAGCCGTAGAGGCCGAGCCGGCCACCCGGCGGCAGCTGGGCACGCCTCAGCGCGCGGTAGCCGATGATGCCCGCACACAGCAGCGGTGCCAGGGAGGTGTCCGGGGGTCCCTCGGGCAGCCGGTAGGCGAACGCGGCTGGCACCACGGCGTACTCGGCGAAGCCACCGTCGGCGTCCCACCCGGTGTACGCCGAGTCGGGGCAGAGGTTCTCCGCACCCGACCGGCACCAGCGGCAGTGGCCACAGGTGCCGCGCAACCAGGCCACACCGACCCGGTCGCCCTGCTCGAACCGCTGCTGACGGGAGCCGGAGCCGACGACTCGTCCCACGGCCTGGTGACCCGGCACGGTTGCCGGTCGCCGAGGAGCCAGGTCGCCCTCGGCGAGGTGGAGGTCGGTGCGGCACAGGCCGCACGCGCTGACCCGGATCAGGACCTCGTCCGGGGCCGGTCTGGGAACCACACGGCGCTCCTCGACGAGGGGAGCGGTGGCGACTGGCCCGGGCGAGCGGACTGCCCAGGCCCGCATCGGGGGCCCGGTCTCCATCCGGCCAGTCTGGCCCACCGGGCCGGTCAGCGACCCGGCCGGTCGTCACCCCGGTCCGGGACCTCCGACCCTGCCGGGCTCACTGCCGTCCGCGGTGAGATGGGGGGACAACAGAACCGTTTCGGTCGTGGCGCCGGTCGCCGACCCCGATCACGCATCCGTGGGTCCGCCCCCAGGCGTCATGAGAGACCCGTCCGGCCGGGGCCGCGGAACGCTTGGCCGGACGGGTCGAACCATCGAGGAGGACGTCATGGAGATCTCGACCCAGACCTGGACAGTCGAGCTGTTGCTGACCGAGCAGGACGGCGTGACCCACGCCGAGGCCCGGCTGCACACCGGGTTGCCGTCGCCCCTGACCGCGACCGGCGACGCGCGGCTCTCTCCTCACGACCCGGTCGACGTCGCGGAGATCGGCTACGAGCTGGCGGCGGCCCGGGCGCTCACCAACCTGGGCCGGACCCTGCTGGAGACGGCCACCGACGACGTTCAGGGGCTGCTCCACGACCTGCACCAGGCCTGACGCGACTCCCGGGCGAAGCGGCGAGGCTGCCGTCCTCGTTCGGACGCGCTCGCCGCTCAGGAGTCGGAGCTCCCGAGCTGGTCGAGGCGGTTCAGCAGCTGCTCGCGCAGCAGGACGACGTTGAAGCGGACGTCGTCGCCCATCTCGGTCTTCAGTGCTGCTGCGCTCTGCCGCCACAGCCGGCGCAGCTGTCGCCGCGACAGGCCACGCAGGAGATCGCCCAGCTGGTCGGGCGTGAACGACGGGTGACGCACGCGCGACATGATCACGTCGGTCGGGCCCGGTTGGCGCGGCGGTGGCTCTGCGCCAGCCCACAGGTGCCACTCCGGATGGGTCCACATGGTCACACCGGCTCTCCGACCTGGACCGGGACGACGACGGTGGGACACGGCGAACGGTCGACGATGCTGCTCCGGACGTGTCCGAACGGCGACTCGTGCAGTCCCGTCGGGTGGTGCTGTCCGACGACCAGCAGATGCATCCGCTCAGCCAGGTCGAGCAGCTTGCGGACCGGACGGCCCGGCAGCAGGAGTGTGTGCGCCCAGACGTCCGGGTAGCGCTCCGCGTAGCCGCTCGCGGTCTCGGCGAGGTCGCATCGCAGCTCCTCCTGGTCGCCTCGGGCGCCGCGACTCGCGTGCGCGATCGTGACCGGCAGGTCGTGGACCGACGCGTACCGGTAGGCGAACTCGAGAACGGCGTCCTCCGGATGGTCGACCCGGACACCGGCGAGAACACCTTGCCGCACGGTCCCGAGGTTGTGGTCGGGGACGACCACCACCGGGCACGAGGTGCGCCTGGCGAGCCAGGTCCCCACCTGGCCGGTCGGCACCGAGCGGCTGATCCCGTGCCCCCGGGACCCGGTGACCACCAGTGACGCGGTGCTGCTGAGGTGGACGAGCTCGGGGGCTGCGTCCTCCATCACCACGAGCGGAGTCACCCTCAGCGAGGGATGGCGTGCCGTGACCCGGTCGGTCGCCTCGGCCACCAGCGCCTGGCCCTGACGCTCCATCTCGATCAGCGTCGGCTCGGTGAGCGCGTCGGCATGGTCCAGCCAGGTGGTCCCCGCCGTGCCGAGGGAGCCCGTCGCGTGGACGACCACCAACGGACGCCGCTCCTTGGCCGCATGGTCGGCGGCCCAGTCCAGAGCCAGGTGGGCGACCGGCGTCTTGTCGATCCCGGCGACGACGGCTCCGGCGGGTAGCTGCGGATCAGGGTGTCGTGCGCTCATGACGCCAGCGTCGCGGCGTCATGCACACCGGGGGTACGGACCGAGGTCGGGACGACGAGGGACCAAGGACCCTCAGCATCGGACGAGTGCGATGCAAAGGTCGTGTCAGCAGAGAGAAGGAGCTGCGATGACCATGATCGATGCCGAGGCAGCCATCCTCCTGGGAGTCCCGCCGCACGGTCGGCTGTCCGACGGAACCATCTCGTTCGTCGTCGACACGGCCGAGCGGCTGGACCTGGGGCTCGAGCTGATGCACGTCGTGCCGACCACGGTGGGCGGGGTGACCGGGACCTTCGAGGTGGGGGTGGCGTTCGAGTCGCTGGTAGCCGACGGGCGGGCAGGCCTCGACCAGGCCATGGCTCGCGTCAAGGAACAGGCCGGGGACCGGGTCCCGCTGGAGGCGGTGCTCGTCCGCGGCGGCGTGACGCCGAGGCTCATCGAGCGCAGCCGGTCGGCGCAGCTCGTGGTGCTCGAGCACCGTCACGTCGGGCGCTGGCAACGGATCAGCGAGGGGTCGGTCACCTCCGGCGTCGCCGCGCGTGCGCACGCTCCGGTCGTGTCGGTCCCGGCCGGCTGGCACCCGGCGCACCGCAACCTCCCCGTCACGGTCGGGGTCGAGGACCCGCACCGTGCCCAGGCAGAGGTCTGGACCGGGCTGGCCATGGCCGCCGCCACCGACGTGCCGTTGCGCCTCCTGCGGGTGGCCTACCTGTCGGAGGCACATCAGGAGGTCCTGCGCCGCGAGGTGAACAAGGACGACCTCCTCGTGGTTGCGCGTGAGGAGCTGGAGCGGGATGCCGACCTTCCGGACAGCGTCCGCGAGCAGGTGCCCTGCACATTCGAGGTGCGTTGGGGCAGACCAGCAGACGTCCTCGTCGAGGCCACCTCCGCCTCCTCCCTGGTGGTCGTCGCGCGGCGTGACCCGCTGCTGCCGTTCGGCTCACACCTGGGACCGGTGGTCCGCCAGCTGCTCCAGGCCGCCGAGGGGCCGGTGATGGTGGTCGAGCCGACGCTCGAGCGGACCGTGGTGCCCGAGCCGGCGTCGCTCGCGACGGCGGTGCGGGGTTGACCCGCCCGGGCCGGGGCCCGCGCGGTACGGCGAGCCGGTCGGGTCCGCGGCCTACGCTCGACGGCGTGGTGCACCTCCTGCTCGTCGAGGACGACGAAGCGATCCGCCGCAGCCTCGCGCGCGGGCTCACCGAGCAGGGCGCCACCGTGTCGGTGGTGGGCTCGGCGGTCGAAGCGGTGAAGGCGCTGGCGACCGAGCGCCCCGACGCAGTGATGCTCGACCTGGGGCTCCCGGACCTCGACGGAGCCGACGTGCTTGCGCTGATCCGTGCCCAGAGTGCCCTGCCCGTCGTGATCGCCACCGCACGGGACGACGAGCGTGAAGTGGTGCGCCTCCTCGACGCCGGCGCCGACGACTACCTGGTCAAGCCGTTCTCGGCGGCCCAGGCGATGGCCCGCGTCCGGGCGGTCCTGCGGCGTACGGCGCAGGCCGAGCCCGACGAG
>NZ_DASUFR010000014.1:0-43569 GCF_036274455.1 Nocardioides sp. | reverse complement strand
ATCGTGGGCTGGCGGGTCGCCTCACACATGCGCACCACCATGGTGCTCGACGCGATCGAGATGGCCCGCTGGTCCCGCGGCGCTCAGCTGAGCGGACAACGGTTCGAAGGGCTGCGCTGTCACAGCGACGCAGGCAGCCAGTTCACCTCGATTCGCTACGGCGAACGGCTCGAGGAGATCGGCGCCACCCCCTCCATCGGGACCGTGGGCGACTCCTACGACAACGCCCTGGCTGAGACCGTCAACGGCTACTACAAGGCCGAACTCATCCGCGGCCCGGCCCGCGATGGCCAACCGTGGAAGAGCGTCGAGGATGTCGAGCTAGCCACCCTGGGCTGGGTCCACTGGCACAACACCCAGCGGCTCCACGGCTACCTCGCCGACATCCCACCAGCCGAGTTCGAGCAGACCTTCTACGCTCACCTTCAAGCCGACCAAACCCCGGTCGCAATCAAATAGGCCGAGCCTCTACAGAACCCAGGGCGGTTCATGTCGAGACCTCCCCCACCACCGCTGGTCGAGCCTGTCGAGACCTCCGCAGCCGGTGCTGGGACCCACCCGATGCCCCGGATGCGGTCATCGCGACGGGCTCGATGAGCGGTGGCCGGGTCCCCGCGCGCGGCGGGCGTAGTCTCCGCAGATGGACCCATCGGGCTGGTCCGAGGCCACGCAGCGGGCCGAGCAGACCTACGACTCGGCGGCCGACCGGTTCACCGCGCCGCAGCTGAGCTTCTGGGACCGCTGGGGCAGCGAGACGATCGCCCGGACCGGGCTCCGGCCCGGCCAGCGGGTGCTCGACCTGTGCTGCGGCGCGGGTGCATCGGCGATCCCGGCCGCGCACGCGGTCGCCCCGCAGGGCAGCGTCGTGGGCGTCGACGTCTCGCGGGGGCTGCTCGACCTCGCCCGGGCGCGGGCCGACGCTGAGGGGCTGACCAACCTCGAGCTCCGGTGCGCCGATGCGACCGCCACGGGGTACGCCGACGGCGAGTTCGACGCGGTGGTCTGCGTCTTCGGCGTGTTCTTCCTGCCGGACCGGGCCGGCTTCACCTCGGAGATGTGGCGGATGGTCCGGCCGAGCGGTGGCACGCTCGCGATCACGACCTGGGGTCCGGGCTGGCTCGAGCCCGCATCGTCGATCTTCTGGGACGCCGTACGCGCGGAGGACCCCTCGCTCTACAAGGGGTTCAACCCGTGGGACGACATCACCGAACCCACCGCCCTCCTCGAGGTCTTCGAGGCTGCCGGAGTGGAGAACGCCTCCGCCGAGGCGGTTGCGGCGACCCATCCGGTGCCGCGCCCTGAGGACTTCTGGGTGATCGTGATGGGCTCGGGCCCTCGAGCCACCGTGGACGCACTGTCGCCGGGGCAGGCCGACCGCGTGCACGACGAGGTCCTCGGGAAGCTGGAGGAGCGGGACATCACCGAGGTCTGCGTCGACGTCGTGTTCGGCGCCGCGGTCAAGGCGTGACCAGCGACACAGGTCGTTACCCGCGCGTACGTCGTTAGCATTTTCGAGAGTCCGTGGACACCACCAGGGAACCGCGAGACGACGATTGGAGCTCGAGATGAGCACCCCCGAAGAGACCGCTCCCTACGGCACCGGGCCAACAGCCTCGAGCGCCCCGGCCCCCGTGCGGAAGGTGCGCACGCACCACCTGCGGGAGATGAAGGAACGCGGCGAGAAGTTCACGATGCTGACGGCGTACGAGCAGTACGCCGCCCAGACCTTCGACGAGGCCGGCATCGACGTGCTGCTGGTCGGCGACAGCGCCTCCAACAACGTCTACGGCAACGAGACCTCTTTGCCGGTGACGGTCGACGAGCTGATCCCGCTGACCCGCGCGGTGTCGCGGTCGGTGCAGCGCGCGCTGGTGGTGGGCGACCTGCCGTTCGGTTCCTACCAGGCCTCGCCGGAGCAGGCGTACCTGACCGCCGCCCGGTTCATGAAGGAGGGCGGAGCACACTGCGTGAAGCTCGAGGGCGGCGTCGAGATGGCGCCGCAGATCGAGCGGCTCGCCCACGGCGGCATCCCCGTCATGGCACACATCGGCTTCACCCCCCAGTCCGAGCACGCGCTCGGCGGCTACCGGGTCCAGGGCCGCGGCGAGACCTCGGCGCGGGTGCTGGCCGACGCCGAGGCGGTTCAGGACGCCGGCGCCTTCGCGGTGGTCATGGAGATGGTCCCCGGCGACGTGGCGGGCGAGATCACCCGCAAGCTCCGGATCCCCACCATCGGCATCGGCGCCGGCAACGAGACCGACGGCCAGGTGCTGGTGTGGCAGGACGCGTTCGGGCTGCGGACCGGCAAGATGGCGCGGTTCGTCAAGCAGTACGCCGACGTGCACGGCGTGCTCCTCGACGCGGCCCGCGCGTACGCCGAGGAGGTGAAGGCCGGGACCTTCCCCGGCCCCGAGCACACCTTCTGACTGCCCTCGGGGGACAGGGGGCGGTGGGATAGCAACCGCTCTCCCTGTGGATGACTGTTGCCACCCCACCGCCAGCCAGGACCGCCTCCCTCTGACAAATGTCACGGCCGCTTCGTGACGCTCCGCTGAGGGCTCGGACGCGGCCGGCGGCGAGGCTTCTGCCATGACACAGACCCAGCTCTCCAGGACCGGCGTGGCCACCACCCCCGTGCCCGCGGTCTCGCTCTCGGGGGTGACCAAGTCCTTCGGCGCGGTCGAGGCGGTCAGGGGCATCGACCTCGAGCTCGAGCAGGGCGAGATCGTCGCCTTCCTGGGGCCCAACGGCGCCGGCAAGACCACGACCATCGACATGGTGCTCGGACTCTCCCAGCCGACCAGCGGCGAGGTCAGCGTGCTCGGGCTCGAGCCTCGGGAGGCGATCGCGCGCGGCCTGGTCAGCGCGGTCATGCAGACCGGCGGGCTGATCAAGGACCTGACCGTGCGGGAGACCGTGGAATACACCGCGAGCCTGTTCGCCGACACCAAGCCGGTCGACCTCGTGCTCGAGAACGCCGGCATCACCGGGATCGCCGACCGCAAGGTGGCCAAGTGCTCCGGCGGCGAGCAGCAGCGGCTGCGGTTCGCCATGGCCCTTCTGCCCGACCCGGCCCTGCTGCTGCTCGACGAGCCGACCACCGGGATGGACGTCGAGGGCCGGCGTAGGTTCTGGTCCGCGATCCGGGCCGACGCCCGCCAGGGCCGCACGGTGCTGTTCGCCACCCACTACCTCGAGGAGGCCGACCAGTACGCCGACCGCATCGTGCTCATCAGCAAGGGCCGGATCGTGGCCGACGGCAGCGGCTCGGAGATCCGGGGGCTGGCTTCGGGACGATCGGTCCGCGCCACGCTGGCGAACGCCGACACCGACGCGATCGCCGCCATCGGCGGCGTCGACGGCGTGGAGGTCCGCGGCGAGACCGTGATCGTGCACGCCAAGGACAGCGACACCGTGGCCCGCTACCTGCTGACCGAGACCGACGCGCGCGACCTCGAGATCATCTCGAAGGGTCTCGAGGACGCGTTCTTGAGCCTGACGACCGAGGAGGACTGACCATGGCCACCGCCACCATCGACCCCACCACCCGCAAGGTGCCGCCGCTGGGCGGCTTCAACCGGACGATCCTCGGCATCGAGCTGAGGCGGATCCTGCGCAACCGGCGCACCATGTTCTTCACACTGGTCTTCCCGGCGGCGCTGTTCCTCTCCTTCGGCGGCAGCTCCGGCTGGGACGACAAGGTCGGCCACGGCAACGTCGCGGCGTACGTCATGGTCTCGATGGCGCTCTACGGCGCCGCGCTGACCGCCGCGGCGGCCGGCGCGATGGTCGCCATGGAGCGGGCCATGGGATGGTCGCGCCAGCTCCGGCTGACGCCCCTCAGCCCCGTCGTCTACATCGTGATGAAGGCGATCGTCGCCGTCGTGACGGGAGCCGTGGCGGTGACCGTCGTCAACGTCGTCGGCGTCCTCCAGGGCAAGCCCGACATGCCCGCCGGGCGCTGGGTGGCCTGCGCGGTGCTCGGCGTGCTGTGCACGCTCGTCTTCGCGGCGCTCGGCGTGTTCGTCGGCTACCTGGTGCCCGGCGAGAACGCCATGCAGATCCTCGGCCCCGGCCTGGCGATCCTGTCGTTCCTCGGGACGGTGTTCATCCCGATCCAGGACCACACCAGCCTGCTCTGGCACATCGCGCAGTGGACACCGATGTTCGGTGTCGCCGTCATCACCCGGGCGCCGCTCACCGGCGACCTGCCGTGGTACGCCGTGGTCAACGCCATCGGCTGGCTCGCCGTCTTCGTCCTCGGCGCGGCGTGGCGGATGAGCAAGGACACCGCCCGCGTGTGACTAACGTGCTCACCGTGAGCCGGACCGCGCACGGCACCGAGCTGACCGACATGGAGTCCGCGGTAGAGACACCCCCTCCCGTCGGCAGGCTCGGGCCGCTGTTCGCCGGGATCTGGCTGTTCTTCCTCGTGAACCCCTTCCTCGCGGGCTGGGCGCGCCGCGACGAGTGGCGCGGGGTCGTGGGGATGGTCTCGACGGTGCTGTTCGCGGCGGCGTACATGGTGCTGTGGTGGCGGTACCGCGCCGACCGGCACCGCCACCTCACCACCCCGCCGCTGAGGTGGTCGCTGTCGTGGATCGTCGCGTTGTTCGTCCTCGGCGCGATCACCGTGGCCTGCATCGGCGAGGAGGGGCTCGCCTGCGTGGTCTACGTGAGCGTCGCGTGCGTGCTCGTGTTCCCCTACCGCGTCTCGATCCCGATCGCGATCGCGCTGACGGTCGGCACCCTGGGGCTCGGAGGGGTCGAGCAGTGGGGCAGTCAGGTCGGGACGGCGTTCGGGATCATGGCAGCCTCGCTCGCGGTGCTGGGGCTCCGCGCGGTCATGAACCGCAACGTCGAGCTCATCGTCGCCCATCAGGAGAACGCCCGGCTCGCGGTCGACAACGAGCGCAGCCGCTTCGCGCGCGACCTGCACGACATCCTCGGCCACTCGCTGACCGTCATCACAGTGAAGGCCGAGCTCGCACAGCGGCTGCTCGACGTCGACGTCGAACGCGCCCGCGCCGAGCTGGCCGACCTCGAGCGGCTCAGCCGGGACGCGCTCACCGACGTACGCCGTGCAGTGGAGGGCTACCGCGACATCACGCTTCCTGGCGAACTGGTCCGGGCGCGGGTCGCTCTGCAGGCCGCCGAGATAGACGCCGACCTGCCGAACTCCACAGACGACGTTCCCTCCGACCTGCGCGAGCTGTTCGCCTGGACGGTGCGCGAGGGCGTGACCAACGTGATCCGCCACTCCGGCGCCTCCCACTGCGAGGTCCGGCTGACCGCCACGTGCGCCGAGGTCGTCGACAACGGAACGGCGACCCCGTCATCCAGCGGCCACGGCTCCGGGCTGGCCGGGCTGCGCGAGCGCGCGGCCGACGTAGGCGCCACCGTGGTGACCCGGCGGCTCTCTCCCGGCTTCTCTCTCTCGGTCGTCCGCTCGTGACCACGCCCATCCGACTCCTCCTCGCCGACGACCAGGCGCTCGTCCGCGGCGCGCTCTCCGCCCTGCTCAACCTCGAGCCGGACCTCGAGGTGGTCGCCGAGGTCGGCACCGGCGACGCCGTGCTGCCAGCGGTGCTCGAGCACCGGCCCGACGTGGCCCTGCTGGACGTGGAGATGCCCGGCCTGGACGGAATATCCGCCACGGCCGAGGTCCGGAACGCCTCGCCGTCCACGCGGGTGCTGATCGTGACGACGTTCGGCCGACCGGGCTACCTGCGCCGCGCGCTGCAGGCCGGGGCCGCCGGATTCGTGGTCAAGGACACCCCCGCGGCCCAGCTGGCCGACGCCGTACGCCGTGTGCACGCCGGCCTGCGCGTCGTCGACCCCGCCCTGGCCACCGACTCGCTGGTGGCCGGCGAGTCCCCGCTCACCGCCCGCGAGACCGAGGTGCTGCGCGCCGCCCGCGACGGCTCGACAGTGGCCGCCATCGCCAGGAAGCTGTTCCTCTCGGAGGGGACCGTGCGCAACCACCTCTCCGCCGCCATCGGCAAGACCGGTGCCGCCAACCGTGCCGAGGCCGTGATCATCGCTGATGGGAACGGCTGGCTATGACTTTGGCGAGGTTGCGCTTGGCATTGCTGGAGGTTCCAAATTAGCTCGACTGTCTACAGCTTCCTGAAGCTCGGGATCCGTCCAGGAGCGGGCCACGCAGTCAGCCGAGGATCTTCGGCACCAGGTGCCGAAGATGCTCCGCAGTTCGGGCCGCAGGGCGTCAGAGTCCCCGGCCACCCCTTCGCGGTGAGCACCTCGGACAAGGCCTTGGCCAGACGGCAGGGGTCCAACACGTGGATCCAGCCGGCCCGGACGGTGAGCCCGCCAGAGGTCATGGTGACGATGTCGCGTTCGAGGTCAGCCCACAGGTCGGCAGCTTCGCTGTGGCCGATCCGCCCGTCGAGCTCAACGGTCACGCCGAACTCGACGTAGTCGACGTCCCGATACGTGACCGACCGATCGACGTCGACGCGGCGTTGCCGATTCCCCGAGGGCAGTCCGTGGGCTCGTTCGACATCTTTGAGGTAGCGGTACTCGAGCACCGAGTGGACTCCGGACTGAACGTCAATGAGCACCATCATGAGGACTGCCCGGTGCCTGAGACGGGGACGCTCTGCCAACGCATCAAGGAGTCGACGGGGCGTGGTGCGTCCCTGCTGAACCGCATCGGCGAGCACTCCCACGCTCTTATCGAGACCGCGCTTGCGTGATGCGACACCGAGCAAGGCGTGCTCCAGCCGCTGGCGCGGCGGGTTGAGACCGGTCTGACACAAGGTGTGCGACCTGGCGTGCTGTCGAACCACGATCCCAAGCTGTCGTACTACCCGCCGATCCCGGTCGACCGCGACCTCGATGAGCGACCCCTCGTTGGGCTCGTAACCACGGACGTTCTGGATGGCCAGCGAAGACTCGCCGGCCATCGCGGCGGGCCAGTAGAAGAGCACGGCGGCCCATGCTCGCTGCCGCCAGGTCGGCGGACCCGTGTGCTCGACATAGACGCCAGGATGAATGCGCGCCCACTCGCGCCGTCGAAGCTTCCGCTCGATGTCGACGTCGGTGAGGCCGACCCCCAGCGCCTGGCGACGAGCGATCACGCCGTCCTGGCCGCGCAAAAGCGCCTCTATCTCGGTATCTCCCATATCGGCATGACATCGTCAGCCGCCCTTGCTCCATGGACGATCTTGCTCAAGATGTGGAGAACTGCGTCTCGCCCATCGCTTGTTGATGGCATCGGGATCTGACGATGCTCGACAGTCGAGCAATTTCCGAACCGCACCGGAACCCGTGCGTCGTCCACATAGGACCTGTATCTGGGTCGGCACGCTGAGATCGGTACCGGGGTGCTCTCATCCGGCATCGGTACGTTGCGGGTATGCGTCTCCCCCGGTCGCTTCTCGTCGTCCTCGCCGTCTCGCTCGCCATGCCTGTCGCGTCGGTGACCGACCCGGCCCGGGCCGCGCACCGCGCGCAACCCCAGGCCGCCGAGCGCAAGCCGGTGCCCAAGCTCAAGGTCACCACGGTCGTCGGCAACCTCGACCACCCGTGGGACGTGAAGTCGCTGCCCGGCGGCACGCTCATCTTCACCCAGCGGGACCGCGCGACGCTGTCGGTGTTCAAGCACGGCAAGGTGAAGAAGGTGAGCTTCCCGAGCAGCAGCGTCTGGGTCTCCGGCGAGACCGGGCTGATGGGGCTCGAGGTCGACCCCGACTTCAAGCGCAACCACCGGATCTACACCTGCCAGGGCGGGTTCACCGGCAACGGTGGCCACGACGTGCACGTCACCGCGTGGACACTCGACAAGAAGCTGCGCACCGCGACGCTGGCCAAGGAGCTGGTCGGCGGCTTCCCGACCAGCTCGGGCAGGCACGGCGGCTGCCGGCTGATCGTGACCAGCGACGGGTCGCTGCTGGTCGGCACCGGCGACGCGGCGGAGGGCACCAACCCGGAGGACCTCGACTCGCTGGGCGGCAAGACGCTGCGGCTGGACCGGTTCACCGGCGCGCCGTGGCCGAGCAACCCGTACGCCGGGTCGTCCGGTCCGCGCGCGTACGTCCACACCTACGGCCACCGCAACGTCCAGGGCGTCACCGAGCGCGCCGACGGCTCGCTCTGGAGCATCGAGCAGGGCACCTACCGCGACGACGAGGTCAACAAGCTCGTCAACGGCGGCGACTACGGCTACAACCCGGTGCCCGGCTACAACGAGTCGGTGCCGATGACCGACCCGTCGCTGCCGGGCAAGCAGCTCAAGGCAAGGTGGCGCTCGGGCGACCCGACGGTGGCCACCAGCGGCGGCACGTTCTTCAACGGCGCGAAGTGGGGTGCGCTGAACGGCGCGATGGCGGTGGCCTGCCTCAAGGCCAGCCGGGTGCTGTTCCTGACCTTCGACGCGAAGGGCAAGCTGAAGAAGGTCCGCGCGCCGAAGGCGCTGCGGCAGTACGGCCGGATCCGCACGGTCTCCACGTCTCGGAACGGCGACCTGCTCGTCACCACCGACAACGGCGGCGGGAACGACGTGATCCTGCGGGTCAGCCCCAGCTAGCGCTCACGCGGTCCAGCCGAAGAGCGCCTCTCCCGCCGTCAGGACGACGAACCAGAGGGCCAGCGCGATCACCGGCAGGACCAGGGTGCGCGCGGGGTGTGGCGTCCACCAGCGCGTGGCGGCGAGGAAGAGCAGCACCCAGATCACCATGAGGAGCACCACGGCGTACCACGGGGCGAGCAGCCCGCTCACGGCGTACAGGAAGAAGCAGCCGGCCATCCCGATCATGGCCAGGAACGGCCACGGTGAGGCCTTGGGCCCCTGCTTGATCACCACCGGGCGGGCTAGTCCTCGAGCTCGTCGTTCCAGCGGGGGTCGTTGTCCCAGGCCTCGTTGCGCTCCTTGACCTTCTCGAGCGCCCGTGCCGCCTCCTCCTCGGTGTCGTAGGGGCCGAGCCGGTCCTTGTAGTCGCAGCCGTCCTGGCCCTCGACCGCGTGGTGGTTGAGGCAGTACCAGTAGCTCATGTCACCGAAAGATAGTCGCGGACCAGCGCCGCCGACTGCGGCGGCGGCTGCTTGTCGACGTTGCCGCCCTGGTCCTCGTCGTCCCCCTGCACGAGGACGATGACCCAGAAGATGGCGAGCACCACCAGCAACGCCCCGACCGTGACGATGAAGAACCAACGGCTGGGCATGAGTGGTAGGTACCCGCCCTCGTCGGCATGACGCAGGTCCCCTCGTTCGCCTACCCTTCAGGTGCGGATGGGCTGGCCGGGCGACCGCGTCACCACACCCTCGCGGTGCGGTGCCGAGGAAAGTCCGGGCTCCACAGGGCGAGGTGGTGGGCAACACCCACCCGGGGCAACCCGCGGGACAGTGCCACAGAGAACAGACCGCCGCTCCGGGCCTCGGTCCGGAGCGGCAAGGGTGAAACGGTGGTGCAAGAGACCACCAGCGACCCGGGTGACCGGGTCGGCTCGGCAAACCCCACCTGGAGCAAGGTCAAGAAGTCCGGTGCCTTCGGGCACCGGGCGCGCGTACGCCGAGGGCGGCCCGCCCGAGTACGCGGGTAGACCGCTGGAGGGTGCCAGCAACGGCACTCGTAGATGGATGGTCGCCGAACGGGAACCGCAAGGGACCCGGGAACAGAACCCGGCTTACAGGCCAGCCCGTCCGCACCACCCCTCTGATCTGCGACGATGCGTTCAGAGGGGGTCTATTGTCCGCGGCTCTCTTTCGGTCTGCGGCTCGCCGGTCACCGTGACGAGGCGTGGCTCAAGAGGGACTGCCCTGCTCGTAGTAGCAATGCCCACCTCGCCGTCCACATCGGAACGAGCACAGGCGGGAGCAGCACATGGTCAGCGCGTAGAGCAGGTGATCATCGGGGTCGATCCCCACAAGTTGTCGGCCACGATCGAGGTCGTCGACGAACGCGAGTAGCTGCCCTGGTCAGGTCGGTTCACCACCGACCGGGCCGGCTACGTGGCGATGAAGACCTACGCCCAGACCTGGCCGAACCGGTCTGGGCCGTCGAGGGAAGCAACGGCGCCGGCCGGCCACTGGTCCAGCGACTTCTGGAAGATGGCGAACAGGTCGTCGACGTCCAGCCAAGCTCGCCGCCCGAGTCCGGCTCTTCGACTCCGGCCACAACCGCAAGACCGATGCCCACGACGCGCATGCGGTCGCCGCAGTCGCGGTGCGCACCACGACGCTGCGGGTGCTGCAGCTCGACAGTGGGCTCGAGGCGCTGCGAATGCTCACCGACCGCCGCGAAGCCTTGACCAGGCGCGGGTCCAGACCGTCGACCGACTCCAGGCCCTGCTCGCAGAACTCCTGCCAGGACAGCGAAACGCGACATCACCACTGGTCAGGCCAAAGGCAATGCTGGCCAACGTGCGCCCCCGCGACATCGCCGGGAAGACCCGCCGGCGCAACGCCGCCGAACAGCTCGCCGAGCTGGTCGCAGTCGAGTCCAAGATCAAGAAGGCCACTGCCGAACTCAAAGCCATCGTCCTGGCCCGCGGCTCACGCGTGATGGGTCTCCACGGCGTCGGCCCCGTGGTCGCGGCCCGGGTCCTGGCCGACGTCGGCGACGTGGCCCGGTTCGCTGACCGCAACCGGTTCGCCTCCTGGACCGGCACCGCACCACTGGACGCATCCTCGGGGGAGCAGAACCGGCACCGGCTCTCACGGGCAGGGAACCGGCGGATGGACCACATGATCCACATCGCCGCGATCAGCCAGATCCGCCTCGACACCGACGGCCGGGCCTATTACCGGCGCAAGAGAGTCGAGGGCAAGAAACCCCTCGAAGCCATCCGGTGCCTCAAGCGCAGAATCTCCGACTCCATCTACCGCCAGCTCCTCGGCGACCTCCAGCTCGCCGCTGTCGAGGACGTTGGCACGGGCCAGGGAGGGCACTGCAGGGCGACTCAAGAATCCAGCGCGGTCGACCTTCCCCTGCTCATCGACACTTCGGATCGGCCACTTCCCGGACCCGCGGAGAAGACGCTACGCCGGACCGGTTGACCACAGAAGGGAGCCGGAAAGACGCATCCCGCTCAACGCGCGGAAGCCGCGATGTTCAAGGTGGCCCGACAGTGACATGGGTGAGTGCGGGTGGCCTGTCGAGATTCGGTGCATGACCCGACCGCCTCTGTCATCCCCCAACTGCGGCATGACCCCGGCTCATCGCCGGAGGAGAGTTCGAGCACTCGCGAACCCACCTGGGAGGACCCCATGCCCCACTCCAATACGATCCTCGGGACCAGGCGCATCGCAGTGCTCACGGCGGCGACACTCAGTGTGCTCGTTGCCGTTCTCGGGTCGCACGCTGCAGACGCGCAAGCACCCACCGCGCAGGCACCGGCCGCTCCGTCGTCGGGACAGCGGACGACGGTCGAGATCTACGACGACTTCGACAAGCCGCGGTACTCCCAAGCCGACTACGTGGCGAAGTGGGCCAACATCTACGGCCCCGGCGAGCTGGCCGCGGGCGGCACCAGCTCGTTCGCAAGGGGCGCGTTCAGCGTCTCCGCTGTACCGTTCAAGACCGCCAACGACGTCAGTGTGTTTGACCATCTGAAGTACATCGCGATCAGCACCAAGACCTTCCCGGTGCCCACCGACGGATCGGTGGAGATCAGCTCGACCATCAAGGCCTCCACGCCGGGAACCCAGCCCGGCCGGGTCATCCACGGCACATACACCGAGAGTGGTGCTCCCTATGCACAGCCGACACTCGAGGGGCAGCAGGCCGGTGTGGTCATGAACGTGATCGACTTCAGCACCGGGCAGCTCTTCGACTGGTTCGTCTCGGGGCATACCGCGTTCCCACTCATCGAGCGCCTGCCATCCAACGTGACAGGCAACGCTCAGTCCGGATCACCCGACTACGTCGGCACCGATAAGATGTACACCCAGATCATCAAGGAGATCCCGGCCTCACCCGGCGCCCACACCGTGAGCATCCGGTTCAGCCGCGCAGGCGGCGTCGGCTCTGTCGACTATTTCTTCGACGGCAAGAACGTCGCCCATGTCGACCACGTTGGCATCCCGCTCGACGTTCAGGGCGTTCCCTTCACAGGCACCTACCCCTCGCTGGGCGCCGGGGAGGAGCTGGGCTCCAAGATCGACAGCCTCGCGATCGGCCACGGACTGTTCAGTCTGCTCGACGCGTTCCCGTTCCAGCACCCGGACGCACCTGCACTCTCCGTCAGCATCCCTCCCAGCGAGCGGCTCTTCGGCCAAGGCGCCACCGGCACCTTCGACGACTTCAAGGTCAAGACCGTCAGCCGCTAGATGTACTCGGTCAGGACGTTGGTAGCTGGCGTGGCGGCTTGAACGAATGAGAACCCCCGGGTGGGGTGTGGCGTGTCTAAGGCCCACATCCACCCGGAGGTTCTCGTGTCCCACCGTAGTGCCCGCACCTCGTTCTATGGCCACCTGCCGCCTCGGGTCGTACCGGGGTGATCCCGGCGACGGTGCCCCCTCGAGCAGGTGGCCTCCGTAGCCGGCCATCTCCTCGCGCCCGACCGCCAGCAGCTCGCCCGGCGGCAGGCCGTCGCGGGAGAGGAAGCCGTGCATGTGCGCGGCGGGCGCGGTGCGGGGCTCGCCGGCGTCGATCACCACGACCCTGTAGCGCGCCGGCTCAGGACCAATGGTGGCGGACAGACCGGCAGCGCCTCCGCCAATCACAGCCACGTCGTACTCGTTCACGTCGACCAGCGTCGCCATTCGATGCCATTGCGACAACACGCGTTGCCGTTTTCGGGAATCGAGCGCTGTCATGGCGCCGTCATGGCCCAGCAACCCGCGCGCGGTCCCGACCTGCCCCTGTTGGCCCCGGACCGCGAGGTCATACCAACACCGCGATGCCACCGGCGATCAGCCAGGCGCTCCATGCGACGTACGAGAGAGGCGTGAGCGTGGCCGCGAGCTTCCAACCGTAGCGCTCCGCGGGGCCGACGAACTCCAGGGCGCACACAGTCAGGAGTGCGCCGATCACGATCCCTGGGAGCCCCAGCCATGCCGGGACTGCGGTGGACTGGGTGAACGCGACGCCGACCATGATCGTCCAGGTCCCGGTCAGCAGGTAGCCGAGGTGCTCGCCGACGCCGACGCCCAGGTAGCGGTTGAAGGACTGGAAGACGACGTTGACTGCCTCGCGCCGGGCCGGGCTCGCGTCGGGATCGGCGTCGATCCGGGCGAGCTCAGGCACCAGGAACGGCCAGCGCACCAGCCCGAGGAACTGCACCAGAGCGGCGAGGACGCCGATCGTCGCACCCACCTCCACGAGCGACGCGCCCGCGCCAGGGAGCGCCAGGGCGAGCAACACCGAGAGTGGCGCCAACGCGACCGCGGTGAGGGTGAAGACCCACCACCACAGCACCAGCCGGGTGCCGCCCTCGCGGAACTTGGCCAGGACCTCGTCGGTAGGGCGACGAAGGACGTCTGGATAGTCGAACATCGCGGCCAGCGCAGCGAAGGCCGTGTTGAAGAGCACTGGCAGGACCAGCATCAGTACGCCGGCTGCGACGTTCGAGCTCATCGATGACTCCTCAGGCCTGGACCGACGTCGGGACGAGCTGTGGCGCCGCCGCCGGAGTCTCGGCTGCCGGGGCCGGATCGCCCTCGACGTGCAGCTCGGGCAGCCATTCGAGCCACTTGGGCAGGTACCAGTTCCAGTCGCCCAGCACCGTCATCACCGCGGGAACGACGACCATGCGGATGAGCGTCGCGTCCACGAGCAGCGCGATGGCCACACCGAAGCCCATCTGTTGGAACATCACCAGTTGCCCAGAGGCGAAGCTCGCGAAGACCACCACGATGATCAGCGCGGCTCCGGTGATGATGCGGCCCGTCGCGGCAATGCCGTGTACGACGGCGTCGCGGGTGTCACCCGTCTGTGCGTAGCGCTCGCGGATGCGGCTCAGGAGGAAGACGTGGTAGTCCATCGAGAGCGCGAACAGGACCGAGAACAGGAAGACCGGCACCCACGCCTCGACTCGCTCAACTTGCTGCAATCCGAGCAGGTCGGCCGCGACGCCGTTCTGGAACACCAGGACGAGCAGGCCGTAGGCCGAGCCCACCGACAGCAGGTTGAGGACGACCGCGGTCGCTGAGAGCACCAGCGAGCGGAACACAAGGGTGAGGAGGATGAAGCTCAGGCCGAGGACGAAGGTCAGCACGATCGGCAGCCACTTGTTGATCACGCCCGAGTAGTCGGTGTCTTCGGCGGTGGTTCCACCGACCAGGACCTCGGCATGAGTGCCGTCGAACGCCGCCGGCACGAGGTCGGTACGGAGGCGTTCGAGGCCGTTCCTGGCGCTGGAGCTGTTGGGGTCGCCGACAAGTGGGACGTTGATCAGGGCCACCGTGCCGTTCGGGGCGAGCTGACGTGTGGGTGCGCCGAAGTCGGGGTCGTCGGTGACGGACGCCTCGAAGGTCAACATGGCCGCTTCGACGGCGACGGATCCCACGTCGCCCGAGATGACCACCTTCGCCGGGTCCGCCGTGAGGTGCGGGAAGCTTCGATCCAAGGCCAGGGCGCCGGCCTTTGAGAACGCGGAGTCGGGTAGCGAGCTCACGCCCGCGCTGCCGGTGTGCAGTCCGAGGACAGGGGCCGTCGCAGCCAACAGGATGATCAGTCCAGCGCTCAGGGTCGCGACCGGGTGGCGTACGACGGCGTTGACTGTGCGGGTCCAGAACGGGCTCTCCGCTGAGTGCTCGCGGCCGAAGAGTGGCAGCCTCAACGCGTTGACCCGGTCACCGAGCAACGAGAGCAGGGCGGGGAGCAAGGTCAGGGACGCCGCCATAGTGATCAGCCCGACGATGATCGCACCTAGAGCCAGGCTGCGCAGGATGGTGTCCGGCACGAGCAGCAGGCCGGAGAGGGCCACCACGAAGGAGCTGCCGCTGAACAGGACCGCCTTGCCGCTGGTGCCTCCGGTCGCGACGATGGCGGAAAGCTTGTCCTTGTCGGCCGATCGCTCCTCGCGGTAGCGGGACAGCACGAACAGGCTGTAGTCGATGCCGAGGGCGAGGCCCATCGCCGTGATCATGTTGACGATGAAGAACGACAGCGACGTGACCTGGCCGAGCACCGCGGTGCTGGCGACGGCCACGACGATCGAGATGATGGCGATGGTCATCGGCAGGAACGCGGCGATCAGAGCGCCGAACACGAGCACCAGGACGACCATCGCCGCGGGGAGACCGAACTGCAGCTCACCCTTTTCCAGGTCGGAGGAGGAGAGTTCCTGGAAGTCGTGGTCGAGGGTGTAGGTGCCGGTCATGTCGACGTCGAAGGCGTCGTCGACGTCGGACGCGGCGACTTCGCCGAGCAGTGCTTCGATCCCCGTGTCCGGGTCGGAGCCGAGGGTGAGTGTGACCAGGGCCGCGTGATCGTCCTCCGAGATCGCGGTGGGGTCGCCGGCGTACGGGTCGCCGACGGTGTGGGTGGTGCCGGTCTGCTGGAGCGAGGACCGCACCTCGGCGACGAACTGCCTGAAGGCCCGGTCATCGGTGGTGTGTCGGTCCGAGCGGATGACGACCGCCTCGTCGAAGCTGCCGGCGTCCGGGAAGTTGTCGGCGAGCACTTCGCTTGCCCGCATCGACTCGGGATGGGTGGTGATGCTGGCGTCGGAGTTGAGTGCCGACCCGAGCAGCCCTGCGATGGCCACCGCCGAGGCCACCAGGACCAACCCCCAGGAGACGACGATCCGCCACGGGTGAACCGCCGATGCGCGTGCCAGTCGTCGGGTGATCGACGCGTCGTCTGCTCGCCCCGCGCGCGAGCTAGGAGCTTTCGTAGGTTGCATGGACATGGCACTTGCCTCTCGTGCTTGCTGGGGACGGGCGGGTCGGTTGCCTAGCCGGGGCCGGCCAGGACGTGCGGGACTCAGCGCGTGCGCGCGTCGCTGCGTCGGAGGACAAATGGAAGGACGAGGGTGAGGAGTGCAACGACCAGGGCGCCACTGGCGCCGAAGACGGTGAACTGTTCGTCGACCCCGATACCGGCAGAGGTGGTCACGGTCCAGCCCGCTGCCCACACGACCGCGAGGAAGAATGGCCAGGCCAACACCGGGATACCACGCGTCGGTCGCAGCACGACCGCTTGGGCGGCTCCGACGAAGAACCCGCAGATGGCCCCCTGGATCACCAGTGCGGACAGCGTGGTGTCGTAGTCGACGGTCGTCGCACCCAGTCCGAGGCCGGCCATCAGCCCGACGGACGTGGCTGCCGACCACTGCGCGAAGAACCGTCCGTCGCGGGCCAATCCCCAGGCTTGGACGGCGCCCAGGATGGCGCCGGTGACCAGACCGCCCAGGAGCGCGGGCGCCAGACTGTCGACTGGTCCGAGGACCAGCCACGCGACGAATCCACCGAGCGGGTAGCCGAGGAAGGTGACCAGCCACCTGATGAGGTCTCGTGGGAGTGAGTGGCGCGCAGTCGGGGCGGACGTGGTCTGAACAGCGGGCATGGCTACTCCTCGTTTCGTTGACGGGCCGCAGGTGCGGCTGGGGTGTGCTGGGCGGCGATCCAGGCGACAAGGACGTTGTCGGGGTGATCGGTGAGGTGGTCGCGGACGAGGACGTCAAGGAGGTCCACGTCGTCCCTCAGGTGTGCGGTGACGATGGCCACCAGCTGGCGATCCCGGGTCTTGGTGGCGCTCGCCGCGGCCCGGGTGAGCAAGGGGTCGGGGGCGTCGCTGACAAGTGCGGCGGCCACAAGCAGGGCCGGGGAGTCATCACTCGTGGAGCGCTCGAGGATGTCCGCAGCGGCCTGGCGGTCGCCGCCCACCAGCCGGTGGACCAGATTCTCAACGTCATCGGGCATGGGCCGACTGTGGCCCGAGGCGCTGACGATGCGCTGACGCCAGCCTGACTCCGCACCCACCGGACGGGCATACCCTCGGTTGGTGTTCACGATCGCGGTGCTCGGACCCCTCGAGGTCACCCGCGACGGCCGCCGGGTGGAGGTGCCCACCGGCAAGACGTCGGAGCTGTTGGTGCGTCTCGCGCTCGAAGCGGGCGCACCGGTACGTGCGGACCAGCTCCTCGACGAACTCTGGACGGCTGAAGACGGTCCCGCCCGGCGCAACACCTTGCAGTCGAAGGTCGCGATGCTCCGAAGAGCACTCGGTGACCCCGACCTGGTCAGAAGCCGCGACGGCGGGTATGCCCTCGCGGTCGATCGGTCGACCGTCGATGCGCTGGTGGCGCTCGACCTCACCGCCTCTGCAGCGGCTCTGCTAGACGCCGGCGATGTCCGTGCGGCCGCGGACCTATGTGTGTCCGCGTTGGCACGGTTTCGCGGAGAGGTGCTGCCGGCCGCCGGTGCCGGCGACTGGGGCGACCCCCATCGGACGCAGCTCGAGGAGACCCGCACGCAGCTCGTCGAGATGCTGTACGCGGCGCGGTTGCGGCTCGGCGACGCACCCAGCGACCTGATCGGCCCGCTGGAAACGGAGGTGAAGACCTACCCGTTCCAGGAGGGGCTGTGGGAGCTCCTCATCACGGCGCTGTACCGGGCCGGTCGCCAGGCGGATGCGCTGGCGACGTATCAGACGATCAGGACCACCCTGGCCGAAGAGCTCGGTATCGATCCGCGGCCGCAGCTGCGGCAGCTCGAGCAGCTGATCCTCACCCAAGACCCTTCCCTCGAGGCCGCTGAGGGCGGCCTCGCACCGGCCCGGGTCGCCGCAGCGGCCGGAAACCTGCCGTCGATGTCGGTGGAGCTGGTCGGCCGCGCGGACGACGTTGCCGCCCTGTCGGAACTGCTCGGCAGCCGACGACTCGTCGAGGTCGTGGGGCCGGGGGGCATCGGGAAGACCGCGGTCGCGATCGAGGTCGGCCGCGGGCTCGGCCTGTCGACCGCAGTCGGGAGCAGCGGCGTCTGGTTGGCGCGACTCGAGTCAGCGGCCACCCCTGACGAGGTGGTCGACGTGCTGGTCGGCGCGGTCAAGGGACCCGGGGGCGAGGACGCGCTCTTCGAACGGCTGAGGCGCACGTCGGCCGTCGTGATCCTGGACAACTGCGAGCACGTGCTCGACGGGGCGGCGGCCCTGGCAGTGCGCCTGCTCGATGCTGCTCCGGCGCTACGGGTCCTGTGCACGAGCCAGGTACCCCTGGGCGTCGAAGGAGAGGTCGTCTTCGACCTCGAGCCGCTACAGCTCTCTGACGCGGTCGAGCTGTTCACCCGGCGCGCCGCCGCTCAGCGGCTGCCTCGCACATCGGGGGACGACGATCCCGTCTCCGAGCTGTGTCGGTCCCTCGACGGTCTTCCACTGGCGATCGAGCTCGCTGCCGCGCGTACCAAGACGCTGTCCATCACGGAGATCACCCGTCGTCTGGATGACCGGTTCAGCGTGCTGAGCGACCCGACCAGCCGGAGGCCGGAACGCCGCCGCGCACTCAGGTCGACCATCGGCTGGAGCTACGACCTGTTGTTCCCCGACGACCAACGCGGTCTGTGGGCGCTGGCCACGTTCGCCGGGGGCGCTCCCCTGCCGGCGGTTGAGTTCGTCCTCGAGGCTCTCGACGTGCCGGCCGCCGCGGCGATCGACGTCGTCGGACGCCTGGTCAGCCGTTCCCTGGTCATCGTCGACGACGATGCCGGCTCGGTTCGCTACCGGCTTCTCGACAGCATCCGTGCGTTCGCCCTCGAAGCCATGGATGAGGCCCAGATGTCCGAGCGAGCGCTCGAGGCGCACGCCACCTGGTTCGCCGGAGCCGCGAGCTCCAGCACGACAGGCGTGCGCAGCGCCAACCAGGCCGAGCATCTGGCCTTCGCCCGGTCCGAGCGGGCCAACATCGAGGCCGCGCTGTCCTGGTCGGCGTCTCATGATCCGACTGCCGGACTTCGCATCGCGAACGGCTTCGGCTGGGCATGGGTGGTCCAGGGCGACAGTCGTGGCGCACAGCGGATCCTGACCGCACTCGCCGCCGTCGATGACGACCCGCTCGCGGGTGACACGGCGAACGGCCTGCTGCTGGCAGCGTGGATCGAGGCCTCGACGGGCAGCCTCGAACGCGCCCGGGACCACGTGGCGGCGGCACAAGAGCTGGCCGACCAAATACAGGACGTCGACCTTCAGGCACGCTGTGCCTACTACTTGGCCTACGTCGTTTCGCACGATGGGGACTTCCGCCGGGCGATGGAGCTCACCGACCTCAGCCGCGCGCTCTACGAGGGGCTGGACCGCCCGTGGGACCGGGTGGCGAGTGGGCTCTTCGCCGCCCGGGCAGCGCTCTCGGCCGGTGAGCACGAGCGAAGCGTCGAAGCCGCCGCCGAGGTCGAGCGATGGCTGCAGGCGGTCGATGACCCATGGCTCCACGTTCGCGGCGAAGCGATGCTCGGTGAGCTGGCCCGACTCGAGCACCGCTTCCACGACGCTGTGCATCACATCGGGCTCGCAGCCGATAGGTCACGGCAACTCGGATTCCAGCAGACCGAGGCCTACCAGGTCATGAGCCTGGGCCGAGCGCAGTGTCTGGCCGGTGACCACGACGCCGCCTCGACCACGCTGCGCAGTGCGATCGACAAGGCCCAAGCCACTGGCGACGTGCGGCTGGCGGCACTCGCCCGGGTCCACTTGGGCCGCGTCCTGCGTACGCTCGGAAAGCGGTCGGAAGCACGCGCCCAGCTCACCGCAGCAACTTCCTGGCACCGCGATGCCGGAGGCGGCGAGGGGGCGGCGCTGGGGGCGTGTCTGCTGGCCGCCATGGATGCTGCAGAGCAGCGAGACGAAGAGTCCGTGAGCCGCCTGGAGGCGATCCTCGAGACAGCCCGGTCCGAAGGCGACGCCCCTGCCGAGGTCTTCGCACTCGATGCGCTGGCACGCCTTTCCGCTAGCAGGAGCGACCATGCGCTGGCCAAGGAGCTGTGCGAAACGGCAGATCGGCGGATGGCAGCGGCCGACCACCTGATCACAGAAGTCGACCGGGTCGATGCCGACTGGGTGCGACACGTGGCCTGAACGCCGTCGCGTGCTACTCGCCTCGGTCCTCCGTGCGGGAAGCGCTACGGAACAGCCCCCGCGGCCCCCACGACCGGGACCGTCACAGGCTCGAAGGTGGTGGCCCGACGGCTGCGCCCGCCGAGCTGGTTCAGCACCAGGAACGCCGCGAGCCCACTGATGACGATGGCGATGCCGACCGCCTGCGGCGGTCGCAGCGTCTCGCCCAGCAGCAGGAAGGACCACACCACGGCCAGGGCCGGCTGCACCACCGAGGCGATGCCGATCGTGCCGATCTGGATCGTCCTCTGCGCGAACACCATCAGCCCATGGGCGGCGAGCCCTGTGAGGAAGGTGAGGACGAGCGTGTAGGTCCACCCAACACTGCTCATACCGAACATGCCTCCGTCGGCGATGGCCAGGGGGAGCACAGCAACGGCTGCGATCGGACTGACCGTCCCCATGAAGGTCGCGACATCCATGTCTCGGCGGAAGTGTCGAGTCGAAACGACGTAACCCGTCCACAGCAGCATCGCCAGCGCGCCGAACACGTTGCCGCGCACCGACGCGTCTCCGATGGGTGGCGCGTTCAGCAGCACCATGACTGCGCCGCCGAAAGCCACCAACGCGAACACGAGCGCCCGCGGATGGATGTACTCCCCGAAGAGACGGGCTCCGATCGGCACGATCAGGAAGGGCGACAGCGAACCGATCAGGGCGGCGTTCGCCACGCTGTTGTGCGTCGCCCCGGCGAAGAAGGTCGCCAAGTTCAGCCCGAAGAAGACCCCAGGAACGAGGGCCTGGCGCACGTGCCGCAGGGTGACCCGTCGACCCGTGCTGATCAGGTAGGCGTTCCAGACGACACTGACGACCGCCATCCGCCAGAACGCGACGAGGACGCCCGGGGACTCCGCGCGCTTGACCAGCGTTGAACTCAGCGAGAAGGCGATCACCACGCCGACCACAGCCAGCGCGCCCCACGTCTTGGCGGGAAGCTTGCGCCGACGCCGCACCTCGGTGGGCGACGTCATGAGAGTCGCCGCAGCAACGGCGTGGCAGCGACGCGACGTCGTATCGCATGCGTTCGCATCGCCTCGTTGACCGCCTTCTCAGGCTCGGCTACACCAGACCGGCCCGAGGCACGTGGGGCTACAACCCTTCACACACCTTAGTCCCGTCGACAGCAGTCATCGTCACCCAGGTGCGCTCGGGCGCCGCTGAGAAATGGCGCCGGCAGCGGTCTGAGTACGGTCCGGTGAAGGCCGCGGTGCGCGCATCAAGGGAGAGCGAGCGAGATGAGACAACTTCGATACTCGATCAACGTCACACTCGACGGCTGCTGCCATCACGAGGGAGGGCTCGCCCCCGACGCGGAGTCGATGCGCTACTGGACCGCCGAGATGGAACGAGCCGGTGCCCTGCTGTTCGGCCGGGTGACTTACCAGATGATGGAGTCGGCGTGGCGGCGGCCTGCCACGGGCACGTGGCCCGACTGGATGGACGAGTGGGAGATCCCGTTCGCCGAGGCTATCGACGGGGCGAAGAAGTACGTCGTCTCGAGCACGCTGAACGAGGTCGACTGGAATGCCGAGCTGGTGCGGGGCGACCTCGGGCAAGCCGTTCAGCGGCTCAAGCAGGAGCCAGGCGAGGACCTGTTCGTGGGGGGCGTGACACTCCCCCTGGCGTTGGCAGACCTGGGACTGATCGACGAGTACGTGTTCCTCGTGCAGCCGGTCCTGGCCGGACACGGGCCGACGTTGCTCGCCGGTCTTCGCGAGCGCATCCAGCTCGAGCTCGTGGATCGCCGAGAGTTCCGGTCGGGGGCGGTCGCCGTGCGGTATCGGAGCACGCGTGTCACGGCTTGAGTGAGCTGTTCAGCGGCGTCAGCCAGCGTCGGAGGAAATGGAACCCGAACAGCCGGAAGTCTCGACATTCCAGGCGAATGTTCGTACCCTCTTGGTAATGGCCAAAAAGGGAGGTTGCCCATTACACAATTGAGGTTAGCACAATCCGCTCGGGAAATGCAAAGGCCATTCGAAGCCGAATGGCCGGTGCTCGCGCGATCGGCGCAACACCGCCGTTCTCCCGGACTCGACACCTCACCACCAATGAATCGAGCGCCGTTGAACCTGCTGCACGACAGCTTGACCCGGGCCGTGATCACCGCCCGACTCGAGGACGCCGACCAGCGTCGTCTCGGTCGCCGCTTGGCACGTGCCCGACGCATGTCCCGCAAGGCCGGCCGCGCCACGGCCCGCGCCCACCGCCTGAGCCAGCTCGCGGCCCAGGCGGAACGACGAGCTCGCCTCGCCCACACCCGCACTGCCTGACCAGCTCGCCTGACCGACCACGAGGGCGGCCCTCACCACGGTGAGGGCCGCCCGGCGGGGGTGGCCCTGCCGGGCCGGCTCACCGGACGGTCCGCGCATACCGCTCCGCGCGCGCCTTGACGCCTCGGAGCATGTCGCGCGACATGAGGAAGTCGGCCGGGACGACGGTGGCCCGGCTCCCGAGGGTGAGCCACCACGGCCGGGTGGTCCATCGGGAGCGGAAGTGGAACCGGGTCCGAGCGCCGACGTCGAGCGGGGTCAGCACGAAGGCCCAGGTCCAGTCGATGGCGGCGTGCGATCTCCAGCTCACCGGGAGGTGGCTGTCGGAACGCAGGACCAGGGCGCGCTCCTGCTCGAGCGCCACGACGGTGAAGCCGCACTCCGTCTCGGGCGGACCGTCCGGGACGAAGCTCCCGACAGTGAGGTCCTGCAGGTCCGGGTCGATGCGATCGGCACTGGGCCCGTTCGCCGGGAACAGCAGCCGGTCCACCCACCGGGCCGTGTACCACCCACCCCTCCCCCAGCCCATCTGGACCAGCCACGGCCAGACCGCAGCCGGCGGGGCGTCGATGGTCACGGCATGGTCGGTCTGCACGTCGGCACCCCGGATGAGCTCGTCCCCCGGCAGGTGCTGCGTGCGCTCGACGAGGGTCGACCCGTAGGTGCGGCCCAGCCGGATCAAGACCGTCTCGGCCAGGACGACCGCGGCTCCGCTCGCCAGGCACCGACGCCACCCGCGCATGCCGAACTCCCTCCGACGTGATCTGGAGGCTAGGCCGACCGGAGCAGGCGGACTGAGGGTTCGAGGTCACCTCCAGCGGGGACGAAGGTCCCTGTCCGGCCATGCGCTTCCTGCCCGACTCTGGTCCGACGGAGCGGTGAGGTCCGCCCGCAGACTGCGCGATGGCGCTGGAGGGAAACACACGATGGCCATGACCACGACCGGCGACAGCGCACGGACAGAGGCGGACGCACCCACCAGGTCGCCGTACCTCATGCTCGCCCTGGCCACCGTCGGGTTCGCCCTGAACTTCTGGGCCTGGGCGCTCCTGAGCCCGCTCGGCCCCCTCTTCCGGCAGAACGGGACCCTGGGCACGCTCAGCGAGTCCGACGTCGCGCTGATGGTCGCGGTGCCGGTCGTCGTGGGCTCGTTGGGCCGGATCGTCGTCGGCGCCCTCACCGACAGGTACGGCGGCCGGGTCATGTTCCCACTCGTGTCCGCGGCGACCATCGTGCCGGTCCTGTTCCTGGCCTTCTTCGCCCTCGACTCCTATGCCCTGATCCTGGTCGGCGGGTTCTTCCTCGGGATCGCCGGGACGGCGTTCGCGGTGGGCGTGCCGTTCGTCAACGCCTGGTTCCCACCAGAGCGGCGCGGCCTGGCGGTCGGCATCTTCGGCGCCGGCATGGGCGGCACCGCCATCAGTGCGCTCACCACCGTGAACCTCTACTCCGAGGTGGGCCACCGCGCTCCGTTCCTGATCACCGCGTTCGCGCTGGCGGTCTACACAGTCGTGTCGTGGCTCGTGCTGCGGGACGCGCCCGGTCGCAGCCTCCCCACGACCAGCCTGGTCACTCGGCTGGTCGCCAACGCCCGGCTCCCGATCACCTGGCAGGCCTGCGTCATGTACGCCGTGGCGTTCGGCGGCTACGTCGCGTTCTCGGTCTACCTCCCGGCCTACCTCAGGACCGAGTACGGCCTGACCCCGGGCGGGGCGGCGAACCGGATGGCCGGCTTCGTCGTCGTGGCCGTGCTCATGCGGCCCGTGGGCGGCTGGCTCTCCGACCGGCTCAGCCCGATCCCGGTCCTGGCCGGCGGCTTCGCGGTGGTCACCGTCGGGGCTGCGGTCGCAGCGACCCACCCGCCGGTCGATAGCCTCGGCGCTGCCGCGTTCCTCTCGATGGCGGCGGCGCTCGGCTGCGGCAGCGGCGCGACCTTCGCACTGGTCGCCCGGGTGACCGACCCGGCGCGGGTCGGCGGCGTCACCGGGCTGGTGGGCGCGGCCGGCGGGTTCGGTGGCTTCGTGCCGCCGCTGCTGATGGGCTACATCTACGGGCGCACCGACTCCTACGCGATCGGGCTGGGGCTGCTGTCGATCACCGCCGCGCTGACGCTGGTGCTCACGCTGACCGTCGTACGCCGCACCGCCCGGGACCACGACGAGGCCGAGGCGCGGGTGCGTCTCGGCTGACCCACTGAACCTCCGCGGATGCAGGGACCTTTGGTCCCGATCCGACCTGCCGGATGGCCCTGTGCCGAGCCCGGTCCGGGTCGCAGCCTTGACCACATGACCAGCACGCCTGCCCATCGTCGTACCGATGCCGTGGTCAGGGCATGGACCGACACCGTCTGGCCGGTCGTGGCGGGCGTGGTGGCGGCTGTGGGGCTCGTCGAGGTCGGGCGGCTGGTCGGCCCCCTCGCGGTCCTGCTCATCGTGGTCGGCCTGTGGCTCTTCATCGCCACCGTGACCTACGGCGCCGCGTCGGAGTCCGGGCTCCGGCTGCGTGCCGCCTCGCGGATCGGCCTCCTCAGCTCGGTGTCGGTGGTCGCCCTGCTCGGGATCACCAACCTCGCCCCGGCCGCCGGCTGGTTCGTCGCGCTGGGGGTCGGCGTCACCTCCCCGGCGCTCCTGGACCGGCTGGCCCCGCAGCTGCGAAGCGTCACGCGATGGACCTCCCGACGCTCGCCGTCGTCGCCTCCCGACCAGGCTGCGATCGACCAGACGTTCCAGGAGATCGTCTCCGACTGGAAGCGGGACACCGCCTGATCAAGGCGACGCAGTCAGTCCGGCAGCACCACCCGGATGAAGAAGGGCCGGTAGCGCTCCGGAGCCGCGCACACCAGACCGACGTCGAGGAAGTTGCGGCTGTAGGAGACGACGACCGTGCCGGGTTCCGGCAGCAGCTGCGGGTGGGCGAGCGGCATGTAGCGGAGCTCCCCCGTGGCCGGGTCGCACGGGAGCTCGGCCACGGGCTGGGGCGGCCCGAACGGACCCACGGGCGCGTCACCGGGCCAGACGACCACCTCGCTGCCCAGGAACTCGTCCTGCTTGCTCAGGACGTACCACCGTCCGTCCTGCGGCCAGACGCTGAGGGTCTGGGACACGCCGCCGTACTCCGAGATCAGAGCCATGGCGAGCGACGGGTCCGAGCGCCAGCCGCGTCCGTCCCAGTAGCGCCAGGACGACTGGTCGCCGACGCGCTCCGGGCGGACCCGCGCCACTCGAAGCGCGAAGCCGTGGACACCCTCGAGGTCACGGGTGGACGTGCCGTAGAGGTAGAGCCACCCGCCGTCGAGCGCAGCTGCCGCACCCCACGTGGGCGACTCCGGCGACGGGTCGTCCGCGCCGAGGTCGGTCGTGGTCAGGAGCTGGGGGGCGCCCGACCCGGCCATCCGGAACGTCGTCAGCGCCGGACCGAGGTTGACGAAGCCGAGCCCGCCCACCTCGTCGTGGGACAGCGACCTGACGCGTTGGTACATCGCGTGGACGACCGTCCCACCACCCAGCTGCAGCCTCCACGCGGACATCGGCCAGTAGCCGACGCCGTCGGCACGGTCGGGAACCATCGCCCCGCCGGCCGGCGGCATGACGACCTCTGCGCAGCCGTCCGCGACGAGGAGCATCGAGTTCCGGACGAAGTCGGGGCCCTCCGCGGACCTGCGCAGGGTGTCACCGAACAGCCAGATGCTCCGGCCCTCGCCCAGTCGTAGGTCGACTCCGACGTCCCCGCCGAGGAAGGCCGGGTCCCCGACCGCCGAGCCCACGAAGTCGTTGAGGTCCTCGACCGAGTCCAGAGGCCCGGTCGCCACGCAGCGTCCCAGGGCGCCTGCGCCGTCCGGTACGGCGCGAAGAGGCGCCTGGGCGGCCAGGCCACCGCAGACCAGGACCGCACTCGCGGCCAGGGCGAGCCAGGCGGGGATCCGGCCCATGGTCAGCGGCCCTCTGGAGCCGTCAGCTCACCCACTGCGGCCTTCGACCGGCGAGACAGCCTCACGACCAGTGCCGGCAGGGCGGAGAGGACCAGCGTGACGAGCAGGCCGTCGGCCCCGAGCGGGACCGTGCCGAGCAGCTCGCGGAGCCCCGGAACCGCGACACCGGCCAGCTGGAGGGTGGCCGCCAGCGCCACGGCCGCCTCGAGCCCGCGCTCGCGCCAGGCCGCCCAGGCGCCGGACCGCGGCGCACGCAGCGCGAGGGCCAACCAGAGCTGGGCCAGGCCGAGCGTGACGAAGACGGCGGTCCGGACGTCGCCACCGCTCAGGTCGGCCCAGCTCCCGGCCGCCAGGGACACCGCGGTCACCAGAGCCCCGGCGAAGACGATCTGCTTGACCAGCACCCGGTCGAGGACGCTCCGGCCAGGGGCCGGCGACGGCCGGCGCATCACGAGCGGGTCCAGCGGCTCGCCACCGAACGCCACCCCGGGCACGCCGTGCGTCATCAGGTTGATCCAGAGGATCATCCCGGGCGTCAGTGGCACCGGCAGACCGAGCAGCGGCGCGGCGAGCAGGACGGCGACCTCGGCCAGACCCCCGGCCAGTCCGTAGCGCAGGAAGGTGCGGATGTTGGTGTGGATGCGACGTCCCTCCGCGACGGCCTCCACGAGCGTGCTGAGGTCGTCGTCCACCAGCACCAGGTCGGCTGCCTGACGCGCCACCTCGGTCCCCCGCCCACCCATGGCGACCCCGATGTCCGCCCGGCGGAGGGCCGGCGCGTCGTTGATCCCGTCCCCGGTCATCGCCACGACCGCGCCGCGGGACTGCCAGGCGTCGACGATCGCGACCTTCTGCTCCGGCCGGATCCGCGCATAGACGTCGATCGACTCGACCTGTGCGACGTGCTCGCCACGATCGACGACATCGCCGTCGGCGACGTGGCCCTCGTCCAGGATGCCCAGCTCGGTCGCGACCGCCTCGGCGGTGGCCGCGTGGTCCCCGGTGACGAGCACCGGACGGATGCCGGCCGACCGGCACTGGCGGAGCACGTCGGCTGCGGCCGGGTGCGGCGGGTCGATCACCGCGACCAGACCGACCCACGTCCGGTTCTCGACGACGGCCAGGACCCGGAAGCCATCCGCCGCGAGCTCCGCCGTCCGGTCACGTGCCTCGTCGACGAGCTCCCCCGGTGGCAGCAGGTCCAGGACCTTCTCGGGCGCGCCCTTGACCACCTCGAGCGTGCGGCCCCCCGCATCCTCGTGGACCGTGCGTGCGTAGCCGAGCGCGCTGTCGAAGGAGGTCTCGTCCGTGCGAGCCCAGCCGCGGAGGGACTCCGGGGTCACCCCGCCCCGCCGGGCGGCCACGAGCAGTGCGACGTCGAAGGGATCGCCCACAGGACGCCACTCGTCCTCCATCGGCACCAGGCTGGCGTCGTTGCAGAGAGCGGCGTCGCGGAGGAGCCGGGCGGCCCCGGCCCGGGCGGCGGGGGTGCCCGTCAGCTCGCCGGCCATCCCGTACGCCGTACCGGACAGCTCGCACTCGCCGTCGGGCGTCCAGAGCCGGCGGGCGGTGAGGATGCCGGACGTGACGGTGCCGGTCTTGTCCGTGGCCAGGACCGTGACCGACCCCAGGGTCTCCACCGCCGGGAGGTGACGCACCACGGCATGCCGCCGGGCCATGCGGTAGGCGCCCAGGGCCAGCGAGATCGTCACGACCGCCGGCAGGGACTCGGGCACCGCCGCGACGCCGAGCGAGACCGCGAGGATCGCAGCCGCGGTGAGGGACTCGCCCTGCACGAGGGCCAGGACGCCGACGAGGAGACAGACCGCACCGGTGACCAGCACCAGCTGACGGGAGAGGCGTGAGAGGCGGAGCTGCAGCGGCGTCGGACGCGGCCGCCCGGAGACCAGCGCGCTGATCTGGCCGAGGGCACTGGCCGGGCCGGTGCGGACGACGGTGCCGACACAGCGACCACGGGTCAGGGCGGTGCCAGACAGGAGGTCCTGGCCGGCGCCGCGGGCCACGGGGACCGACTCGCCGGTCATCGCAGACTCGTCGACCTCGACGCCCGCGGTGTCCACCAGCCGCACGTCGGCCGGCACCACGTCCCCGGCGTCGAGCTGGACCAGGTCGCCAGGCACGAGCTCGGTCGCCGACAGCTCGGTCAGCCGGCCGTCTCGCCACGCTCGGGCGAGCGGTGCCGCCATCCTGGTGAGTGCATCGACGGCGTGCTGGGCCCGCACGTCCTGGGTCACCCCGATCGCGGTGTTGACGACGATCACCGTGGCGATGATGACGGCGTCCGGGTGGTCACTGACGGCGAGCACGAGGACCAGCGCGCCGCAGAGCAGCAGGATCATCGGGTCGCGCAGCTGGGTGAGGACCCGCCCCAGCAGGCTCGGCCCGCGGTCGCGCGGCAGCTCGTTGGGTCCGTGCTCGGCCAGCAGCCGGGTGGCTCGCGCCGTGCTCAAGCCCTTCGCGTCCGGGCGCGCATGGGTCTCCACGACACCAGCCCAACGCCTCGCGGAGCCGCTGCACAGGGTCCTTGGTAACGGCTCGGCCGGGACGCCCGGGCTTGACCGCAGGCACCGCGGCCACTGTGCTGGTGACGAAGGTCCCGATGCCCCGACGTACAAGGTCCCTGTCGCACCCCGCGGCCGGGGCCGGAGAGTGGCTGCCCGTGCTCGATGATGACCTCGCCCTCCTCGACGCGTGGTGGCGCGCCGCCAACTACGTCTCGGTGGGGCAGATCTACCTGCTCGACAACCCCCTGCTGCGCCGGCCGCTGGAGCGCGACGACATCAAGCCCCGGCTGCTCGGCCACTGGGGCACCACCCCGGGGCTCAACCTGCTGTGGACCCACCTCAACCGGCTGATCCGCGAGCGGGACGTCGACGCGATCTTCCTGGCCGGGCCGGGGCACGGCGGACCGGCCGCCGTCGCCAACGCGTGGCTGGAGGGCACCTACAGCGAGATCTACCCGCGCATCGGCGACGACGAGGACGGGATGCGGCGGCTGTTCCGGCAGTTCTCCTTCCCGGGCGGCATCCCCAGCCACGTCGCCCCGGAGACCCCCGGCTCCATCCACGAGGGGGGCGAGCTCGGCTATGTCCTCTCGCACGCGTACGGCGCGGCGATGGACAACCCGGACCTGCTGGTCGCGGCGGTGGTCGGCGACGGCGAGTTCGAGACCGGTCCGCTGGCCGCGTCGTGGCACGCCAACAAGTTCGTCGACCCGGTCCACGACGGGGCCGTGCTCCCGATCCTGCACCTCAACGGCTACAAGATCGCCAACCCGACGGTGCCGGCCCGGATCCCGCGGGAGGAGCTGGTGAGCCTCCTGCGCGGCTACGGCCACGAGGTGCTCACCGTCGAGGGTGACGACCCCGCCGACGTGCATCGGCAGCTGGCCGCGGCGCTCGACCAGGCGCACGACACGATCCGCGAGATCCAGCGCGCCGCCCGCGACGACGGCGACCTCGAGCGCCGCCCGTGGCCGATGGTCCTCCTCGTCACGCCCAAGGGCTGGACCGGGCCCGCCGTCGTGGACGGGGTCCAGGTCGAGGGGACCTGGCGCGCGCACCAGGTGCCGCTGGCGGCGACCCGCGAGGACGACGCACACCGGGCCCAGCTCGAGGAGTGGATGCGGTCCTACCGGCCCGAGGAGCTCTTCGACGAGCACGGGCGCCTGGTGCCGGACCTCCGGGCGCTGGCACCGGTCGGCGCGCGCCGGATGAGCGCGAACCCCCACGCGAACGGCGGCCTGCTGCGCCGCCCGCTCCGGCTTCCCGACTTCACCGCGCACGCGGTCGACGTATCGACCCCGGGCGGTTCGGTGCACGAGCCGACCCGCGAGCTCGGGCGCTACCTCGTCGACGTGGTCCGCGACAACCCCGACAACTTCCGCGTCTTCGGCCCCGACGAGACCGCCTCCAACCGCCTCGACGCGGTCTACGAGGTGACCGACAAGGTCTTCGCGGGCCGGATCCTGCCCGTCGACGAGCACCTCGCCCCGAGCGGCCGGGTGATGGAGATCCTCTCCGAGCACACCTGCCAAGGGTGGCTCGAGGGCTATCTGCTCACCGGCCGGCATGGGTTGTTCAGCTGCTACGAGGCATTCATCCACATCGTCGACGCGATGCTCAACCAGCACGCGAAGTGGCTCAAGACCACTCGCGACCTCGAGTGGCGGCCGCGCATCGCCTCCCTCAACTACCTGCTCAGCTCGCACGTCTGGCGGCAGGACCACAACGGGTTCTCCCACCAGGACCCCGGGTTCATCGACCACGTCGTCAACAAGAAGGCCGAGGTGGTCCGCGTCTACCTGCCGCCGGACACCAACACCCTGCTGTCCACCATGCAGCACTGCCTCGACAGCGAGCACTACGTCAACGTGGTCGTGGCCGGCAAGCAGCCGCAGTTCGACTGGCTCGACGCCGAGGCCGCCGACCTGCACTGTGCCCGCGGCCTCGGCATCTGGGACTGGGCCTCCAACGACGAGGGCGACCCCGACGTGGTGATCGCCTGCGCCGGCGACGTGCCGACCCTCGAGGCGCTGGCCGCGACGAGCATCCTGCGTGAGCGGCTGCCGGAGCTGAAGGTCCGCTTCGTGAACGTCGTCGACCTGATGCGGCTGCAGGACGACCGGGAGCACCCGCACGGCCTCTCGGCGCGGGACTTCGACACCGTGTTCACCACCGACAAGCCGGTGATCTTCGCCTACCACGGCTACCCGTGGCTGATCCACCGCCTCACCTACCGGCGCACCAACCACGACAACCTGCACGTGCGGGGCTACAAGGAGGAGGGCACGACCACCACGCCCTTCGACATGGTGATGATGAACGACCTCGACCGGTTCCACCTGGTCATGGACGTCATCGACCGGGTGCCGTCCCTCGGCTCGCGCGCGGCGGCGCTGCGCCAGGAGATGGGCGACCTGCGCCGCCGCGCCCGGGCCTGGACCCGCGACCACGGGGAGGACCTCCCCGAGGTCCGCGACTGGACGTGGGCAGGCGCCGAGCCGGAGCGGGGGGCCTCGCCGTCGACGACGGCGGACGCTGCGGACCCGGCGGACCAGGGATAGGCGGTGCCGGGACCTTCGACCCTGAACCGGAGGGGCTGCCCGCGCCTAGCGTGAAGCCATGAACATCGTCCACCTCACCGACCATGAGCTCGAGACCGCGCGCCAGGGCATGACGGCGTTCCTCATGGACTTCAGCCACGACGAGGCCGACACCGTGCACGCCATCCGGGCCGTGCTGGCCAGGCTGGACGCTGCGGAGGCGGCGGAGGACGAGACTCCGGTCGGTTGAGCCGTCAGCCTCCAGCCAGCAGCTGGGCGACCTGCCGGGCGATCGCCAGCTCCTCGTCGGTCGGTACGACGAGGACCTCGGTCCGGCTGGTGCCGGTGCTGATCCGCCGGATGCCGTCGGTCTCCTGCTGGTTGAAGTCCGGGTCGACCTCGATGCCGAGTGCCTCGAGGCCCGCCAGGGCATCACGTCTCACCCGGGGGACGTGCTCGCCCACACCGGCGGTGAACACCACCGCGTCCGCGCCGCCGAGCACGGCCAGGTAGGCGCCGACATACTTGCGCAGCCGGTGGCAGTAGACGTCGTACGCCGTCCGGGCGTGCTCGTCGCCACGGTCCACCGCGGCCAGCAGATCACGGAAGTCGTGCATCCCCGCGAGCCCCTGGAGCCCGGACCGGTGGTGCAGCAGCTCCTCGAGCCCGTCGACGTCGTAGCCATGGCGCAGCAGGTGCAGCAGGACCCCGGCGTCGACGTCGCCGGGACGCGTGCCCATCACCAGCCCCTCCAGCGGCGTCAACCCCATCGAGGTGTCCAGCGGCTGCCCGTCGCGGACCGCGGCAGCGGACGCGCCGTTGCCGAGGTGCAGCGTGACCAGGGCCAGCCCGGGCTCCGGACGGCCGAGGAAGCGGGCCGCCTCCCCCGCGACGTACTGGTGGCTGATGCCGTGGGCGCCGTACCTCCTGACCCGCGCGTGGGTCGATGCGCCACGATCCAGTGCGTACGTCGCTGCAGCGGTCGGCAGCGCCGCGAAGTAGGCGGTGTCGAAGACCGCGACCTGGGCCAGGTCCGGCAGGGCGGCGCGGGTCGCCCGGAGACCGGCCAGGGCGGGCGGGTTGTGCAACGGCGCCAGCGCGACCAGCTCCTCGATGCCGCGCTCGACGTCGTCGTCGACGAGGGTCGCCCGGGTGTAGCGGTCCCCGCCGTGCACCACCCGGTGACCGACAGCTCGCAGGTCGCCGGCCAGGTCGTCACCCAGCGCCCGGTGCACCTCGGCGAACGCCTGGTCCCAGCCGCTCTCGTCCACACGTTCGACCGTGCCGCGGAGGAGGGTCTCCTCGGAGCCGAGGTCCAGCACGCGGTACTTGAGCGAGGAGGATCCGGCGTTCAGGACCAGCACCCCGCCGCTCATGCGGTCACGCTACGGGGTCACTCGGTGGTGACGGCCCGGAGCACGTCGACCTTGCTCGCCCGCCGGGCGGGTCCGAGCGCGGCGAGCACGCCCACCGCGACCGCGATGATCCCGTAGATCACGAGCGTCCCGACCGGGACCGTGACCGTGGTGATCCCCTCGTCGACGAGCGCACGGGCCAGGGCCACCCCCGTCGCGACACCCAGCGCCAGCCCGGTGACGGCGCCGAGCATCGACATCAGCACCGACTCCCGGCGTACGACGGTGCGCACCTGGCGTCGCGTCGAGCCGACCGCACGCAGCAGGCCGAGCTCGCGGGTGCGCTCGACGACCGAGAGCGCCAGCGTGTTGACGATGCCCAGGACCGCCACGACGACGGCGAGCAGCAGGAGCGCGGTCACGATCCCGAGCAGCTGGTCCACCGAGGCGCGCGCGTTGGCCGCGATGTCCGCGGGGGTGTTCACGGTGACGTTGGGGTAGTCGGACAGCGCGTTCTCGATGGTGGCCTTGGCGGCTGCTTCGCCCGTCCCGGGTTCCATGGTCACCAGGACCGCGGCGTCGAGCTGCCAGGCCACGTTGGCCTCGAAGTCCGGCATCGTGATCACGTAGGTGGCGTTGATCAGGCTGCCCTTGCTGAAGGTGCCGGCGACCTCGAAGGTCTTGGGGCCGGTCTCGGGGAAGGTGACGACCAGGTCGTCACCGATGCCGACCCCGAGGTCCTCGGCCGCCTGCGTGCCGACCAGGATGCGACCGGGCGCCAGGCCGGCGAGGCTTCCGCTCTCGACCCCGAGGTCGATGACCTGGTCGAGGCCGGTGGCGTCCATGCCGGTCACGAGGGTCCCGTCGCCGCCCACCTGCGCACCCCACTCGCGCATCGCCACGACGTCCCGGACGTCGTCGCGGCTGCGCATCAGGTCAGCGACCGACGGGCTGATCCCCATGCCGGCGCCGGCCGGCGCCAGGATGAGGTCGGACCGGTTGCCGCCGTTCACGGCGTCGGTGACCGAGTCCTTGAGGGAGGCGGCGGTGACCGCGACGGCGACCACCACGGCCAGCCCGATGGTGAGGGCCATGGCCGTCGCGGCGGCCCGCCGGGAGCTGCGAGCGACGTTTCGCGCGGCCATCCGCCAGCCCCCGCCGCGGCGGCCGCGGTCGGCGATCCGGGCCATCGCACGCGCCAGCATCGGGCCGACGAAGACCAGACCGGCGAGCGCGACCACGCTCCCGACCACGGCCCACCAGCGCCGGTCCCCGATCACGGCGCTGGCCAGCAGCACAGCGGCGCCGACCGCGGTGACCAGCCAGCCCAGGGTGTGCCGCACGCGTCCGGAGGCACGGGCGACCGGTACGGCGTCGCGCAGCGCCTCCATCGGTGCCACCCGGGTGGCGACCCACGCCGGCAGCAGCGCGGCGAGCGTGGTCACGCCGAGGCCGACCGCGAGGCCGACGAGGATCGTGCGCCTCTCGATCGCGGGAGACGTGGACGGGACGTCGATGCCGACCAGGCTCAGCATGGTGCGAATGCCGATGGCCAGGCCGACCCCGGCGAGCAGCCCCAGGACGCCGCTGACCAGGCCGATCGTCGCGGCCTCGATGACCACGCCGCTGAGGACCTGACGACGGGTGGCGCCGACGGCGCGGAGCAGGGCGACCTCGCGGCGTCGCTGGGCGACGAGCACGTTGAAGGTGTTCCAGATGACGAAGGAGCCCACGAGAAGCGCGACACCGGCGAAGACCAGCAGCACCGTCTTGAAGACGCCCAGCGCATCCGCGACGGCCTCGGTGTTGTCCGCGGTCACCTCCGCGCTGGTGACGGCCTCGGTCCCCTCGGGCAGCACGGCCGCGATGCGGGACCGGAGCTCCTCGGCGCTCACGCCCGGGGCGGCCCGGACGTCGACCTCGTCGACCTCCCCATTCTTGCCGAGCACGTCCTGCGCGGTGGGCAGGTCCCACCCGGCCAGGGTGGCGCCCAGGATGCTGTCGGTCTCACCGAATCCGACGATCCCCACCAGGGTGAAGGTCTGGCGTCCCTCCGGGAGCACGACGTCCACCCGGTCGCCGAGGCGGAGCTCCGCCTTCTTGACGGTACGCGCGTCGATGACCATCTCGTCGGGACCCGAGGGGAGGTGTCCCTCCCGGATCGTCCCTGCGCCCGACAGCCGCCTGTCGCGGCTGATGCTGGTGCCTATGGTCGGCGCCCCGCCGGTCTCGACGGCGTCGCCGTGCTTGTCGATGATGACCGCGAACCCGTAGATCGAGCCGTCGGCGACCTCGACTCCCGGCACCGCGCGCACGGTCTGGACGATGCGCTCGTCGAGCGGCCGTCGCTGCCCGCCGGTGGTGTTGAGGTCGGCCTCGTAGGAGTTCTGCGCCCGCACCACGACATCGGTGCCGGAGGTCAGCCCGGTGTAGAGCTCGTCGAAGGCCTTGACCAGGGTGTCGGAGAGCACGAACGTGCCTGAGACGAACGAGACCCCGACCATCACCGCCACCACGGTCAACAACAGGCGGAGCTTGTTGACCAGGAGGTTGCGCAGGGAGACGCGGAGCATCTCACTCGTCTCCCAAGCGGCCCATCACGTCGAGGACGGTCTCGCGGGTGGGTGCGACCAGCTCCTCGACGATGGCACCGTCGACCAGGAAGACCACGCGGTCGGCGTACGCCGCCGCACCGGGGTCGTGGGTGACCATCACAACCGTCTGACCGAGGTCGTCGACCACCGAGCGCAGGAAGTGGAGGAGCTCCGAGCCGGCCTTCGAGTCGAGGGCGCCCGTGGGCTCGTCGGCAAAGACCACCTCGGGGCGCGAGATGAGCGCCCGGGCGACGGCGACGCGCTGCTGCTGACCCCCGGACAGCTCGGCCGGCCGGTGCCGGAGCCGGTCCTCGAGGTGGAGCTTCGCCACCACGGTGGCCAGCCACTCGGAGTCCGGGTCACGGCCGGCCAGGTCGGCCGGGAGCGTGATGTTCTCCTCCGCGGTGAGCGTCGGCAGCAGGTTGAACGACTGGAACACGAAGCCGAGCCGGTCGCGCCGCAGGATCGTGCGCTGCCGGTCGGTCAGCGAGGCCAGGTCGGTGTCGCCGATCAGCACCTGGCCGCTGGTGAGCGTGTCCAACCCGGCCAGGCAGTGCAGCAGCGTCGACTTCCCGGAGCCGGATGGGCCCATGATCGCGGTGAAGCCGCCGGCGACGAAGTCGAGGCTGACGTCGCCGAGGGCGGTGACCGAGGTGTCGCCCACGCCGTAGATCTTGTGGACGTGGACGGCGCGGGCTGCCAGCCGCGGGCCGGACGGCGTGCCGTCGAGCCGGGGCGTGGTCGTGGTCAGCGCCGACGGGCGTTCGGAAACTGCCATGGCACCACGTTCGTCCGCCGCTCGGCGGTGGGGCAGGGCCGGACGTCCCCGTGCGCGGGGACGAAGGGCTTCCCCGCGACCGGTCACGGTGTCACCAGAACCCGTAGACCGGGCCGACGAGGAAGAACGTCACGAGACCGAGGGTGTTGTTGAAGCCGTGCGCGAGCACCGACGCCCAGAGCGTCGCGTAGAAGAGGCGCAGGCAGCAGAAGGCGACGCCGTCCAGCGCCACCACCACGACACCGACCACCCCCTGCTCGCTGTGCAGGACGCCGAAGAGCACCGACGACACGAGCACGCCGACCACGACGGCGACCCGGCCCTCCCCGAGGACCTCGCGCAGCCGGGTGAGCAGGAACCCCCGGAACGCGACCTCCTCCACGAAGGCACCGAGGGTCCAGCTGAGCGCGACCAGCAGGAGCAGGAGCCCCACGTCTCCCTCGACGTCGGCGAAGACTCCCAGGTCCTGCCGCTCACCCGACAAGTGGTTCGCGACCGGCATGGTCACCGCCACCTGGAACAACGACCAGACCGCCGCGAACGCCGCGGTGCCCGCGACGAGGTGATGGCGGGTCGGGCGGCGCAGCCCCAGCGACGACGGGCCCTCGCGCCGCACCGCCAGTGAGACACCGGCCAGCAGGAGGATCAGGAGCGACGGGATCGCCAGGTCGAGGAGGATCGCGGCCACCGCCACGGCCAGCTCGACGACGGCCAGCGAGGTCCACCACGCGCGACGGCGTGCTCGGCCCTCGAGGGGGGTCGCGGTCACCAGGTCGCCCACCTTGCTCATCCCCTTCCGGCCGGTGCGGGTGCCGCCGCGAGGGCGAGTCCGGCCGACCAGCCGGGAGCGCGGCCACCGAGGGGCGGCGCCACGCCGGTCAGGTCCACGGCGCTCGAGGCAAGCAGCCACGACACGAGGCTGTTGGAGTTCCACATCTCCCCCGCCGAGACCTCGTCGCGTCCCCACGTCAGGGGCGGGACCCCGGGGACGAGCTCGAGCACCCGGCGCGCGACCTCGGCTCCGCCGAGGCGTCGCGGACCACCCACGGCCCAGTCGCGGTCGGGGATGCGGCCACCTGGCCAGCAGCGCACCTCGTACCGGAAGATCCGGAGCGCACCGAGGGGGCGCAGCCCCACCGGACCCTCGCGGACCACGCCGCGGTCCGGGTCGGCGACCCCCCAGGCGGGCGCCATCTCGACGGCGTACCGGGTGCCGTCACAGGCCACCTCCAGCGCCGAGTGGAACAGCGGCTGCGCCCTGCGGTGCTCGCGGTGCGCCGAGAGGCGTTCGTAGGCGCGCCCGCACCGGGGTACGACCCGGCCGCCGGCCCCGAGCGGCAACCAGTACAGGTCGACGCCGCCCGGGATCGCGGCTGCAGGGTCGGTCCGCATGGGTCGCTCAGAACTCGAAGACCAGCCGGGCCGGGGTGCGTCCCGCGAGGACGTCTGCGATCGACTCGTTGACCTGGTCGAGCTTGCGAGGCTCGGCGACCACCGTGGTGCGGCCCGCCGCGTGCAGCTCGAAGACCTCGGTCAGGTCCTGCCGGGTCCCCACGATCGAGCCGATCACCGAGATGCCCTTCAGGACGGTGGGGAAGATCGGCAGGCTCATCGGGCCGTCGGTCTCGGGCGGAAGCCCGACACACACGAGCCGGCCACCGCGGCGGAGCGCGGCGAAGGCCTGCTCGAAGACCGCCGGGATGACGGCGGTGACCACGGCGACGTCGATGCCGCCGAGCGCCTCGATGGCCGCGACCGGGTCGGTGGTCGCGGCGTTGACCGTGTGGTCCGCACCGAGCGACCGCGCCAGCTCGAGCTTGGTGTCGTCGACGTCGACGGCCACGACGATGCCGCCGACGATGCGCGCGTACTGCACCGCCAGGTGGCCCAGGCCACCGACGCCGAAGATCGCGACCTTCTCGGCGGGCCGGACGCCGGCCACCTTGATCGCCTTGTAGGTCGTGACACCGGCGCAGGTCAGCGGGGCCGCGTCTCGCGGCGAGACGGCGTCCGGGACGGTGACGACGAAGTCCGCGTCCGCGACGGCGTACTCCGCGAAGGCACCGTCCACCGAGTAGCCGCTGTTCTGCTGCTGCTCACAGAGCGTCTCCCAGCCGCTGACGCAGTGGTCGCAGCGGCCGCACGCGTGGCCCAGCCACGGGATCGCGACGCGGTCACCGACGTCGCGGACGGTGACGCCCTCCCCCACCCGGTCGACCACCCCGACGCCCTCGTGCCCGGGGACGAACGGCGGGGTCGGCTTCACCGGCCAGTCGCCGTGAGCGGCGTGGATGTCGGTGTGACAGAGCCCGCAGGTCTCCATCCGGACCAGGACCTGTCCGAGCCCGGGCTCGGGGATCGGTCGGTCCTGGAGCTCCAGGGGCTGGGTGAAGTCGGTGACGACGGCGGCTTTCATGATTCCTCCTCAGTGATGGCTGTTACCTGTCCGAGCCTGCTCGCGGATTTCCGCGCATCGCAGAGTCGAAGGTCCGTCCTGCTCGGGGTCCTGCGACCCTGCTGCCACTGCTCCTCGCGCCGGAGGCTGGCGGTAGAACGCACACCGCCCAGGAGGTACCGATGTCCGTCCACCCCTACGACCCCGTGTCCCGCGTGATGAGCTGGCCGGTGGCGACGATCGACATCGACGCAACGCTGGAGGAGGCGGCCGAGGCCCTAGCCGCCGACAACATCGGCGTGCTGCTCGTGCTGCGCGACGGCCGCCTGGCCGGCATCGTGTCCGAACGTGACGTCGTGGTCCACGTGGCGGCCGGTGCGAACCTCAGCCACCTCGCGGTGGGCGACGTGATGGCCGGCGACCTGGTCACCACCCCGTCCGAGACGCCCATCGTCGGGGCGGCCCGGCTGATGAGCGAGGCCGACGTGCGACACCTGCCGATCCTCGACGACCACCTGATCGCTGGTCTCGTCTCGATCCGCGACCTCCTCCCCGTCCTCGCCGAAGGGCTCGACGAGGGCGAGGTCATCGTGGTGCCGAACGGTGCCCGGGTGGTCGTCCGCAGCAGCTGACCCGTCATCGGGCGGAGTCGATCACGAGCCGGACCGTCCCCTCATCCGCTGGCTGCCGCTGACTGCGGCTGGTCAGTGGCTGCTGGTCATCCCGCACGTGATCGTGCTCGCCTTCTTGTGGTTGGCACTCTTCGTGACGAGCGTCGTGCGTTCTTCGCCATCCTGTTCACCGGCCGCTACCCGAGCGGCCTCTTCGACTTCGTCGTGGGCCTGAACCGCAGGATGCTCCGGGTGCCTTCGCCGTAGCCGGCGCTGGGACCGGACCACCGCTCATCGCGCTTGTCGAGATGTCCGCATCCCGGGCCGGGACTCGCCCCGGGTCGACCCCAGCCAGCGGTCAGCCAGCAACCCGGACACGGCCGACACAGGTGGATCCAGCTTGCCAATCCACCGCCGCCCAGATGCCGTCGCTTCGGGGGTCTCGACAGGCTCGACCAGCGGCGTGTCCAGTCCCGACCCGCCCACCGCTCATCGAGCCTGTCGAGATGTCCGCAGCCGGCGCTGGGATCTCGCCTCGGTGCCCTTCGCTGCGGGGGTCTCGACAGGCTCGACCGGCGGTAGGGCTGTTCGGGGTGGTCCGCCGGAGGGCGCCGCCGAGCGCGGGCTGACCCCGAATCAGGAGTGACCGAGCCGTCGGGAGCGTGCCTGCACGCTCGCCGACGAGCTGTGCGACGCCCGGTCGAGGCAGCGGCTGGCGAGGGCCTCGTGCTCCGGGTGGTCCCGGGCGAGCTCGACGACCGCCTCCAACGCGCTCGCCCTCACCACGGCGACCGGCGACCGGTCCAGCAGCCGCTCCAGGAGGACGAGCACTCGCCGGCGTTCCGAGGGATCGAGGTCGAGCCTGGGCAGCAGGCGCGCCAGCTCCCACTGCACGTCGGGGTGACGGTCGTCGAGGACGGCGGCCAGCACGTCGGACGTGTGCGGGTGCAGGAGCTCCGCGTGCGACCGGGTCATCCTCTCCAGCGCGATGGCACAGCGCAGCCGCAGCCCGGGCTCGGTGGCTGCGAGGCCGGAGACCAGCCCCGCGACCATCGCCCCCCGGAGCACCGGGTCGCGCCAACGGTCATCCGCCGCCGGCACCGGTGCGGGCTCGGACCCGACGGCCGCTGTCGAGGTCCGCTCAGCGGGCCGCGGCGTCGTCACGGCGGGCCGTCCGATCCTCCAGCTCCAGCACCAGGCGGGTGGTCGACAGCACGCTGTCGGGGTTCAGGCTCATCGAGTCGATGCCGACCTCGACGAGGAACTCGGCCATCTCCGGATAGTCCGACGGCGCCTGGCCGCACAGCCCCGAGTGGATCCCGTTGCGCCGGCAGCCCTCGACCGCCCAGCGGATCATCTGCTTCACACCGGGGTCGCGCTCGTCGTAGTCGAAGGCCACGGTGGCGCTGTCGCGGTCCACACCCAGGGTCAGCTGGGTGAGATCGTTGGAGCCGATCGAGAAGCCGTCGAACCGCTTCGCGAACTCGTCGATGAGCACGACGTTGTTGGGGATCTCGCACATCGCGTAGATCTGCAGCCCGCGCTCACCGCGGCGCAGTCCCAGCTCGGCCATCCGCGTGAGCACGAGGTCGGCCTCACCGAGCCGGCGGACGAACGGCAGCATCACGACGACGTTCTCGAAGCCCATCTCCTCGCGGACCTTGCGCATCGCCCGGCACTCGAGAGCGAAGCCCTCGGTGTACGCGGGGTGCGCGTAGCGCGAGGCGCCGCGGAAGCCCAGCATCGGGTTCTCCTCGCGCGGCTCGAAGTCGCTGCCGCCGAGGAGGCTGGCGTACTCGTTGGTCTTGAAGTCCGACATGCGCACCACGACCGGGTTCGGGTGGAACGCCGCGGCGATGGTGGCGACACCCTCGGCGAGCCGCTCGACGAAGAAGGTCGCACCGTCCGGGTAGCCCTCGACCAGCTGGGCCAGCGCCTCCCTGGTGTCACGGTCCGTGACCCGCTCAGGGTGGACCAGCGCCATCGGGTGTGCCTTGATCGACTCGCTGATGATGAACTCCATCCGCGCCAGCCCCACGCCGTCGTTGGGCAGCAGCGCGGTGTGGAAGGCGAGGTCGGGGTTGCCGAGGTTGACCATGATCTTGGTCCGTGGCCGCCGCAGGTCCGAAAGGTCGGTGGTCTCGACGCTCACCTCCGCCTCACCGGCGTACACGTGGCCGAGGTCGCCCTCAGCGCAGGACACCGTGACCGTCGCACCGGTCCTCAGCTCCGTGCTCGCGTCTCCGGTGCCGACGACGGCGGGGATGCCGAGCTCGCGCGCGACGATCGCGGCGTGGCAGGCCCGGCCGCCGCGGTCGGTGACGACCGCGGCCGCGGTCTTCATGACCGGCTCCCAGTCCGGCGTCGTCGTGTCTGCCACCAGCACCTCGCCCGGCCGGAACGCCGCGAGCTCGTCCGGCCCGTGCACGACCCGGACGGCCCCCGATGCCACCCGCTCGCCCACGGCGCGGCCCACGCTGAGGACCCGGCCGTGGCTCCCGACGACGTACCGCTCCAGGGTCGTGGCCGAGCGCTGGGACGCCACCGTCTCTGGCCGGGCCTGGACGATGTAGAGCTGTCCGTCGACACCGTCCTTGGCCCACTCGATGTCCATCGGACGCCGGTAGTGGTCCTCGATGAGGAGCGCCTGGCCGGTGAGCTCGAGCACGTCCTCGTCGGAGAGCGAGAAGCGGTGCCGGTCGTCCTCGGCGGTCTGGACGTTGGCGGGGCCGAGGTGGCCCAGCACCATCGTCTTCTTCTTGGTCCCGAGGCGGCGCCGGAGCACCGAGCGGTGCCCGGCCCGGTAGGTCGGCTTGTGCACGTAGAACTCGTCGGGATCCACGGCTCCCTGGACGATGTTCTCCCCGAGCCCGTAGGACGACGTCACGAAGACGACGTCGCGGAACCCCGACTCGGTGTCGAGGGTGAACATCACGCCGGAGGAGGCGAGGTCGCTGCGCACCATGGCCATGACGCCGACCGACAACGCCACCTTGAAGTGGTCGAAGCCGTTGTCCACGCGGTAGTGGATCGCGCGATCGGTGAAGAGGCTGGCGAAGCAGCGGCGTACGGCGTCCAGCAGGTCGACCTCGCCGACCACGCCGAGGTAGGACTCGTGCTGCCCGGCGAAGCTCGCGTCGGGCAGGTCCTCGGCGGTCGCCGAGCTCCGGACGGCGACCGAGGGAGAGTCCGGTCCGAGACCGCGATAGGCGGTGAGGATCTCTGCCTTCAGGTCCGCGGGCAGGCCGGCGTCGTAGACGATCTCGCGGGCCCGGGCGGCGCGGGCGGCCAGGTCCCTCACGTCGGCGGGGTCGAGACCGTCGAGCGCCGCATGCAGCGCGTCCATCGCATCGGCCTGCTCGAGGGCGTGCCAGAAGGCGTCGGCGGTGATCGCGAACCCCCGTGGGACGCGCACGCCGGCCCCGTTCAGCTGCTGGTACATCTCCCCCAGCGAGGCGTTCTTGCCACCGACCAGGGGGACGTCGCTGGCGCCGATCTCTGAGAAGTCACGCACGAAGAGTCGCTCCATAGCTTCACCCTCCTCCGAGCAAACGGGCCGTGGCAGGGGCGAACGTCCCCGTGCCCCGGGACCCTCAGATCTCCTCCGGGACCATCGTGATGGCGCCGGCCGGGCACTCCTCGACACAGATCCCGCAGCCCTTGCAGTAGTCGAGGTCGATCTCGTACTGACCCGGCGGGCCCAGCTTGATCACGGCGTCGTCGGGGCACAGCGCGTAGCAGTTGTCGCAGGAGAAGCAGCTGCCGCAGGACAGGCAGCGGCGTGCTTCGAAGAGCGCGGTGCCGGCGTCCAGGCCGTGCACCACCTCGTCGAAGGTCGAGCTGCGCCGAGCGAGCTCGAGACGCGGCCGGTGGCTGCGCGGCGCGTCCTCGTAGTACCACGTCGTCAGGGCCTCGTACGGCGCGAGCACGGGCTCGGGCGCAACCGCGGCCTCGCGACCGGCCAGCCACGCGTCGACGCCCTCGGCGATCCGCCGCCCGTGGCCGATGGCCGCGGTGACCGACCGGTCGCCGTTGATGACGTCGCCGCCGGCGAAGACGCCGGGGAGGGACGTGGCCAGGGTGGGGTCGGTGTCGATCGTGCCGTCGGTGACGGCCACACCGCTCTCGTCGCCGAGGAGCGAGAGGTCGGTGTCCTGCCCCAGGGCCAGCACGAGCGAGTCGGACGCGAGCCGCTCGAGACGGCCGGTCGGCTGCGGGAAGCCGGTGTCGTCGAGCTCCATCTCCTCGACCACCAGCCCGTCGGGCTCGACCCGGTCGATGGTCGAGAGCCAGTGGAACTCGACGCCCTCCTCCTCGGCCTGCTGCACCTCGTCGTCGTGCGCCGGCATCCGCTCGCGCGTGCGCCGGTAGACGATCACCGCATCGGAGGCGCCGAGCCGCTTCGCCGTTCGCGCCGCGTCGATGGCCGTGTCGCCGCCGCCGTAGACCGCGACGCGGCGGCCGAGCAGCGGCCGCTCACCCTCCTCGAGCCCGTGCAGCAGCGAGACGGCGTCCACCATCTTGGCCGCGGACGCGGCCGGCAGGTAGGCGCGCTTGCCGAGCTG
>NZ_DASUFR010000013.1:0-21438 GCF_036274455.1 Nocardioides sp. | reverse complement strand
TACCAGCCCGCTCCGGCCGCTTCCACGCCCGCCACCGCCCGGACCGACAGGAAACGCAGCAGGTCGGGTCCGGCGAACGGCGCCCGGACGGCGAGCCGGAGCTCGAGCATCCCCGCCGACGTCGTCCGCGCCGTGCGCCCGCGCAGCTCAGACGGTGACGCGGCGTACACCTCACGGATGGTGTCGTTGAACTGGCGGATGCTGGAGAAGCCGGCCGCGAAGGCGACGTCCGCGAGGCTCAGGTCGGTCGTCTCGACGAGCACGCGCGCGGTCTGGGCGCGGCGGGCGCGGGCCAGTGCCAGCGGCCCGGCGCCCAGCTCGGCGGTGAGCAGCCGGGTGAGGTGCCGTGGTGTGTAGCCGACGCGGTGCGCCAGCCCGTCGACACCCTCGCGGTCGACGACGCCGTCGGCGATCAGCCGCATGGCGCGGCCGGCCGCGGTGGCGGCGACGTCCCAGTCGGGACTGCCCGGCGTGGCGTCGGGGAGGCAGCGCTTGCAGGCGCGGTAGCCGGCGGCCTGCGCGGAGGCGGCGCTGGGGTGGAAGGTCACGTTGTGGAACGCCGGCGTGCGGGCCGGGCAGGAGGGTCGGCAGTAGATGCCGGTGGTCCGCACCGCGGTGTAGAAGACGCCGTCGAACCGGCGGTCGCGCGACTTGACCGCGCGGTAGCAGGACTCCGGGTCCAGGCTTGCGGGGGTCTTTGTCATGGCTCCATCCTGACCGATGCCACCGACAGTCTCTGGCGGGAATCGGACACCACCATGCTGACCCATCGTCCCCGGTCAACGTGCGAGTGGGCGTCGTGCTTGGCGGTATCTGCCACGATTCAGGAGTGACCGGCGCGCGGCGGTTGGAGGGCAAGCACCGCCGTGCCGTCGTGCTGACCATCGTCGTCACCCAGCTGGTCGTCGCCCTCGCCACCGGATTGGTCATCACGGTGTCGTACAAGAAGCTCGACAAGAACTTCAACGAGGGCGCCGACATCGAGCACACCGCGCACAAGAAGCACCTGATCGGCGGCGACCCCCTCAACATCCTCGTGATGGGCTCGGACACCCGCGTGGGCGCCGGCAACGACCTCGACGGTCAGACCGACATCGGGGCCCGCTCGGACACCACGATCCTGGTGCACGTCTCGGCAGACCGGAAGACCGTGTACGGCGTCTCGCTCCCCCGCGACGCGATGGTGACCCGCCCCGAGTGCGAGGACAAGGACGGCAAGGTCGTCCCCGGCGCGGAGCTGCAGATGTTCAACGTGGCCTACTCGCTGGGCGGGCCGGCCTGCACGGCCAAGCAGGTCGAGTCGCTCACCGGCCTCTACATCGACCACTACGTGTCGATCGACTTCAACGGCTTCAAGGACATGGTGGACGCGGTCCATGGCGTGACCGTGTGCATCCCGGAGGACGTCAACGACACCGCCCACCACATCACGCTGGCCAAGGGCACGCAGGACCTGGACGGGCAGCAGGCGCTGAACTACGTGCGCGAGCGGTACGCGCTCTCGGCCAACTCCGACATCGGCCGGATGAAGCGCCAGCAGGCCTTCATCGCCTCGATGATCAACAAGGTGGTCAGTGCCGGGACCCTGACCCGTCCGAGCCGGGTCTACAACTTCCTCGAGGCGGCCACCGCCTCGATCGTGACCGACCCGGGGCTCAGCTCGCTCAGCAGGCTGGTCAACCTCGCGTGGCAGTTCCGCAAGACCAGCCTCGACGACATCTCGTTCATCACCGTGCCGTTCGAGGAGTACCCGCCGGACCCGAACCGGCTCCAGTGGTCGCCGTCCGCCAAGGGGCTGTGGAAGGTGATCCTCAACGACAAGCCGCTGCCGAAGAAGTACCGCGAGGACGTGATCTCGGCCGACAAGCCTCCGGGCACGCCGACCGGGTCCGCAAGCGGCGCGGTGGCGGCGAGCGGCGCCACGGCGTCCGGTCCGGCCTCGTCGTCCTCGTCGTCCGGCTCAGCGACACCCTCGACCTCGGGCTCCGACGGGATCAGCGAGCAGGAAGCCGACCAGAACGGTCTTTGCGCCTGAGGATCGGCTGGCCCGTCCCCCGAGCGCGCCGAGTCGGCGCTTCTGACCGACAATGACGACGACTCGGCGTGAGTCAGGCCCAGTAGCCGAGGTAGGCCCCGATGGCAGCCGGCAGCAGTCCCAGGAGCAGCCATAGGCTCGGGATGCGGCGCCGGTGGATGGCCCGGACACCACCGGCCGCGAGGAGGCCCACCACGCCGGCGATGATCAGGAGGCCGATGCGTGAGGCCGGGTGACCGTCGGAGGCCATGAGCGCGAAGAGCACCAGGGCTTCGGCCAGGTGCCCGAGCACGACGACGACCAGGACCGTGATCACCCACTTCTGCACCTGCTCGGTGCTCATGGCGTTCGGTCGCGGTGCGGGGCGCGGGGCTCCGGGCGTCATGAGGTGCCTGCGGGGCTTGGGCGCCGTGGTCTGGCTCGTGGACGGCTGGGGCGTCATGCGTGCTGTTGCTCCGTTCTGATGAGTCAGGGACCTCGCCGGCAGAGCGGGTCCTCGTGGCACTCGTCGGGACGAGCAGACGCCGCATTGACTGATACAATAGTTGCAAACCTCTGCAATTACTAACGCGGCAGCCGTCCCGCAACCGAACGGCGAAGGGGCAAAAGTCGATGCGGGAGCCGGGAGCCGGGCGATGACCACGCCCCTGCACCAGGTCAAGGCGGAGTTCTTCAAGACGCTGAGCCATCCGGTGCGCATCAGGGTCCTGGAGCTGCTGAGCGAGCGTGAGCACTCGGTGGGCGAGCTCCTGGGCCGGATCGAGGTCGAGGCCTCGAACCTGTCCCAGCAGCTGGCGGTGCTGCGCCGGGCGGGCCTGGTGTCCACCCGCAAGGAGGGCTCGACGGTGCACTACTCGCTGGTCAGCCCGCAGATCGCGGAGCTGATGGCGGTCGCCCGGTCGATCCTCACCAGCGTGCTGTCCGAGCGGGTCGATGTGCTCGCAACCTTGCAGAACGACGCGAGGAGCGCGCGAGGAGACCAGATCCGCCGAGGGACCCGATGAGCGGTCTCCCCCACCTGATCGGCCGCCACCGTCGGATCGCAGAGCCCGCGCTGCCGGCCCCCACCCCCGACCCGGGCACCCTGTCGGGCGGCGACCCGGCCTTCGGCGGTTCGATCCAGGTGCGGCACGTGGACGCGGGCTCCTGCAACGGGTGCGAGATCGAGCTCGCATCCGCGTTCGGGCCGGTCTACGACCTGGAGAGGTACGGCGTACGGCTGGTGGCTTCGCCCCGGCACGCAGACGTGTTGCTGGTGACCGGGCCGGTGACCCGCAACATGGCCGATCCCCTGGTCAAGGCCTACGAGGCGATGCCCCACCCGAAGCGGGTCGTCGCGCTCGGTGACTGCGCCCGCGACTGCGGCGTCTTCGCGGGCGCCTACGGCGTCCAGGGAAGCGTCAGCGACGTCATCCCGGTCGACGTGACGATCTCCGGGTGCCCGCCCGAGCCGGAGGCCATCATCACCGCGCTGCGGCGGCTGAGTGGGCGATGAGCCTGGTCAGCACCGGCCTGGCGCTCCTCGCGCTGGGCGCGGCCGCGGCCGCGGTGGTCGCCCTCTTCTCGTCGGTGACCTCACGCGCTCGGCTCTCGGCCGCCCTGACCTGCCTGGTCGGTCTGGGTGGGGTGCTGGCCGGCAGCGGAGCCCTGGCCGGTGACGCGTGGTCGCGCACCTTCCCGCACCTGCTCCCGCTGAGCGAGGCCACCTTCGTCGTGGACCCCCTCTCCGGGCTGTTCATGATCTTGTCCGGTGGGGTCGCGATCGCCGCCGGTGTCTACAGCGTCGGCTACCCGCACGCCGACGAGCTCCAGGACGGGGCGGCCGGCGGCATGGTCTCGAGGACCGTCCAGAGCGCACTCCCCCTGTTCGCAGCCACTCTGATCGCGGTTCCGACGGCCGGCAATGCGACCACGTTCCTCGTCCTGTGGGAGCTGATGGCGGTCGCGTCGCTGGTGCTCGTGCTCGCCGAGCACCGCGCGCGCCCCGAGGTGGGGCGGGCCGGGGTGTGGTACGCCGCGATGACCCACGCCGGCGTGGTCGCGATCCTGCTGAGCCTGGTGCTGCTGGCGGCCGCGGCCGGTGACGAGTCGTTCGCCGGGATCCGGGAGGCCGCGTCCGGGCTGCCGCCGGCCACCCGCTCGGCGGCGTTCCTGGTCGCGTTCGCCGGGTTCGGGTCGAAGGCGGGGCTGGTGCCGCTGCACGTCTGGCTGCCGCGCGCACACGCCGAGGCTCCCAGCTACGTCTCGGCGCTGATGTCCGCGGCGATGGTCAACCTGGGCGTGTACGGCGTACTGCGGGTCGGCTTCGACCTGCTCGGTGGCGGCCCGCAGTGGTGGTGGCTGCTGGTGCTCGGCGTCGCCGCGGCCTCGGCGCTCTACGGCGTGCTGCAGGCGAGCGTCGCGACCGACCTGAAGCGGCTGCTGGCCTACTCCACCACCGAGAACCTCGGCCTGGTCTTCGTCGGGGTGGGAGCGTCCGGGGTGTTCGCCGCGGCGGGCGACGCGCCGCTGAGCGGAGTGTTGATGATCGCTGCGGTCCTGCACATGGCCAACCACGCGGCGTTCAAGACCGCGCTGTTCCTCGGGGCCGGGTCGGTGCTGCGCAGCACCGGGCTGCGCGACCTGGACAGGATGGGCGGCCTGGCCCGGCCGATGCCCATCACCACGGTCCTGGTCGGGATCGGTGCCCTCGGGGCGTCCGGGCTCCCGCCCGGCAACGGGTTCGTCTCGGAGTGGCTGCTCCTGCAGGGGCTCATCCACAGCCTGTCGGCGGCCAGCGCGCCGGATGTCGCGAGCGCGATCGCGATGCCGGTGGCGGTGGGTGCCGTGGCGCTCACCGCCGGCCTCGGGGTCGCCACGTTCGTGAAGGCCTTCGGGGTCGGCTTCCTGGCCCGGCCACGCAGCGAGGAAGCGGCGGCCGCGACCGAGGCGCCACGCTCGATGCGGGCGGGCATGGCCCTTGCTGCTGCGGCGTGCGCGGCCCTGGCCCTGGCCCCGGTGGCGTTCGTCCGGTCCCTCGACGAGGTACTCGCCACCCTGCCGGGCATCGGGGCCCAGGAACCGGTGCGCGGCGCGGTGCAGATGAGGCTCTCCGCCATCGCAGGGTCGATGTCGCCGCTGCTGATCGCCGTGGGACTCGCGGGAGGAGCGGTCCTCGTCGTGGCGTTGGTGCGGCTGTCACGGGGATGGCGGCCGCGACGTACGGCGCTGGTCTGGGGGTGTGGCGGGACCAGGCTGAGTCCGCGCATGCAGTACACCGCGACGGCGTACGCCGAGCCGCTCACCCGGGTCTTCGACGACGTGCTGGGTCCCGAGCACGACATCGACGTGACCCACCACGTCGAGTCGCAGTACCTCGTGGAGAGCGTCCGCTACCGCCAGCGGGTCTCCGACCGGCTCGAGGCCCGCCTCTACCCACCGCTGCTGACGGCCGCGACCCGGTGGGCCGCCCGGGCCCGGGGACTGCAGAACGGAAGCGTGCACCGCTACCTCGCCTACGGGTTGGTCGGGCTGCTGGTCGTGCTCGTGGTGGTCGGGGTGACGGCATGAGCGAACAGGCGTGGAGCGTCCTCGGAGCCGTCCTGCAGGTGGGCGTCGTCGTGGTGGGCGCGCCGTTGCTGATCGGCCTGATGCGTCAGGTCCGGGCCCGGCTCGAGGGACGCGCGGGCGCGGGACTCGGCCAGCCGTGGCGCGACCTGCGCAAGCAGCTGCGGAAGGAGCCGATCGCCCCCGACGGCGCCACCGTCGTCTTCACCGCGGCACCCTTCGTCGTTCTGAGCTCGCTGTTGCTGATCGCCAGCGCCGCTCCCTTCGTCGCCACCACCTCCCCTCTCGACGGCGTGGTCGACCTGTACGCCGTGGTGTCGCTGCTGCTGCTCGGCTCGGTGGTGCTCGCCCTGGCCGGCCTCGACACCGGGTCCGCGTTCGGCGGCATGGGGTCCAGCCGCGCGGTCACGATCGCCGCCCTGGCCGAGCCGACGCTGCTGGTCGCGGGCTTCGCGCTCGCGGTCCGGGTGGGGTCGTCGAACCTGGCCCGCATCGTCGAGCACGGCCAGCAGGCTCCGGCGAGCGTCCTCTCGCCCGCCACCCTGCTCGCCGCCGTCGCGCTCTGGATCGTGGTCGTCGCCGAGGCCGGCCGACTGCCGGTCGACAACCCGAGCACCCACCTGGAGCTCACGATGATCCACGAGGCGACGATCCTGGAGTACGCCGGGCGCGACCTGGCGATCATCGAGCTCGGCTCGGCCATCCGGCTGGCCGTCCTGCTGGGCCTGTGGGGCAGCCTCTTCGTGCCGTGGGGCGTCGCCACCACGGCCGGGCCGGCCGCCCTGGCCCTCGGGAGCCTCGTCCTCGTCGTCAAGGTCGGGGTCCTCGGGGCCGTCCTCGCCGCCGCCGAGGTCTTCATGGCGAAGTGGCGGCTGTTCCGGGTGCCCGAGCTGCTGGCGGGCTCGTTCCTCTTCGGCGTCCTGGCCGTCTCCTCGTCCTTCTTCCTGGCATGAGAGCGCGCATGAACGACCACCTGAGAGCCCAGGGGTAGCCGGTGTCCACATCTGTCTATGCACAGCTGCTCTACCTCGTGTGCGGGGCGCTGCTCCTGTCGTCGGTCTTGATGCTGTGGCGGCGCCAGCTCTCGGCGCTGATCGTGCTGCTCACCCTGCAGGGCGTGCTGCTGGCGGCGATGGCCACCCTGTTGGGCACCCGCGACGACGGCGTGGAGCTGTACGCCATCGCCGCGGTGGTGCTGGTGCTCAAGGGCGGCGTGCTCCCGGCCGTCCTGCGGCGGGCCCTGGCCGACGGCGGTGCGGCCCGCGAGACCCAGCCACTGGTCAACGTGCCCGCGTCCCTGCTGGCCGCGGCACTGTTGACCCTGCTTGCCTACGCGGTGAGCCGCCCCCTGGTCGAGCTCGACCCGACGGCGACGACACAAGCCGTCCCGGTCGGGATCGCGATGGTGCTGCTGGGGTTCTTCATGCTGACCACGCGGCGCCGCGCGCTCTCCCAGGTGGTGGGGTTCCTGCTGCTCGACAATGGCATCGCCGCCACGGCGTTCCTCGTGACCGCCGGGGTGCCGGTGATCGTCGAGCTGGCGGTCTCCATGGACCTGCTGCTCGTGGTGCTGATCCTGCAGGTGCTCACCGCTCGGCTCCGGTCCACGTTCGGGGACACCGACATCGACGACCTCAGGCAGCTGAGGGACTGAGACAGGTGGAACCGGTGGATGGTCTGGTGATCGCGGCCCCGTTGGTCGCGCCGTTGGTCGCCGTCGTGGTCGCCTGGCTCCGGCGCGGGTCGAGCCCAGCCGCGGCCTGGGTCACGGTGGCAGCAGCCCTCGTGATCCTGGCCAGTGGGGTGTGCGCGGCGGTGCTGACCGTCGACGGCGACGCGCTCACCGCGGGCTCGGTGCTGCGGGTCGATGCGCTCTCGGCCGTGATGCTCATCGTGATCGGATCGGTCGGGGTGATCGCGACCTGGGCCAGCGTCACGTTCGTGGCCGGCGAGATCGCCTCGGGCGAGGTCACCGGCACCGACCTGCGCCGCTACGCAACGCTGGTGCCCGCGTTCCTCGCCGCCATGGTCCTAGCCGTCCTCGCCGACAACCTCGGCGTCCTGTGGGCGGCGGTCGAGGCCACCACGATCGTGACGGCGTTCCTGGTCGGCCACCGGCGCAGCCGTGGCTCGGTGGAGGCGACCTGGAAGTACGTGCTGATCTGCTCGGTAGGGATCGCCCTTGCCTACCTGGGCACGATCCTCGTCTACTACGCGGCCCGGCAGACAGCCATCCCCTCCACCAGTGCGCTGGACTGGAGCCAGCTGTCCGTGCACGCGGACGAGCTGGACCCGGGGGTGATGCGGATCGCCTTCGTCCTGCTCGTCCTCGGCTTCGGCGCCAAGGCGGGCATGATCCCTTTGCACAGCTGGCTCCCGGACGCACACGGACAGGCGCCCGCCCCGGTCTCGGCCCTGATGTCGGGGGTGCTGCTGCCGGTCGCGGTCTACGCCCTGATCCGATACCGGGTCATCGCCGTCCAGGCCCTCCCGCCCGCGATGGTCCGGACCCTCCTCCTCGCGATCGCACTCGGCTCGCTGGCGCTGGCCGCCTCCTTGATCATCGCCCAGCGCGACTACAAGCGGCTGCTGGCCTACTCCAGCATCGAACACATGGGGCTGGTCGTGGTCGGTCTGGCCATCGGTTCGCCGTTGGCCATCGCGGCCGGCCTGCTCCACATCCTCGGACACGGGCTCGGCAAGGCGGTGCTCTTCTGCGGCGCCGGCCAGGTGCTCGTCTCCGAGCGCACCACCCGCATCGCCGAGGTCCGCGGGCTGCTCGGCCGGCGGCCGGTGCTCGCCGGTGCGTTCGGCGTCGGGTTCCTGGCGCTCCTAGGGCTGCCGCCGTTCAGCCTCTTCGTCAGCGAGCTCGGCCTCGCGCGGGCCGCAGCCGACGCCGGGCTCGCGTGGGTGATCGCGGTCGCCCTGGCTCTGCTCGTGGTCGTCTTCGTCGCGATCGCGGTCCTGCTGGTGCCGATGATCCTCGGGTCGGGTTCGCCGGCCCCTGCTGTGACCGACCGGGGCGACGCGGCGCCGGTGGGCTCCTCGGCACCCTTGGTGACCGGGCTCGTGGCGCTGGTGGTGCTGGGCGTCGTTGCCTGGCCGCTGGACCAGCTGCTCGACACCGCGAGCCTGATCGGGGGCAACCGGTGACCCCGCCCACTCGTACGGGCCAGCAGGAGGTCATCGCCGCCCAGCTCGCGCCGCGGGTGTCCGAGCTGCTGGCCGACGGCTACCGACTGGCGCTGATGGCCGCACACGAGGACCTCGACCGCTACCGCATCGTCTATCTCTTCGTCGCTGCCCGGCCCGACCGCCGGGTCGAGATCGTGCTCAGCACCGACCGCGAGGCGCCAGCCATCCCCAGCCTCGCCTCGGTCTCCTTCAGTGCCGGGCGGTTCGAGCGTGAGATACGCGACCTGTACGGCGTGACACCTCTCGACCACCCACTGCCCGCGCGGCTGGTGCGCCACCAGCACTGGCCTCGGGGCTGGTACCCCATGCGAGGCGACGCCGGTGAACCGCCGGAGTTCGGGTCGACCGACGAGCCCTACCCCTTCCTCACCGTGGAGGGACCGGGGGTCTACGAGATCCCGGTCGGCCCCATCCACGCCGGGCTGATCGAGCCCGGCCACTTCCGCCTCTCCGTGGTGGGCGAGACCATCCTCAAGCTGAAGGCCCGGCTCTGGTTCGTCCACCGGGGCGTCGAGAAGCTCGCCGAGGGCCGCCCTGCGGCCGACGTACTCCCCCTCGTCGAACGCATCTGCGGAGACACTGCGGTCGGCCACACGCTGGCGTTCTGCATGGCCCTCGAGCAGGCCCTCGACTGGCCGGTGCCGTCCTCGGCGAACACGGCCCGGGCAGCACTCCTGGAGCTGGAGCGGCTCTACAACCACGTCACCGACATCGGGGCCCTGTGCAACGACGCCGGGCAAGGGCTGCTCAACGCCCATGCGCTCCGGGTGCGGGAGCGGCTGCTCCGGATCAACGCCCGGGTCACCGGGCACCGGCTGCTCCGCGGCGCGGTGGTCCCGGGCGGGGTACGGCTGCGCGGGCTCCCCACCGCAGCCGAGCTGGAGGAGATCGCCGCCGACGTCCGCGAGATCGTCGACCTCGCCCTGCACCACACCGTGGTCAACGACAGGTTCACCGGCACGGCGGTGCTGACCGCGGAACAGGTCCGAGACATCGGGGTCGTCGGCTACGCCGCCCGGGCCAGCGGGGTCGCTCTTGATGCCCGTCTCGACCACCCGTTCAGCGACGACACGGCCGGGCTTGTGCCGGTGACCCACACCGACGGCGATGTCATGGCCCGGTTCCTGGTGCGTGCCGACGAGTTCCAGGCCTCGGCACGCCTGCTCGGCGAGCTGCTCGGCCGCCTCACCCAGGGTGAGACCGGATCAGGCGAACCGTCCGTCACAGGCCGGCCCTCCTCGGGGGCCGGGCTCGCCGAGGGGTGGCGCGGCACCATCGCGCACCGGGTCGAGCTCGACCCCGAACGGCGGGTCAGCCGCCTCAAGATCGTCGACCCGTCCTTCCTCAACTGGCCCGCGCTGCCCGTCGCGCTCCAGGACACGATCGTTCCCGACTTCCCGCTGACCAACAAGAGCTTCAACCTCTCCTACGCGGGAAACGACCTGTGACCGGCGCTTTCGTTCGACACCCAGCCGTGTGGCCTCCGTCCTGCGTGCGGTGACCTTGTCCCCTGTTCCCCGCCGGCGTTGGGGTGTGGACTCGGGGTCGTCCCGACCGAGAAGGGGGCGACGGTGATCAGCCTGCAGTCCCGGATGCACCTCGACGGGGTCACCGCGCGGCAGATCACCGACTTCCTGCTCAACCCTCGTGACGACACCTACCGGGCCTGGTGGCCCGGCACCCACCTCCAGTTCCACGTCACCCGTCCCGCTCCAGGCGACGACCACGTGGGCGACCTGGTGTGGATGGACGAGCTGGTCGGGTCCCGACGTGTGTCGATGGCCGCGGAGGTGGTGGAGGCGGTGCCCGGCGCGAGGGTCGTCTGGCGGTTACGCCGGTGGGGCGTGCGGCTCCCGATCCGGGTCATCGTGCGACTGGAGGCCGACGAAGCCGGCGTCACGTTGTGCCACACCATCGCCGCCGGCTGGCCCGGACCGGGCCGGATCCTCGACCCGCTGTGGCGGCACTACTTCTCGGCATCGTTCGCGGACGCGATGGACGAGCACGCGCGGACCGAGTTCCGGCTGCTGTGCGACCTCTTGCGCGCAGACCACGTCGAGCAGTCGGCTCGCCCCCCGTCTGCAGCTGAACGCCTGACGGGGACAGCACCGACCAAGGTCCCGGGTCGGGGGACTTGTGGCCCTGCCGATCGTGCGCATTCCGGAGTGTGATGCTCCACATCGGAGTGAGACGAGGAGGCGTGGCGATGGGTGTCGAAGCAGCACCGCGGGCACCGGTCGTCGAGCTTCTGCGACACGCGGGCCGAGCCCCCTCGGTGCACAACACGCAGCCGTGGTTCTGGTGCGTCGACGATGACCGAGTGACGCTGTTCGCCGACCGCGAGAAGCAACTGGAGCACGCGGATCCGGATGGTCGTGACCTGATGCTCAGCTGTGGCGCGGCACTGCATCACCTGAGCGTCGCGGCTGCGGCGGCAGGCTGGGAGGCGAGGATCCACCGGATGCCCAACCCCGACAACGCCGCACAGCTCGCGGATGTCACCTTTGCGCCAGGGCCGTCGACGGCGCAGGCTCGGCACGAGCTGGAGGCGCTGCTTCGGCGCCGCACGGACCGTCGTCGGATGGCCTCGTGGCCGGTGGGCCGCGGAGAGGTGGCACGGCTGTTGGCGGCCGCGGTCCGGTGCCGGGCACAGGCCGTCGCGGTGACATCAGCCCCGGCCCGGGCGTTGCTACTCAACCTGCAAGATGCCGCAGACGCGGCACAGCGGCGGGATCCGGGTTACCTGGACGAGCTTGAGGCATGGGTGGAGCGCACCGATGACCAAGGCATCCCGTTCGCGAACCTGGTGCGGCACCCGCCGCCGGTCGGCGATCGCGGCGCCGGGACTCGGTTCCCGTCCGGCATCCTGGCCGATGCCTACCCGAGCGAGGAGCCACCCTACGACGCGCTGCTGGTGATCTGCAGCGCCTCCGACGACCGCGCGTCCAGGCTCGGCGCCGGCGAGGCATTGAGCGCGGTGCTCCTCCAGAGCGCGATGGACGGTCTCGCCAGCATGACCCTGAGCCAGGCGGTCGAGGTCGACCGGACTCGCGAGATCCTGCGCGACGAACTCCTCAAGCGCGCGGCATTCCCGCAGGTCCTGATCAGGGTCGGCTGGGCCGAGGACGGTCTCGAACCGCTGCCCCCGACCCCGCGATTCCCCATCGACCAGCTGGTCAGCGATCCGGCCAACCTGCCCTCCCGCTTCGACCCGTATCGGCCTCCACAGCCGTAGCGGCCAACAGCTCGCAGACTCCGCACGCCGCAGCGCCGGCCGGGCTGCACCAGCGGCGTTGTCGCAGATGGCGGCCTGGTCCCCGTGCTCGCCCTCGCGATGGGGATCGCCGAGGGAGATCGGCACCTGGTGCCCGAGATCCTCCGCGAAGGCGGCCCAGGCGGATCTGCACCACATCATCCTCGCCCGGACGCCGACAATGCGGTGCAAGACCGGTGTGAGCAAGCTCTACATCAAGAAGCTGGCCGACATCGACCTGGCCGTCCTGCGCGAGCTGGTCGAGCGGTCAGTGCGCGCGCATCTCGCGCGATTCCGATTGCGCCGCCCGGCTGATGAGGCTCCGCAGATGCAGCGCGCCGGCAGAGGGTCTTTTCGGAGTGGTACCCCCGACCGGATTCGAACCGGCGCTACCGCCTTGAGAGAGGGTTCGGCCGGCGAGGAGCAGTAGCCGAAAATTGGCGTTTGTGCAGGTCAGAGACGATTCGAGTTAGTTGATCGTCAATGCCAATTAGTGATGATATGCGGACCTCGTGTTGCCCCAGTGTTGCCCCAACCCGGCATTGGCACCGCCATAACCGCGCCTGCCCGACTGGCCGCCGGCCGGTGGTCAACACAGTGCACCGCGAAATTTCAGAACCTCGCTTGCATGGCCAACCCTTCGAAACGGCAGACCGCACCCGACAGCCTCGCGGCGTACCATGCGGCCAGTTGGTTGAGCTGGTCGGGCACGTCGAGGACGCCGTCGTCCGACTCCGCCGTGGCGAGCTGGACGCGTTCCAAAGCGATCACATCATCTTCCAATACAGCCGTGCAGCGAAGGGACCGTGGAAGTTCTGCAACGCTTCCGACGCTGAGTTCACCGCCCCGCTAATCGCAGAGGGTGCCACGATCGACTGGTGGGAACGGGGCGCACCCCGTCGGCGGTAGCCCGTGCAGCCCGGCGGCACGGGTCGGGCTCCGCCCGCACGGCGGTGTGGTCGGGCGATAGTCGGTCGGCTCGTCGGGCCGCGCGCGTTCTATCAGGCGCCGTGCTTGTCAGGCTGGTACGGGTGAACTCCGGTGGAACCTCAGACTCATGGTTGGGTCCAGCCGGGAAGAATGGGTCAGTTCTGACTGGCCTTTGGAGTCGGGAGCGGATTGTGTGGATCACGGGTCATGGCCTGGTAGAGACGCAACTCGTCGCGATATCGGTACGGGAGCGGGATTCCCGCAGTCGCGGCCGCGTCTGCGTATGCTTCCATGGCCTTCGCCAGGAGAGCAGCGCGATCCACCTGTTCTGACCGGTTGGTGGGGTTGACTGGCTTGCCGCGACCGGCGCGGTACGCGTATCTGGCGCGGTTGACGTCGTACAGCAAGGCGATGAGTGGCGCCTCGTTCCGTGCGGGACGGTGCGGCGGGTCCATGGGCTTCTCTTCCTGGCCGAGCGTCGTCCGGGGCGGGTGTGACGTGCCCACCTTTAGTGGTGGTTCCAGCTGTCGAAGCCGATGTGGCTCTGGTCTGGGCCGATCAGCTCCAATAGAGCAGCCGGCCCGTGGGTGTTCCGTTCGTCTGCCGCTTCCTCCATGATTCGGGCCGCGGTCTCGGGTGGCGTCTCACTGGGGATGACCAGAAGTCGGTGCCGTTGACCGGATCGCATCGTGATGACCATCAGATGGGTGTCGTCGCTCGGGAACGAGCCGATCTCGACTGAGCCTCGCCGAGTGTGGACGTGCCGCGTGCCGGCTGCGCGTCCATCGGCGTCCCAGTCGGGTCGTGAGAAGAGCAGCTTCCTGATCCGATTGAGAGGGTGCGGGAAGTTCTCGACCAGGTCGACGGCCTCGGCTAGCAGGTCACGGGACTGCGGCCACCAAGCCCCATCGACCGGGCCGGACTGGTACCCGTTGTCCAGCCGGAGACGGAGAGTGACTCGCTGGGTCGCGGTGGGGGGTCGGATGGACTCGTCTGGGGAGGTTGCCATGACGGCCACCCTTCGCTCTGCCCTTGATGAAGTTCTGGCTTGGCAGTCTGGTTGCTTTCCAACCTACCCTCGGGACCCTGAGACATGATTCGCCTCGGCAGCCCGAAGCCAACCTCCTGGGCCGTCCTGCGGCCGCCCTCGATGTGGCCGGACCCTGGCTGGATAGGGCACAACCCCCGACCGGCGTCGAGGCCGATCAGGGGGTTGTGGGTCTGGTGAGTCGTGCCTTCCGAGCACGTGTCAGCGACGGCTACGGATACTGGCCCGGCGCGGTGTGGTCTACGTGGTCCGGGTCGGCGTCCAGGATCACCGCCGAGACGACGTGCCGCCAGGCGACCACCAGCGTGGTCTCTGCATCGGTGCCCGGGTCGATGACGCGCAGGTGGCCGATGTCCTCGCGGCCGAGGCTGTCCAGTTCGCGAGCGACTGCGGTGGCGCTGCCTTCCACCATGCGCCACCGCTGGGTCCAGCCCACGCCGTACAGCATCAGGTAGGCCACCGCTCAGGTCCGGTTGATCGCGGTCGAGCGCCCGGGAGGTGCCTCGGCGGAGGATTCCTGGAGCAGTCGGTTCGCTTCGGAGTCACCGGTGTCCGAGGAGACGACGAGGAGCCGAAGTAGTCGGCCAGAGGCCATGGTCAGGACCATCTGATGGGTGTCGTCGCTGGGGAACGAGCCGACCTTGACCGGTCCGCGGGCGGCTTGGATGCGGCGAAGGCCACGACCCTCGATCACACCGTCGTCCCAGTCGGGCCGGGAGAACAACAGTCGATTGATGCGACCCACTTGGGACGGGAAGTGGTCCACGAGGTCTGCCGCCTCGATCTGGAGGTCCCGCGACTGTGGCCACCACCCTCCGTCCACGTGTCCGGGGACGCCCAGCGGCCTCAGTTCAAGGCGGAGTGGGACCCGGGCGAGCTTCGCGGTGGAGGATGTGCGGGACGTTGGTGACGTCGTCATGACGTCCACCCTTCGCGCTGCCCTCGCGAACTCGGCGAGCCCGGCTCGGTAGCTGATTGCCGCCAACACTACCCGCTACCCCCAGAGCCTCCCTTGTCTGGACACCGAGCTGCGCAGCATGCGCATACGACTCTCCTTGCAATGACGACCACCGGGGGCCAGGCGACCGAATGTCTCGATGCCGGCAAGGTGGGTCGCGGAACGGAGGCTGCCGGACTTCGACCACAGGACCATGCTTGACGACGCGATCGGGTCTTGACGATTTCGGCAGCGAGTGCGCGAATCTGCCGCTGTCCGGCCGCCGCGTGACACGTTTGCTTGTGCCTATGGGCTGTACTCCGACGCGCGATGGAGCCATACGGAATGCCGTCGATCCGCCCACAACGCGCCGTCAGCCACTGGTGCGATGGGACTGAGCGCGGACCGCTGAAAGACGAATTAGCCTCCGAACACGCCGGGCGGAAGCATCGCCCCTGGGTCTGTGCGTTTGTGGCAGCGCACGCAGCCGAAGTATCGCTCGCCCTCAGAGTCGTGCTGCGGTCCCCACTTGTGCAAGCCGAGGCGGCACCGGAGTGGCCTTCGAGCCATCAGCCCAGCCTCCTCGCAGAGAACCAGGTCGCACAAGTGTGGCCGGCGGCGAGTGAGCCGCGCGCCAGGCAAATGCGGAAGAAGTCGGACGACACGCCCGACCCCCCGCTGGGCGCGCGGTCGTGCCTGAAGGTCGGGCGGCGCTCCCTCAACCGATGATGGGTCTGCGCCTCTTGCCCCTCGATGGGGTCGAACGGGACGATTCGACCCGGAAGGGGCGGTCATGAAGGTGCGATCGGGAGCAGTGGTCCGGGGCGTCGGTGTAACGGTGGCCTGCCTCGCACCTGACCCATCCAAACGTTGGCCGATCCTGCTCGCTGGGTTCACCGGAGGCTGGTTCCTCAACCGGCCAGGACTTCAGATCTTCACCGTCCTCCCCGATTCGGATGAGCCATGGAAGCGCGCCACGGTGCCGTTCGCGACCTCGGTTTCGTCGTGGTCTGCCGTGATGCTGGCCGCCACGACAGCCGTTCGGCGAACGAGGCTGCCCGTACCGATCTCTGCACTCGTGCTCGGAGGCGCTCTCATCGTCATCGACTCCGTTCTCACCGATAAGGGCGAGGCTCGCGACGCGGCCAAGGCTGCGGAGGGAGATGGCGAAGCCACACCCGCCACCAGTTGAAGGCACCGCCCGACCGCCGTGCGGGCGTAGCCCGACAATGCTCTGCGGGCGGAGCCCGACCGGCGCGCGTCAGGGTCCGATGCTTGGTCCCGATCCGCGGTGCTCCGAGAGGTTCGCCGGTTGTGGCTGCGGTTCGGGTGCTCGCCGAGCCCTGAGCGCCGCGGCCTGTATCCGTGCCATCGACCCGTAGCGCTCGATGTCTTCGGCGGCGAGGTTGGCGGCGTGGGTGGCACCGAGGTCGGCGCGGTCTCGGGTGAAGACCTCGATCCATCGCTGGCGTGCCTGGTCGAGGCTGGTGGCGACGAGGTGGGCGGTGTTGCGATGTCGACCGCGGGTCATGGCCACGTAGGCGGATGCGGCGCTGGTGTGGTCGCCGATGACAAGGTGGGCTCGGTTGACGGTCTCGCCTTGGGCGCCGTGGGCGGTGGTGGCGTAGGCGAGCTCGACGTGTTGCCGGGCGTAGGCGGCGGGGATGGTGCGCTCACCTGCCCGCTCACCACGACACTCACCGGAACGCCTGTCGACCCGGTTTCGGGTGTGTCGCCGGAGGCGGAGGGTGCCGTCGGCGCCGATGGCGGTGATGGTCCAGGTGTCGCGGTTGGCGATGTCGAGGTCGCGGTCGTTGCGGCGGGTGGCGATCAGGTCGCCGACCCCGATCCGTTCACCGGCGTCCGTGGTGAGCCAGCGTGTCGGGTCGGAATGGCCGGTGGTGAGTCGGTGGTCTCGGGTGGCGGCGTTCAGGGCTGCGACCTGCTCCCTGCTGTCCGCGACCAGCAGCCCCATCTCGGCGGCATCGAGGGTGCTGAGGGCGTGGAGTCGTTCGACCTCGGAGGGGTAGAGGATGATCTGGCCGCGGCCGGCCAGGGTGTCGAAGACCTCACCGGGACGCTCACCGGTGCGCATCAGCAGGGTCAGGGCGGCGTAGTCGTGGTCGGTGAAGCGGTGCACTGTCTCCAGGCACAGGTGGGCCTCTAGTGGGGTCCAGCGGACGGCGAGGTCGAGCACTCCCCCACGGCCGACGGCGGGGAGCTGGTGGCGGTCCCCCATCAGCACCACCTGGGCGCGGTTTTCGTCGGCGATGGTGAGCAGCGCGTGGGCGGTGTTCTGGTCGAGCATCCCGGCCTCGTCGACCAACAGCACGCTGCCGCGCCACAGGTAGCCGGGTTCGAGCATCTGGGGGCGTTGGTCGGTGCGGCTCCAGCGGCCCTGGGGGTCCTTGCGGAACCCGTGCGCGTACGCGAGCTGCATCGCGGTGAGGGCCTGTGCGGTCTCCAGCGCCGTGCTGGCGACCTGGGCGGCCTTCCGGGTCGGGGTGACTACGGTCAGGCTCCCGCCGCGCGGCCTGAGGACCAGGCTCCGGGCGGCCGCTTTCAGGGTGGCGGTCTTCCCGGCGCCGGCGGCTCCCTCGACCACCAGCAGCTGGTAGTCGCCGGCCATCGCTCGGGCGATCTTCTTTTGGGTCGGGTCCAGGCCCTTGAGGTCAGAGGGCCAGGCGTGACCCCCGGTCACCGGCGCCTGGGCGCGGTTGGTGAGCCGGGTGGTGAGGTCGGCCTCAACCTCAAGCACCGCGTCCGAAGTCAGGTTGCGGACATGCTCGGGCACGTCGGTGGGATCGGGCTGGGCGAGCAGCGGGACACAAGCTTCGAGGGCGCGGCTGGTGAGGTCCTCGGTGAGCTCGGCCCGCACCGGGCCCGCGGCGATCACGCCGGCGGCCGCGACGGTGCGTTCGACCTCGCCGCGGATATCGGCGGCGTTCCAGGCCGATCGGGCCGCGCCGAGCCGGGCCAGGACGTCGTCGACCAGCCGGTCCCGGTCCAGGGCCCCAATCGGGGTCGAGTGCAACGGCCTGTCCAGGAGCGGTGGGCGGAACCCCAGGGCATGCAGCTGCTCGACCCAGGCCCGGGTGAGCTCGGTCCCGTCGGTGGGGGTGATCTTGTCGGGGCGGTCCTCGGCCCACGCCCCGGCGTGCCACCGCTGCCGCACCCGCGGGCCGGGCTCCTGACCCGGATGCGCGCCCCGCCACTGGGCCTCGTAGCGGTCCATGGTCCGGGTGATCTGGGATGCCCGCGCAGAGAAGGCCCCAACGTACGGCGCCAGCTCGGCGATCTCGGAGTGGCCGTCGATCCGGTACCCGTACCTGGCCAGGGCGGCGCGGAACTGCGGGTCGCAGGCGATCGCGGCGGTACCGATGCCGTTGATCGCGGCCAGGCTGTCGCGGACCCCGACGGTGTGCAGCCCCCTCCACGCCCCGTGCGCCCAGACCCGGGTGTTGACCTGCAGGTGCAGGTGCCGGTGCGGGTCCCGGGCCCGAGAGGCTTGGTGCGCCACCACGACGGCCTCGAGCACCTCGACCGGGACCTGGACCTGCCGGTTCTGTGGCCCCATCCTGGTCGTCGCGTGCTTCGCGAGCCAGCCGATGATCTCGACCGCCGCCCGGCCCTGCGCCGCGTCGTAGGCCTGCGCGATCTCCGGATGCACCGCAGCGGCCAACGACCACGACTTCGGGCCATTGATCACCACCTCGACGAACCGCACCGCGTCCCCGTCCGCCCGCTTGCGGTCCCTCAAGGTCCCCGTCTCGACGTCGAACCCCGCCACCCACCGCTCATAGGTGTCCCCGTCCATCGCCGCCCGCTGCACCACACCATCCGGGGTGGCGACGTGCCGGTTCGCGAGCCCGGTGCCCTCGGCCAAGTAGTAGTCATCGACCCGGGCCCGGTCGGCCTCCACATAGCACCGCGCCGCCACCGGCGACCCCCGATAGATCTTCATCCCACCCTGCACACCGCGCTCCCGCCGCCGACCGTCCAGCGGGACAAACCGGCCTACGAAGCCCCGTAGCATGCGTCCCGCTCGTCTTGTCTTCTGAGTGGTGAGAGGCAACGCAGGGCCTCCCGAAGCGGACATCGCGGTACGGCTTTTCGGCGTGATGCTCTAGACAGGGCCGTGACCGTGGCGTGGCACGGTGGCGGGTTCCTGTCAGAACCTGGGAACGAGGACCTCCGGGACCTGCTCCTGTGGATAGGACCCGTCATCCACAGGACTCGCCGATCCTGAGCTGATCACCTCACGCTCTGGGGCAGCGTGATGGTAGCCCTGACCAAATCAGGGGCGGCCCCGGCCGGTGCTGTAACACCGACCGAGGCCTCGGCACACGTGCACTGGAGGCACGATCACCGTGAACGAATCATCTCCTAACCCCAACAACGCGATCCGGAGCGGATCGGCCATGGTCGAGATCACCTGCCCCACCTGGTGCCAGCTCACCGCCGACGAACACGCCTCGCGACTCTGGGACAACGAAGGGCGCTGCGTCCACCAAACACAGGTGACCGTCGCCGATCCCACAGGCAAGCAGGGACAGGACGAGGAACCTAGATATTGCGAGCCGATCGAACTCGTCCTGCTCGTCACGACAGATCCGGCCGGCCGTGAGGTCGAGTCCGCGGATGTCCTTCTCAACGGCCACGAGTCGAACCTCGAGCAGCTCGCTCGCCTCGCCAACGCCATCGTCGACATGGGAGAGCTGTATAGGGCAACACCTGGCAGGCGAACAGCCGCTACCCGGAATTGAGCCCACCGGAGATGACCGACTCCCCCGAGTTGACGTTGCTATTGAAAGGTAGTCGGCGGAGATCGGCTTCGCCTGGACAAGAGGAACCACGACGATGATCCAGACAGCATCGATCCCGGTCGGCAACGACGAGGACTTCCTGACCCTGCCGGAGGTCGCCGAGATCCTCCGCGTCCCGGTCAACACCCTCCGATGGTGGCGCCAGCGCGGCGACGGACCGCCCTTCTTCAAGATCGGACGGCATCTGGTCACCACGATCGGCGACCTGCGCGCCTGGATCCAAGAGCAGAAGCAGCAGTCCAGCGACCCCACCTTCGCCTGAGAGAATCACGGCACGGAGGGCACGATGGCGAGCATCGAGAGGCGCCAGCGCAAGGGCGAGATCGTTTACCGCGTCCACTACCGGACGCCGGCAGGCGCTCAGCGCAACAAGACTTTCGATCGCCGCACGGACGCGCAGCGCTTCCTTGCCAACGTCGAGTCAGCGAAGAACTCAGGCAGCTACGTCGACCCGGCTCTGGCCCGGGTCACTCTGGCGGAGTGGGCTCGGACCTGGATGGCGGGCCAGGCCCACCTGAGCGCCACGACGACCGAGCGGTACGCAGGTGTGATTCGCAAGCACATCGAGCCGACGTGGGCCAACGTCCCTCTGGGAAGGGTCTCGCACTCCGACGTGCAGGCGTGGGTCACCGAGCTGAGCCAGACCCTGTCCCCCGCTTCGGTCCGCAAAGTCCACCGCGTCCTGTCCCTGATTCTGGACATGGCGGTGCAGGACGGCCGGCTGACCCGCAACGTAGCGGCCAGAGTCAACCTCCCGCGGCCGATCAAGGGCGAGCAGCGATATCTCACCCACAGCCAGGTCGAGGACCTGGCCCAAGCGGCGGGCTACCCCGCCGACGCAAGCAAGCACAGCAACCTCGACACCCGCACCAACGAGATGTACCGGCTCGTCGTGCTCTTCCTTGCCTACACGGGCGTCCGGTTCGGCGAGATGGCCGCGCTGAAGGTGAAGCGGCTGGACCTGCAGCGCGGTCGCGCCGTCATCGCCGCGTCCGTGACGCCCGTCCAGGGCAGGGGGCTCGTCTGGGGTCCCCCGAAGTCGCACCGGCGTCGCGAGGTCGCCATCCCGAGCTTCCTCGTCGAGGATCTCGCTGGCCTGGTCGCAGGTAAGGAGCCCGAGGGCCTCGTGTTCGGCGGCATCCGCAACGGCCAGCCGCTTCGCGTCTCCACGTTCCGCACCGCCTTCAGCGCAGCGGCGGCTGCGATCGGGATCCCCGACCTGCACCCGCACGAGCTGCGCCATACGGCGGCCAGCCTCGCCATCGCCAGCGGCGCCGACGTGAAGGTCGTGCAGACGATGCTCGGCCACGCCTCGGCCACGATGACGCTCGACACCTACGGGCATCTGTTCGAGGACCGCCTCGACGAGGTCGCGGCCGCCATGGACGCTGCCCGCGCCGCGGAGCGGGCAAGGCGACCCAGGCCGGCGAGATCCGTTGCCCGGGATGGTTCTGCTGTTGCCCAAGTGTTGCCCAAGGGCCTCGAGCCCCGAAATGACGAAAACCCCCTGACTCGCGTCTCCGCAGGTCAGAGGGGCTTTCGACGTGGTACCCCCGACCGGATTCGAACCGGCGCTACCGCCTTGAGAGGGCGGCGTGCTAGGCCGCTACACAACGGGGGCTCGCACTGCTGTTGCTGACGCAACCCGCGGAACTCTACTGGGGAGCC
>NZ_DASUFR010000012.1:0-3634 GCF_036274455.1 Nocardioides sp. | reverse complement strand
CCGCACGGTCGAGGTCGGCACCCTCGCGTGGCTCGTCGGCTTCCTGGCGCTGCTGCCGTTCTACAGCCGGCTCGAGGACGCCGGCCGCACCTGGTGGCTGTGGACCTGCCTGGCCGGGTTCGGCCTCGGGCTGTTCGGGCTGGAGTACTGCCGGCGCCGCAGGCACGTGCGAGCGGAGCGCCGAGAGCAGCAGGGCTGAGCTCCGCCGATCGACTCTGTCGAGATCGCCGCAGCAGTGGCACGGACTCGTGTCGAGATCGCCGCAGCAGTGGCACGGACTCGACCTCCGCCGATCGAGCCTGTCGAGATCGCCGCAGCAGTGGCACGGACTCGCCCTCCGCTGATCGAGCCTGTCGAGATCGCCGCAACAGTGGCACGGACTCGACCTCCGCTGATCGAGCCTGTCGAGATCGCCGCAACGAAGGCACCCGCCAGCCCACCGCCCGTGATCGAGTCCCAGCGCGGGCTGCGGTGGTCTCGACAGGCTCGACCTCGAGTCTCCTGAGCTGAGCGCGCTTCGCGCGCCCTGCTCAGAACGACTCGACCTCGAGTCTCCTGAGCTGAGTGCGCTTCGCGCGCCCAGCTCAGAACGACTCGACGTCGTCCACGGTGAGGGTGTCGAAGACCGGGTCGGGGAGGGGCTGGGGCTCGTGCTTCTTGGCCAGCCTGACCTCGGAGTGCGCACCGCAGCCGTGGTCGGTGCTCACCACCCGGCCGTCGTCGTTGGCGTCACCGTTGGCGCAGACCCCGAAGGTCTGGCTCAGCGGGCCGTTGATGCGCACCAGGAAGCCGCAGCTGCGGCAGTGGTGCGGGGCCGACTGGGTGAGCGGCGAGTAGGGGCCGCCGTCGCCGTCGTACCAGCGCTGGGCCGCGAGGTCGCGTCCCTCGGGGGACAGGGTCCGAACCCGGCCCAGGCCGAGGTCCTGGGCGACCTGGCGGATCTGGGCCTTCTCGTCGGTGTCGAGCGGGTCGTCGCCGAAGGAGTAGGTCGGCACCAGCCGTGGGTCCTCGTCGCTGACCGGGAGCAGGTCGCCGGGTGAGAGGTCGCCGGGCCTGATCCGCTCCCGGTAAGGGACCCAGGCGGGGGCCACGATGGCCTCCTCACCCGGGACCAGCACCACCTCGTCGACGGTGACCGACTTCTGCCGGCTCGCGCGGGTGACCGTGACCGACCAGCGCCAGCCGACGTACCCCCGGCGCTCGCACGCGAACAGGTGGGTGACCACGCGCTCCCCCTCGGCGACGGCGCCGAGGTGCTCACCGACGTCGGCGGGGTCGTCGACGTCCTCCAGCAGCGCCGCTCGGGCGAGGTCGGCAGCCGCGACGAGCGCGGAGTCGGCCTTCCCGCGGCGAGCGGTGGCGGTGGCGGAGGTGGTCACGGCCGCAAGTCTTACTGATCGGTGGGGAACCTGTCAGGTTGGGGCAGGATTGGGGCGTGGCAGGAGACGACCAGCGCTGGCGGGACCCGCACCCGCACGAGGTGCCGGTCGCCCCTCCCTCGGTGTCGGCGGCGGACCGGGCTCGCAAGCTCGGCCGGGGGCTGGCCCGGGTCGGCCAGGCCACGTCGCGGGCCAGCCGGTTCACGATGGACAAGGCCCGCCGCGCGTCGGAGGCCGAGGGGGCCGGTGAGTCCGGGCTCTCGCGCCTGATCCAGATGCACGTGTTCAACACCGCGGGCGACGCCGCGGTGGCGATCTCGCTGGCCGGCAGCCTGTTCTTCCAGGTGCCGTCGGGCGAGGCCCGTGACCAGGTCGCGCTCTTCCTCGGCCTGACGATGCTTCCGTTCGCGATCGTGGCGCCGCTGATCGGGCCGTTCCTCGACCGGTTCGCGCACGGCCGGCGGTGGGCGATCGGCGCCACGATGGCGGTCCGCGCGTTCCTCTGCTGGGCGCTCGCGTCCTCCATCGAGAGCGGCTCGGCCCTGGTCTTCGCCGCGGCGCTCGGGGTGCTCGTCTCGTCCAAGGCCTACGGGGTCACGCGGGCCGCGGCGGTGCCGCGGCTGCTGCCGCCCACCTTCACCCTGGTCAAGGCCAACGGCCGAGTCTCGCTGGCGGGCATCGTCGGCGCCACCGTCTCCGCACCGATCGCGGCCCTGGCCTCGCTGGCCGGGCCCGAGTGGTCGCTGCGCTACGCGACGCTGCTCTTCGTGATCGCGACGATCTGTGCCATCAGGCTTCCCGACGCGGTCGACTCCACCGAGGGCGAGGGCGAGCTGTCCTGGCGCGGCAAGGAGGGCAGTACGTCGCGCCGTGGCCGGCGACGCACCCGGATCCCCGGCTCGGTGGCCTTCGCGCTGCGGGCCAACTGCGGGCCGTGGTTCCTGAGCGGGTTCCTGCTGATGTTCGGCGCCTTCCTGCTCCGCAACCCCCACGTGCGGCCGGACAGCTCGTTCGGTCCCGGCGTGATGATCGTCATCGTGGTCGGGGCGGCCGGGATCGGCCGCACGCTCGGCACCGTCCTCGCCTCCCTGCTGCGACGGATCACGCCGGCGCTGGCGGTGGTCCTGGTGCTGGTCGGCGACGCGGCCGCGGCACTGCTCGCGGCACTGTTCTACGGGATGTGGACGCTGGCGCTGCTCGGCCTGGTCGCCGGGCTCGGGCAGGCGCTGGCCAAGTTCTCCCTCGACGCGACGATCCAGCGCGACATCCCGACCAACGTGCAGGCCAGCGCCTTCGGCCGCAGCGACACCACCTGCCAGCTGGCCTGGGTGCTCGGCGGCTTCGCCGGCATCGCGCTGCCCCTGGATCCACCGCAGCTCGGCCTGACCGTAGCGTTCGCCGCCCTCGCGGCCTGGGCGCTCTACGTCGTCTCGACCGCGCCGCGATTCCGCCGCCGCCGGCGTCGCTCCGCGCAGGCCCGCGCCGAGCAGGCCGGCATCGACACCCAGCCGATGCCGGTCCAGCGCCGGCGCTGAGCCCCGAGAGCCTTGGTGCTTGGGCCTCAGAGCTCGAGCTCGTCGGCCAGCGCGCGGAGCAGCTTGGCCACCGGGCGCGCGGTGCTGCGGTCGGGGTGCCGGCCGTGGCGGTAGGCCTCGCCGACGCCGTCGAGCAGTCGGATCAGGTCCTCCACGATCGTGGCCATCTCGTCGGGGTTCTTGCGCTTGGCGTGCGCCTGGTTGCGCTGCACCGACGCGGGCTTGTCGAGGATCCGGACCTGCAGGGCCTGGTCGCCGCGGCGGCCCTGGGCCACGCCGAACTCGACCCGGGTGCCGGCCTTGATCGTGGTCACTCCCTCGGGCAGGGCATCGGCGTGCACGTAGACGTCGGGGCCCTCCTCCTGGGACAGGAACCCGAAGCCCTTCTCGGCGTCGAACCACTTCACCTTGCCAGTGGGCACGTCTCGTCCTCTTCTTGCTGCGCGGGGGGCCGCAGGTGCGGGCACCGAGAGCCTAGGTGGCTCACGCCAACGGGCGCCAACGGGTAAGGGGCCGATCAGGTCCCGAGCGTCTCCCGGGCCGCGACGAACGCGTCGAGCCAGCCCGGGAACGCCGTGAGCTCGGCGAGCACGACGTCGGTGCCGGCCTCGACCAGCTCCTCCTCGGTGCAGCCGCCGGTCAGGACCGACACGCTGGGGATACCGGCGGCCCGCGCCCCTTCGACGTCGTGCACGTGGTCGCCCACCAGGAGCGTGGCGC
>NZ_DASUFR010000011.1:0-3129 GCF_036274455.1 Nocardioides sp. | reverse complement strand
GCCGGCGGCGCGGACCTCCCCTGTGGCAGGGGCCCCACGCGGACTCCCCGAACGCGCTGTCGGGGCCGTCCTTCGACCACTGGGCCAAGGTGAGAGTCTGCCACAGCGGGCGGGAAGCAGCCCAATCACGGCGTGCGAGCGCAGCGAGCGTCGCCGTGGGCCGGGGTCGAAGCTCGCGGGGTATTCAGCGGCCCTTGGTGAGCACCACCGCCAGGGGCGGGGCCTCGAGGTCGGTGCGGACCCGGAAGCCGGCCTTCTTGTACATCCGGATGTTGGCGGTGCTGCGCGCCCCGGTGAACAGGACGTACGCCGTCGCCTCGGGCGGGGCCACCACCTGGATGTGCTCGAGCAGCTGGCGGCCGAGCCCCCGGCCCTGCAGGTCGGGGGCGACCATGATGCGGCCGATGTCCCAGACCGGTCCGTCCGCCGACTCCTCCAGCCGGCCACGGACCGCCCCGACCAGCCGGCCCTCGCTGCGCACCACCCACGTCGACCAGGTGGCCATCCACTCCTGGACCTCCTCGAGCGACTCGTGGATCGCCGGGATGTCGGTCAGGCTGTCGTTGGCCAGCGCCTCCTGCAGCCAGCAGGCGCGCTGCAGGGTGAGCAGCTCGCCGGCGTCGCCGGGCCGGGCGGGCACGATCTCCCAGGAGGTCGCCGCCTGGCTCGGGTGCAGCAGGTCCGGCCGGCGCCGTGCCGTCCGCTGCCGCGCCTGGTCGAGCCGCCAGGCCGCGATCGCCGCGTGGTCGCCGGACAGCAGGACCGCCGGCACGTCGAGGCCGCGCCAGGACGCCGGGCGGGTGTAGACGGGGTACTCCAGCAGCCCGCCCTCGTGCGACTCCTCCACCAGCGACTCGGCGTTGCCCATGAAGCCGGGCAGCAGCCGGACCACCGCCTCGGTGACGGCCAGCGCGGCCACCTCCCCGCCGTTGAGGACGTAGTCGCCGAGCGAGACCTCGACCACCTCGGCGCGGGTGTCGGCGTGGTCGAGGACGCGCTGGTCGATCCCCTCGTAGCGGCCGCACAGGAAGACCAGCCGCTCCCGCCCGGACAGCTCGCGTGCGAGCGCCTGGCTGAACGGCGTACCGGACGGCGTCGGGACCACGACGGTGGCCCCGTCGACGGCCAGCGCATCGAGCGCCTCACCGAACGGCTCGGACCGCATCACCATGCCCGCTCCACCGCCGAACGGGGCGTCGTCGACGGTGCGGTGCCGGTCGTGGGTCCACTGCCGCAGGTCGTGGACGTGCAGCTCGATCAGCCCCTTGTCGGCCGCCTTGCCACTCAGCGACTGGCGCAGTGGGTCGAGGTAGTCCGGGAAGATCGTCACGTAGTCGAGCCTCATCCGCCGGCCTCCTCCTCGTCGGGGAAGGGCGTGACGAGCCCCGGCCGGTCGGCGATGACCAGCCGGCCGCCGGCCAGGTCGACCTCGGGCACCAGCGCCTTGACGAACGGCACCAGCGCCTCGCGGCCGTCCGGGGTGTCGATGCGGAGCAGGTCCTGGGCGCCGCCGTGGACGAGCCCGGCGACGGTGCCCAGAGCGGTCCCGTCCACGTCGTACGCCGCGAGGCCGACCAGCTGGTGGTCGTAGTACTCGTCGGGGTCGTCCGGCGACGCGCCGGCCGGGATGGTCGCGTGGAGGACGATGCCCCGGGCGCCCTCGGCCACCGTCCGGTCGGTCAGCTCCTCGAAGCTCACCAGGAGCACCGACTGGTGTTGGCGCGAGGACGCGACGGTGAGGGAGCGAAGAGACGAAGCAGAGCCCGGCGGGGGTTCGGCGCGCAGCGTGCTGCCGCGCGCGAACCTCCGCTCGGGCTCGTCGGTGCGGACGTCGACGGTGACCTCGCCGCGCAGGCCGTGCGGCTTTCCGATCCTGCCGACCACGACCTCGACGGCGGGGCCGTCAGTGCCGTCAGCGGCGTCGGTCGACATCCACGAAGTCGATCCGCGCGCCGCCGGGTCCGGCCAGGGCCGAGATGACGGTGCGGAACGCCGTGGCGGTGCGCCCGCCGCGGCCGATCACCTTGCCGAGGTCGTCGGGGTGCACCCGGACCTCGAGGATCGAGCCGCGGCGGAGCTGCTTGTCGCGCACGACCACGTCGTCGGGGTGGTCGACCACCCCGCGGACCAGGTGCTCCAGCGCGTCGGCAAGCACGGTCAGCCGTCCGCCTTCTCGGCGTCGGCCTGGGCGGCCTCGGCGTCCTCGGCCTTGTCGGCGGCACCCTCAGGGGTCTCATCAGCGGGGACCGGCGCGGTCTCCTCGACCGGAGCCGCCTCGTCCGCAGGAGCCGCCTCGGCGGGAGCCTCGGCCTCGGCGGCCGGGGCCTCCTCAGCGGGAGCCTCGTCGGGCTCGGCAGTCTTCTTGGCGGTCTTCTTGGCGGCGGTCTTCTTGGCGGTCACGGCATCGCCCGAGGCGTCACCGTGCGCGTCAGCGAGCGCCTTGTTGAAGACGTCGAGCTTGTCGGCCTTCGGCTCCGCGGTCTTCAGCGTGCCGTCGGTGCCCTTGTAGCCCTTGAAGCTCTGCCAGTCGCCGGTGATCTTGAGGAGCTTGGCCACCGCGTCGGACGGCTGCGCGCCCACGCCGAGCCAGTACTGCGCCCGGTCGGAGACCACGCTGATGTACGACGGGTCCTCCTTCGGGTGGTACTTGCCGATCTCCTCGATCACCTTGCCGTCGCGCTTCTTGCGCGAGTCGACGACGACGATGCGGTACTGCGGCACCCGGACCTTGCCCAGGCGCTTCAAACGGATCTTGACGGCCACTGTTGTGGTGTCTCCTCGAATGTCATGTGGTGGTGGAGACCAGGTGCACGTGTGGGGCACCGAACCTGGGACTCCGATGGGCCTTGCCTCGCCGCGGGTGAGAGGGTCCGCAGCGCGCAGGACTCGACCGGCAAGTCTGCCAGACTGCGCCTCTGCCGCCGAATCTCGGGGGCCGGCACGCAACCGGGGGGAACGATGCCGCATCTCACCGGCGTGAGCACGCTCGCCCGACGCCGCCTCTCCGAGCGGCACCCCTCCCTCTATCCGCTGGCTGTCCGGGTCCACCAGCTGCGCAGGCACGTCGCCTGGGTGACCGGCGACACCCGCTGGGCGATCCGGGCGCCGGGCACCCCGAAGCTGCCGGTC
>NZ_DASUFR010000010.1:0-20155 GCF_036274455.1 Nocardioides sp. | reverse complement strand
GACACCTGCGCCGGGGTGCGGAACCGGTCGCCGGCCGGGCGGATCGCCTCGTGCGCCTCCTGGGCGTTCTTGACCTTGCTGGCGTAGACCCGGGGGGCGTCCGGGAGGTACTCCGCGCCGTACAGCTCCCGCACCTGCGACCGGGCCGCACCGACCGCCGCGCTCGACAGCGTGGTCGAGTCGGTCCGCATGTAGGTGATGAAGCCGTTCTCGTAGAGCCGCTGGGCGACCGACATCGTCACCGAGGCGGACATGCCGAGCTTGCGGCTGGCCTCCTGCTGCAGCGTGGTGGTGCGGAAGGGCGCGTAGGGCTGGCGGCGGTAGGGCTTGGCCTCGACCGAGCGCACCTCGAAGCGGGTGTCGGCCAGCGCCTGCACGAGCCCCTCGGCCGCCGCGCGGTCGAGGTGGACCCGGCCGCCCTTCTTGTCCTTGAGCTGGCCGTCGTCGCCGAAGTCGGAGCCACCCGCGACCCGGACGTCGTCGATCGAGTGCAGTCGCCCCGGGAACATCCGCGGTTCTTTGTCGGCGCCGGCGTCGAAGGTGCCCTCGAGGTCCCAGTAGGACGCAACGCGGAAGGCCATCCGCTCGCGCTCGCGGTCGACCACGAGCCGGGTGGCGACGCTCTGGACCCGGCCGGCGGAGAGGCCGGACATGACCTTCTTCCACAGCACCGGGCTGACCTCGTAGCCGTAGAGGCGGTCGAGGATCCGCCGCGCCTCCTGCGCCTCGACGAGGTCCTCGTTGATGTCGCGCGGGTTTTCGACCGCGGCGAGGATGGCCGGCTTGGTGATCTCGTGGAAGACCATCCGGTGCACGGGGATGCCCTTGGGCTTCAGCTCGTCGAGCAGGTGCCAGGCGATCGCCTCGCCCTCGCGGTCCTCGTCGGTGGCGAGGTAGAGCTCGTCGGCGTCCTTGAGGAGCGTGCGCAGCTTGGAGATGTGCTGCTTCTTGTCCCGCGGCACGACGTAGTAGGGCTCGAAGCCGTTCTCCACGTCGACCGCGAGCCGGCCCCACGGCTTGTCCTTGATCTTGGCCGGCGTCTCCGCCGCGCTCTGCGGGAGGTCACGGATGTGGCCGATGGAGGACTCGACGACGTACCCCTGGCCGAGGTATCCGCCGATGGTGCGGGCCTTCGCCGGAGACTCGACGATCACCAACTTGTGTGCCAACTGACTGCTACTTCCTCACGTGACTCGTGCCTCGATCCCACCGTCCGGCGGGGGGGCACGGCCGCTCACGGTAGCGCGTACCACCCACATCTGATTCCCGGAGGGCGGGCCACGAACCCCTTCGACGGGTCCGCGGACCGCACCGGGCTCGGGCTCGTGAGTGCCCCGAGGCGGCCTGTGGATGATCGTCGACGACGTCCGGAGATCCATGGCAGCGTGGCGGGCATGCGCTGCTTCGACGATCCGGCGGACCGGCTCGTCCGGGTGCGCGACCAGGCTCTGTCGGCGCAGCCGGCGACTGCCGCGTGATTTCTACCGTCCACGGTAGAATCGACCGCGTGCCGACCTTGAACATCAAGGACCCGGAGGTCTACGACCTCGCCAGCGAGCTGGCTCGGCGTCTCGAGACGTCGATGACCAATGCCGTTCGCATGGCCTTGCGGGAAGCGGTCGAACGCGAGCGCCGAGTGCGGGACGACTACGTCGAAAGGATGTCGCAGCTGGCGCGGCTGACGCGCGACGCCAGCACGGACCAGATCCTGACTGACGACGACATCTACGACCACGACGGCCTGCCCCGGTGATCATCGACACCTCGGCGATCGTGGCCATTGTCAAGGGTGAGCCAGACGCTGAGGCGCTTCTGGTGACGATGCGCGACGCCGAGTCGCTCCGCATGCCGACGCCGAACGCGCTGGAGCTGAGCATCGTGCTCGGACCGGGCCGGCTCGATCGGTTGATGGATCTGCTGCAGCAGCTGGGCATCCGGTTGATCGACTTCACCCACCAACACCTACTGGTTGCCCAGCACGCGCATGCCACTTACGGCCGGGGCTCGGGATCGAAGGCGAAGCTCGACTTCGGCGACTGCATGGTCTACGCACTGGCCAAGGTCCTGGACGAGCCGCTGCTGTTCAAGGGCGACGACTTCGCGCACACGGACATCACACCAGCGCGCTGAGTCACGCCCGGACGAGGAATCCCTCGTCCACCAGCTCGCGGACGACCGGGAGGTATTTCGCGCGGGTCTCGGCGGGGTCGCGGTCGAGCAGCTCGGCGATCGCGTCGAGCAGAGGGCCGACCGGGAGGTCGCCGTCGCTCGCGCCGGCCAGGGCCGCGACCACGGTGTCGGCGGTGCGGGCGCGCCGGAAGCCGCGCTGCTGGCGGAGCACGATCGTCTCCGGATCCTCGGCGCCGGCCGGACCGATCGTCTCCTGGACGACGTCCTCGCGCAGCCGGAGCCGCGCGTCCGCGGCGGTCGGGGTCATCATCGCGTCCGCCCAGGCCGCGACCGCGGGCGCGATCGGCTGCTCGACGTCGTAGGGCCAGTCCCAGAGGTCGTGCCGGCCGGTGCCGCCGTTGCGGAGGTTGACCCAGCCGAAGCCGACCGCCTCGACGCCCTGCTCCTCCAGCCAGGAGAGCCAGGTGTTGTAGCGGCGGTGGTAGTCCCCCGCGTCGCCACCCGTCGCCGGGTGGTGCCCGGAGTCCTTGAGCCAGAGCTCGACGTAGGCCGCCGGGTCGACGAGCTCGCGCTGCACGACCAGCGCGTCGACCCCGGGATCGAGCCACGAGGCGAGCCGCTCGTGCCAGGGGCGGTGCCGCTCGACCACCCAGTTGGCGAGCACCTGGCACCAGCCCCGCTCGGTCAGGTGGCGGGGCGCGGCCCGGACGATGTCCTCGACGACCCGGTCGCCGGGGAGTCCGGAGTCGCGGTAGACCAGCCGTTCGCCGGTGGCCGGGGAGATGACGAACGGCGGGTTCGTGGCGATCAGGTCGAACCGCTCACCGCGCACCGGCTCGAAGAAGGAACCGTCGCGGACCTCGACGCGGTCGCCGACCTCGTTGAGTGCGGCGTTGAACGCGGCGATGCCGAGCGCGCGCCGGTTCACGTCGGTGGCGACGACGGTCGTGCTGTGGGCGGCCAGGTGGAGCGCCTGGACGCCGCACCCGGTGCCGAGGTCGAGGCTGCTGCCCACCCCGGCCCTGGTCGTCAGCTGGGCCAGGGACGTCGACGCGGGGCTGATGCCGAGCACGTGGTCGGCGCCGACCTGCTGCGGCAGGCCGTCCAACCCGGGCGTGAGGTCGCTGACCACCCAGAGGGCACGGTCCTCGGTGGCGTAGGGCCGCACGTCCAGGCGGGCAGCCACCTCGCCGACCGACCGGTCGAGCACTCCCTCGGCCACCAGCGGGTCCACCAGGCCGGGCAGTGCGGCGTCGACGGCGGCTGCGGAGACCGTTGTCTGCAGGAGGAACAGCCGGGTCAGCGTGGCGAGCGGCTGCCGGTCGGACGCCGTACGCCGCAGGGCCGGCGTGGTCTCGTTGCGCAGCAGCGCCGCGTCCGCCACGTCGCCGACCAGCTCGCGAACCGCGTCGACAGTGAAGCCGGCGGAGAGCAGCGCCTCGCGCAGCCGGGCCGGGAGGTCGGCCGAGGTCCCACGCACTCTCGTCAGCCTAGGGCGTCTCGAAATGGCGCTGACCCGCCCGTTCTGTACGGGCGGGTCAGCGTCGTGGTGCCGGGTCAGGCGGTGGCGGCCGGGTCGGTCGCCGGAGTCGCCGGCGTCGCCGACGGCCCGTCGTCACCGATCACCGCGGAGCGGCGCTTGGAGACGTAGACCGCGGCGACGATGCCGAGGAACGCAAGGACCGCGATGAGGATGCGCACCGGGTTGTTCGCGTCCTCGCCCACCGAGAGCTTCACGATCGCGCTGACGATGAGCAGCGAGACCAGGTTCATCACCTTGAGCAGCGGGTTGATCGCCGGGCCGGCGGTGTCCTTGAACGGGTCACCGACGGTGTCGCCGATGACCGTCGCGGCGTGGGCCTCGGAGCCCTTGCCACCGTGGTTGCCGTCCTCGACCAGCTTCTTGGCGTTGTCCCACGCGCCACCGGAGTTGGCCAGGAAGACCGCCATCAGCGTGCCGGTCGCGATCGCGCCGGCCAGGAAGCCGGCCAGCGGGCCGACGCCGAGGCCGAAGCCCACGGCCACCGGGGCCAGGATCGCGAGGATGCCGGGCGTGGCCAGCTCGCGCAGCGAGTCACGGGTCACGATGTCGACCACGCGGCCGTACTCCGGACGGCCGGTGCCCTCCATGATCCCGGGGATCTCCTTGAACTGGCGGCGCACCTCGAAGACCACCGCCCCGGCGGCACGGCCGACGGCGTTGATCGCCAGCCCGGAGAACAGGAACACGACCGCCGCGCCGAGCAGCGCACCGACGAGGATGTTCGGGTTCGAGATGTCGAAGCTGAACGACTGCTGGGTGAGCTTGCCCACGTCACCGGGGTCCCCCACCTCGCCGAGGGACTCCACCATCGTGTTGACGTAGGAGCCGAACAGCGCGCTGGCCGCGAGGACGGCCGTCGCGATCGCGATGCCCTTGGTGATGGCCTTGGTGGTGTTGCCGACGGCGTCGAGCTCGGTGAGGATCTGCGCGCCCTCGGGGCTGACGTCGCCCGACATCTCCGCGACGCCCTGGGCGTTGTCGGAGACCGGGCCGAAGGTGTCCATGGCGACGATGACGCCGACCGTGGTGAGCAGGCCGCAGCCCGCCAGCGCGACGGCGAACAGGGCCACGGTGACCGAGCCGCCGCCGATCAGGAACGCACCGAAGACGGCCGCGCCGATGACCAGGGCGGTGTAGACCGCGGACTCGAGGCCGACCGCGATGCCGGACAGGATGACCGTCGCCGCGCCGGTGAGCGAGGTGCGACCGACGTCCTTGACCGGGCGGTAGTCGGTGCCGGTGAAGTAGCCGGTGAGGCTGAGGATGATCGAGGCGAGCACGATGCCGATGACGACGGCGGCGGCCGCGATGATCCGCGGGCTGCCGTCGGAGTCGGCCGTCGAGTTGGCCAGGTCGCCGAAGCTGCCCGGCAGGTAGACGAAGGCGAGCACCACGCTGGCCACCGCGCCGACCGCGGCCGAGAGGTAGAACGCCCGGTTGATCGTGACCAGGCCGTTCTCGCCCGCGCGGGGCTTCATGAGGTAGACCCCGGCGACCGCGGAGAGCGCCCCGATGGCCGGGACCAGCAGCGGGAAGACCAGGCCCTTGTCGCCGAAGGCCTGCGAGCCGAGGATCAGCGCCGCCACCAGGGTCACCGCGTAGGACTCGAACAGGTCTGCGGCCATGCCGGCGCAGTCGCCGACGTTGTCACCGACGTTGTCGGCGATGGTCGCGGCGTTGCGCGGGTCGTCCTCGGGGATGTTCTGCTCGACCTTGCCGACCAGGTCGGCGCCGACGTCGGCGGCCTTGGTGAAGATGCCGCCTCCGACACGCATGAACATCGCGAGCAGCGCGGCGCCGAAGCCGAAGCCCTCGAGAACCTTGGGCGCGGCGTCCTGGAACAGGATCACCACCAGGCTGGCGCCGAGGAGGCCCAGGCCGACGGTGAGCATCCCGACCGTGGCGCCGGTGCGGAAGCCGATGTTCATCGCGGGGTCGCGGCCCTCGGTGTTGGCGGCGGCGGCGACGCGCAGGTTGGCGCGGACCGCCAGCGACATGCCGAGGTAGCCGACCGTGGCCGAGAACCCGGCACCGACGAGGAAGAAGACCGAGCGGAAGATCCGCACGAGCGTCTCGTTGTCGACGTCACCGACCGGCAGCGCCAGGAGTGCGAAGAACGCGACCACGGCGAAGATCGCCAAGGTGCGGAACTGGCGCTGGAGGTACGCGTCGGCACCCTCCTGCACGGCCAGCGCGATGTTCTTCATGTTGTCGGTGCCCTCGGCTGCGGAGAGGACCTCCTTGCGGAACATCGCGCCCATGGCGAGGGCGCCGAGCGCGATCAGCGCGACCACGATGACGAGGACGAGGTTGCCGCCCGTGACATCGAGCTCGAGTGCCGTGACCGCGGGGTTGAACCCGGTCATGCGTATTTCCTCCTGAGGATCAGGTGTCGACTCACCGCACACCCGGTCCTGGCCATCCTCAGACCATCATCCGAGAGGCCACCGTGACCCGGGTCGCGGAACGTGCCGGAGTCTACGCATCACGTGCGGGATCGCCGCATCCGGTGTGACCCGTCGCACGATCGGGCCACGGGGACGGGCCTCAGCGGGCCGCGAGTGCCCCGTCGGCGGAGTCGTGGATGACGAAGACCTTGGCCAGCCCGGTGATCCGGAAGATCTTGAGCAGCCGGTCCTGGGTGCAGATCAGCTGGAGCGAGCCGTCGTGGGCGCGCACCTTCTTCAGCCCGCCGACCAGCACGCCGAGCCCGGTCGAGTCGAGGAACTCGACGGCCTCCATGTCGACGATGAGGTCATAGACGCCGTCCGCGACCAGCTCGGTGATCTTGTCGCGCAGCTTGGGAGCCGTGTAGACGTCGATCTCGCCGCCGACGGCGATGATCGTCGCACCCTCGACCTCACTGGTCGCAAGTGTCAGATCCACGTCCACTCCCTGGATTCCGGCCTGCATTTCCGGCGCCGAGCACGCAGTCATTCTCGACCCCTGCACTAAGCCAGCACAATGAAACCACGGTTGGGCGAAATCCTTACAAAGTCGCAGCACAATGACAGCGGCCCCTGACCTTGGCTCCTCGCCCGAAGGGATGGGCGCGCCTGACCCGTTGGTCGGTGCCCTTTGTGATGCTCGCTGCGTGACCCTGACCGCCACCGTCATCGACCGGCTGGCGGCCGTCCCCGGCCGGGAGGGACGGCTCACCCACCTCCGACGACTGCCCGCGCGTCCGGGCCGGGCTGCCAGGTGGCCGGGCTGGGCCGAACGGGAGGTGGTCGCGGCGTTCACGGCTCGCGGCATCACCGAGCCCTGGGCCCACCAGGCGCTCGCCGCCGAGGCGGCGTACGCCGGGCAGCACGTCGTGCTCGCCACCGGCACCGCATCGGGCAAGTCGCTGGCCTACCAGCTGCCGGCGCTGACCTCGGCCCTCACCTCTCGCGGCCCACGCGGCCAGCGCGGCACCACCACCCTCTATCTCGCGCCGACCAAGGCGCTTGCCCAGGACCAGCTGGCCGGCCTGGCCACCCTCGGCCTCGACGTCCGCATCGCCACCCACGACGGGGACAGCAGCCGCGAGCAGCGCGAGTGGGCCCGTGACCAGGCCGAGTACGTCCTCACCAACCCGGACATGCTCCACCACTCGCTGCTGCCCGGGCACGAGCGCTGGCGCTCCTTCTTCGCCCAGCTCACCTATGTCGTCGTCGACGAGTGCCACCACTACCGCGGCGTCTTCGGCGCGCACGTCGCGCAGGTGCTGCGCCGGCTGCGGCGGGTCTGCGCGGCCTACGGCTCCCACCCGACCTTCGTGCTCGCCTCCGCCACCGTCGCCGAGCCGGAGACTGCCGCGGGCCGGCTCACCGGGCTCGACGTGCTGGCGGTGACCGGCGACCACTCGCCCCGGGGCGAGCTGTCGCTGGCGATGTGGCAGCCGTCCCTCACCCGGTTCACCGGTGAGAACGGCGCCCCGTTGCGCCGTGCCGCCTCCTCCGAGGTCGCAGACCTGCTGGCCGACCTGGTCGCCGCCGATGTCCGCACCCTGGCGTTCATCCGGTCCCGGCGCGGAGCCGAGCAGGTCGCGGTCACCGCCGCCGGGCTCCTGGAGGAGGTCGACGCCACGCTGCCCGGCAAGGTCGCGGCCTACCGCGGTGGCTACCTCCCCGAAGAACGGCGCGAGCTCGAGCGACAGCTCAGGGCCGGGGAGCTCACCGGGCTGGCGGCGACCAACGCGCTCGAGCTCGGCATCGACATCAGTGGCCTCGACGCCGTCCTCCTCGCCGGGTTCCCGGGCACCCGGGCGGCGTTCTGGCAGCAGGTCGGACGGGCCGGCCGCGGAGCCGGAGACGCACTCGGCGTCCTGGTGGCCCGCGACGACCCCCTCGACACCTATCTCGTCACCCACCCCGAGGCGCTGCTAGGGCAGCCGGTCGAGGCCACGGTCTTCGACCCCTCGAACCCCTACGTCCTCGGGCCGCACCTGTGCGCGGCGGCCGCCGAGCTGCCCCTGACCGAGGCGGACCTGCCGATGTTCGGGCCGACCGCCCCGGCCGTCCTCGACCAGCTCACCGACGCGGGACTGCTGCGCCGCCGCCCACGTGGCTGGTTCTGGACCGACCGCCGGCGCGCCAGCGAGCTGGCCGACATCCGCTCCGCCGGCGGCCCGCCGGTCTCGCTCGTCGAGGTCGGGACCGGCCGGGTGATCGGCACCGTCGACGCCGGCAGCGCCCACTCCACCGCCCACGCCGGCGCGGTCTACGTCCACCGCGGGGAGACCTGGCTGGTCGGGTCGCTCGACCTCGACGAGCACGTCGCCGTGATCGGCCGGGCGGACCCGGCGTACTCCACGACCGCCCGGGAGACCACCGACATCTCCATCGTGGCCGAGCAGGACCACCGCATGTGGGGCGACTGCCGGCTGTCGGTGGGCCGGGTCGAGGTGACCCACCAGGTCGTGTCCTACCTGATGCGCCGTCAGCCCAGCGGCGAGGTGATCGGCGAGGAGCCGCTCGACCTCCCCGAGCGCACGCTGCGGACCAGCGCGGTGTGGTGGACGGTGCCCGACCACGCCCTCGAGGCGGCCGGGCTCACCGCCCGCGACCTGCCCGGTTCGGCGCACGCCGCCGAGCACTGCTCGATCGGGCTCCTCCCGCTCTTCGCGACCTGCGACCGCTGGGACATCGGCGGGGTGTCGACCGCGCTGCACCCGGACACCGGCCAGCTCACCGTCTTCGTCCACGACGGCCACCAGGGCGGGGCCGGCTTCGCCGAACGCGGCTTCGCAGCCGCTCGCGAGTGGCTGACCGCGACCCGGGAGACCATCGCCGCCTGCGAGTGCTTCGACGGTTGTCCGTCGTGCGTGCAGTCGCCCAAGTGCGGCAACCAGAACAACCCGCTCGACAAGACCGGCGCGCTCCGGCTCCTCGACGTGCTGCTCGAAGGTGACGCTCCGTGACTCGACCCTCGCCGAGCGTTAGTGTCCGGGCATGGTCATCCTGGGTCTCATCCTCGTCGTGCTGGGCGGCCTGGCCATCGTGTGCGGGCTGTTCGCCACCGAGGTGGACGGCACCCAGCTGCAGTTCCTCGGGCAGGACCTCAGCCCGGCGGCGCTCTTCCTCATCGGGGTCGGCTCGGCCGTGGCCATCTGGTGGGGCCTCTGGCTGCTCAAGTCGGGGAGCAAGCGCTCGTGGGCCCGCCGCAAGGAGCAGAAGCGGCTCGAGGAGCTCTCCGAGAAGCTCGACAACGTCGAGGAGCGGCGTCGGATGGACGTCGACGAGCACGAGGAGCGGGACCGGCCCTCGCTCTGAGGGCAGACTTCCCCCTTCCCTCCCGAGCCCACCCGCCGCCTGCCGCCGCCTCGGCCCGCTCGCGCGGGACGCTCAGGCCGGACCGGCGCGTGCCTGAGCGGACAGGTCATGGTGCTGGCCCAGCCAGTGCGGCCCGGCGACGGTGACCTGCAGGACCACGTCGAACCCCTCGACCGTGCAGCGGTCGACGCTCGCGCCGTTGGCCTCCGCGACCGTGGCCGCGGCCGCGCACGCGTCGGCACCCCTCGCCCGTGACTGGGCGCCGGCCAGGGCCGCCAGGTCTGCCGCCGACTGGGCCACCCGGTGCGCGTGGACCATCGCACCCACCACCCCGAGCGCCGCACCGACGAGGACCAGCACACCGACGACGGCCACCGCGAAGAGAGTGGCCGAGGCCCGCTCGTCGCGCTGCCTCACGGTGAGGACACCTCCTCGTCGGCCGCGACGGCTTCGGCCCGGAGCCTCGGTGCGGGCAGGTGCGCGAAGAGTCCGCCGGGACCCTCGACCCGGCCGGTCACCGTCACCCGCACCTCGCCGCCGCCGCGGGTGACGCTGATCCGGCTGCCGTCGGGTGCAACCTGCTCGCCGCGCTCGAGGGCGCTCGACTCGTCGTCGCCGCGGGCCAGGGCGCGGGCGGTCTCGCGGGCGGCGTCGACCGCCCGCACCTGCGCGGCCCCGACGGCGAGCAGCCAGACCAGCCCGAGCGCCACCGCCACCAGCAGCGGGAGCACCATGGCGAGCTCGGCGGTCGCCGCACCGCGCGCGTCCCGGTCCCGAGGAGACATCAGCTCACCCGATGCCGAGCAGGCCGAGCACGTGGTCGTAGAGCAGCTTGAGCAGCTTGTCGCCGAAGCCGCCGGTGAGCATCTTGTAGAGCAGTCCGGCCAGGCCGGCGCCGGCCGCAGTGCCGACGGCGTACTCGGCCGTGGTGATGCCGCGCTCGTCTCGGCGCAGTGTGCGGTGCATGGGACTCCTTCGGGAACGGGGCCGCGACGCGGCCAGGGGCTTGAACTCTGCGGGCCCGGACCCTCGGTCCGCGCCGGTCCGGCGCCGGCCTGTGCACGAGCAGGCGACCGGCCGGTGCTGTGGACGGCTGGTGGACGGGTCAGAGGCCCAGGGTGCCGAGCAGCGATCCGACGACCGGGACGATGCCGATCAGGACGAACGACGGCAGCAGGCAGAGACCGAGGGGGACGGCGGCCTTGACCCCGACCGCCCGGGCGCGGTCCTCGACCTCGGCGCGGGCTGCCCTGGCCAGCTCGTCGGCGAGCCGCTCGACGGCGGGCACCACCGGAGCACCGGTGCGGTGTGCCCGCGCCAGGGCCCGGCCCAGTGGCCCCAGCGCCGGGTCGGCCGCCAGGTCGGCCCACACCTGCGCGCGGTCGACGCCCAGCCGCAGCCTGGGCAGCAGGACCGCCAGCCGGCCGGCGGCTGGACCCGGCAGGGCCTCGACGACCACGCAGAGCGCGGTGTCGGGAGGGCGACCGGAGCGGAGCGAGTCGGCCAGCAGCCCCACGACATGGGGAAGGTCGCGACGGGCCTGCTCGCGCTCCCGGCGGAGCTGGGCGGGCTCGGCCCGCTCGATGACCCACCAGGTCGCCGCCGCCGCGACCGGTGCCGCGGCCAGCCCGACCCCACCCCCGACGAACACCGCGGCCGCCGCAGCGGCCAGCAGCACCCAGAGCAGCCGCCACCGGCGAAGCCAGTCGGAGCCCGCCGGCACCGACCGGACCGGTGCGGGCAGCACCAGCCGGGGCGCCACCGGGACCAGCAGCGACGCCGCACCGCACGCCGCCAGCGAGGCGAGCACCGCCGGCCCGCTCATGGGCCGCTCTCCACGGCACGGGCGAGCGCCTCGATCCACCACAGCCCGGCCAGTCCGAGCGCGAGCCCGGCGCCGAGGCACGTCCACCCGGCGGGTGTCGAGAGCAGGAAGCCCACCGGATCGCCGCCCACGCCCGACCCCATGGCCAGGGCGGCCACCGGCAGCAGCGCGACCAGCCGGGCCGTGGCGCGGGCCGAGGCCAGCTCGCCCTCGACGACGCGGCGCGTGGCCCGGCTGTCCACGAGGTCGCGGGCCACCCGGTCGACGGCGTCGGCCAGCCCCTGACCGGTGCGGTGCGCGACGTGCCAGGCCGCCGCGAGCAGCCGCAGGTCCGCGGCACCAGGCCGCGCCGCCACCGAGCGCAACGCGGCCGGGACGTCGGACCCGACCCGGAACGCCTCGGCCACCGGGGCCAGCGCCGGCCAGCCGTCGGCCGCCCCGGCAAGCGCCGCACCGGGCGGTTGTCCGGAGGCCAGCTCGGAGGCCAGGTGCTCGCACGCCTCGAGCACCCGGGCACCCGTGTCGGCCGCCGCCATCCGCTCCCGGCGCCGCAGCCAGAGCAGCCAGCCGACGAACCCGGCTCCTGCGCCGATCACCGCGAGCACCAGCCACCCGCCGGGCAGCCAGGCGACCAGCGGGAGCAGCACCAGTGGGGCCAGCACGGCCGGCGGCCGGTGACGCGGGACGCCCGCGTCGGGCCGCGGAGGGAGCCGTGGCCCGGGCGAAGCCACGAGGGCGGTCGCCGCGGCGGCAGCCAGCACGGCCACGAAGGCGAGTGGGCTCACAGTCCGAGCACCTCGGCCAGCCCCGCGGCGCCCGGCCCCTCCCGGAGCTCACCGTCGACCAGGGAGACCGCAGGCACCATCGTCACCAGACCGCCGGCGCCACGCTCGAGGATTGCGAGCCCGGCCACGCGGCGGACGCCATCGGCCCCGCGGGTCAGGTGCACCACGGCCGCCACACCCGATGCGAGCTGGCTGTGCGTGGCCGCCCGGTCGAGGCCGGCGGCCAGCGCGAGCGCCTCGACCCGCGCCGGCACGTCCACCGCCGAGTTGGCGTGGAGCGTGCCGCACCCACCCTCATGGCCGGTGTTGAGGGCGGCCAGCAGCTCCACCACCTCGGCGCCGCGGACCTCGCCGACCACGAGGCGGTCGGGCCGCATCCGCAGCGCCTGCCTGACCAGGGTGCGCAGGTCGATCGCCCCGGCCCCCTCGACGTTGGCCGGGCGTCCTTCGAGACCGACCACGTGCGGGTGGTCGGGGCGCAGCTCGGACGCGTCCTCGACCAGGACCATCCGCTCGCGAGGATCGACCAGCGACAGCAGCGCCGCCAGGAGGGTGGTCTTGCCCGTGCCGGTCCCGCCACTGACCAGGAACGCCGCCCGCGCGTCGACGAGTGCGCGCAGCAGCTCGGCGCCACGCGGGGTGATGGTGCCCGCGGCCCGCAGCTCGTCCAGGGTGAACGCGCGCGCCGGTGGCACGCGCAGGGAGATCGTGGTCCCTGGCCGCGACACCGGCGCCAGCACGGCGTGGCACCGGCTCCCGTCCGGAAGACGGACGTCGGCGAACGGCACGCTGTCGTCGAGCCGGCGACCGGACATCGCCGCCAGCCGCTGGGCCAGCCGCCGCACGGACTCGTCGTCGGCGAACCGCACCGAGGTCGCCTCGAGCCCGTCGCCGCGGTCGACGTAGACCTGCTCGGGCCCGTTCACCAGCACGTCGGTGACCCCGGGCAGGCGGAGCAGCGGCTCCAGCGGACCGGCCCCGAGCACGTCGCGGCGCAGCGCTTCGTAGACGGCCAGCACGGTCGCGTCACCGACCGGGCGGCCGGCCGCACGCAGCGCCTCCGCCACCCGGTGCGGGGACAGGTCGCCGGGCCGGTCGGCCAACCGGTCGCGGACCCGGTCGACGACCTCGGGCTCGAGGTCGGCGAGGCTCACGCCGCCGCCGCCGTGGAGCCGGACCGGGCCAGGACCTCGCGGCAGGCGCCGGCCAGCGGCCCGCGCGGCGACCGCACCGGCCCCAGACCCAGGTCGAGCGCCTCGGCCAGTCCACGCTGCTCCCCCATGGTGGTCAGCACCGGCGCATCGACGAGGGCCGCGATCCGCCGGGGATCGACCGCGTGGCCGCGCACCACGAGACCTGCCCGGCCCGGCACGGGCAGGGCCGCCACCCGGCGGGCCGCCGAGGCAACCCCGGTGACCGTCGGGAGGACGACCACCGCGACCAGGTCGCACTGGGCCGCGACCTCGATGACGAGGTCGTCGGGGCGGGGCAGGTCGAGCACCACCCAGCCGTGGCCGCGTCGGCCGGCCGAGAGGGCCTCGCGGACCGCGCCCACGTCAGGCCCCGACACGGCCGCCCCCCAGCCGAGCACCCCCAGCCCGTCCCGTCGAGGCACCGCCTCCCGCAGGGAGCGCCCGCTGAGCCGCCCCGACGAGGTGCCGAGGGAGTCCCACCGCACCCCGGCGTCGCCGTCGAGGGCCAGCACCCGGTCGCAGCCCGGGCCCAGCGGGTCGAGGTCGACCACGAGCGTCGGCGCACGGGTGGCGGCGACCTGGCCGAGTGCGCACGCGAGGGTCGTCGCCCCGGCGCCGCCCGAGCCGCCGAGCACCCCGACGACCGTCCCCTCGGCGCGCCCGGCCTCGTCGAGGTCGGTGAGGAGCTCGGCCACCAGCGCCGACCCGGCCGGCAGCTCGACCACGCGCTCGGCACCGAGCAGCAGCGCGTCGCGGAACGCACCCTGTTGCGCCGGCCACCACCCGACCACCTGGACGCCGGGCCGCCGCGCCGGCGCCAGCTCGACCACCGCCGCGACCAGGTCGGCCCCGACCAGGATCACCGGGGCGGTGCTCCACGCCCGCAGCACCTCGTGGGCCGTCGCCACCGTCTCGACGGTCGCCCCGGCGGCAGCGGAGAGGCGCGCCAGCTCCTCGGCGAGGGCGGTGTCGGCGGTGGCGATCAGCGGTCTGGGCAGCGCGTGGTCCATGCGCCGACCCTTCCCGGAGACGGGGACGGGCGGCGGCGCGGGCGCCGTGACCTGTGGACGGCAGTCTCGTAATCCCTGCCTGTGAACGGCTTCCGGCTCTTTACGATGGAGCCATGCCCGCCCCGCTTCTTCGCAGCGCGGCGTTCTTCGACCTCGACAAGACGATCATCGCCAAGTCGAGCACCCTCGCCTTCTCCAAGCCGTTCCAAGCCGGCGGGCTCATCTCCCGGCGGGCGGTGCTGCGCTCGGCGTACGCCCAGTTCGTCTACGTCGTCGGCGGCGCTGACCACGACCAGATCGAGAAGATGCGCCAGTTCATGTCGCAGCTGGTCGCGGGGTGGGACGTGGCCACGGTCCGCGACATCGTCTCCGACACCCTGCACAACGTGGTCGACCCGCTGGTCTACGACGAGGCGGTCAGCCTGATCGAGGAGCACAAGCTGGCCGGCCGCGACGTGGTCATCGTCAGCGCCAGCGGCACCGAGGTGGTCGAGCCGATCGGCGCGATGCTGGGTGCGGACATCGTCATCGCGACCCGGCTGGCGGAGGTCGACGGCAAGTACACCGGCGAGATCGACTTCTACGCCTACGCCGAGGAGAAGGCCCGGGCGATCACCGAGCTTGCCGAGGAGCGCGGCTATGACCTCCAGCGGTGCTACGCCTACAGCGACTCCATCACCGACGCGCCGATGCTCGAGGTGGTCGGCCATGCCCACGCGGTCAACCCCGACAAGGAGCTGCGCAAGCTCGCGACCACCAACGGCTGGCCGATCCTCGTCTTCACCAAGCCCGTCGCCCTGCGCAGCCGGGTGCCGTACAAGCCGACGCTGGCCGCCCTCGCCGTGGGCGGGGTCGTCGCCGTCGGCGGGGTCCTGTGGGCCAACGCCCGCCGCAGACGCCTCGGCGCCTGAGTCGGAGCGAGCAGGCAGCAGACCGGCGGCCGAAGCTCGCGGGGGTACCCAAGGGGGTATCCAAGCGGGTATCCAAACGCAGGTGGCACCCGAAGTTCGAGACCTCGGATGCCACCGCAACACGTGAACCCGGCTACCAGGCGTGCAACATCCAACTGCTGCCACGGGCAGTTCCCGTCTGGCCAGCGCCCTCTGCGAAGGGTAGATCGCCGCGTGGGTACCCGACTCACGTGTGGCTCTGCTGTTGTCTGGGTCCTGTCTACGCCGGTTCCGGGCGACACTCAAGGCCTTGAATTCGGGGGCAGATGAGAGGAGATTGGACAACCTGTGCGGCCTGTTCGTCAGGCCGTTCTTGCTTGTCCGGGGAGCAGCGCTGTCACTCCGCCTCCCGTCGCAGCGGGCTCGCCTCGGCTCCGGCCGCGAAGGCCTCGGCGGCGTACAGCAGCCACGCGTGGACGCCGGCCGCTCCCCCGTCGCGGTAGCCGCGCAGGTTCGACTCGTACGCCGGCCGCAGGGCCAGGTGCGCGGCCTCGGGCACGGTGAGCGACTTCTCGTCGACACCGCGGGCGACCAGCACCAGCCGCTCAGCCGCGCGGGCGACCACCCCGTTGTGCGAGGCGAACGGTGCAGCCGTGGCCAGCTCGCCGTGCACCACCGCGGCGAGCAGGAGGGCCGGTCGGTTCGACGGGCCGCTCAGCAGCCGGGCGACACCCTGCAGCCGTTCGGCCGACGCCGCGTCGCGGGGCCGGCCGAGCCGGTCCTCGTCGACCGAGCCTGCCGCGGCCAGCGTGTGCAACCGCGCCAACACCTGCAGCGGCGAGCGGCTGAGCGTCGGCGCCAGCGCCAGGAGGCCGGTCGAGACCCGCACCGCGTCGACCGCGATCGGGTCGGCGGTGCCGGCACGCACCTCGGCCAGCGACGAGCCCGAGCCCTCCAGCACGGCCGACGCGTGCGCGCCGCGCAGCAGCGACTCGGCCGTCGTCGCGGGCGACGTGCGTCGCAGCCCGCGGTCCCGGAGCACCGCGTCGATGCCGTCGCGCGCGGCTGCGAACGCTGAGGGCACGCCCTCCAGTGACGACAACCGCGCGAGCGGGTCGTCGGGATGGCTCACGGAAGGAAGGCTAGCCAGCGCGTACCTTGGGATCCGATGAGCACCCCAGAGCCGGCCCGGTCCTTCGGCGGCGTCGCCGACGCCTATGACCGCGGTCGTCCCACCTACCCGAGCGAGGCCGCCACGTGGCTGACCTCCGACCAGCCGCTGACCGTCCTCGAGATCGGCGCCGGCACCGGCAAGCTCACCGGGCAGCTCCTCGCCCTCGGCCACGACGTGCACGCCACCGAGCCCGACGCGCAGATGCTGGCGATCCTCGAGAAGAACCACCCCGCGGTCCGCGCCTCACGGGCACCGGCCGAGGAGATCCCAGCCGGTGACGCGACGTACGACGTGGTGGTCAGCGCCCAGGCCTTCCACTGGTTCGACCACGACCGGGCCCTGCCCGAGATCGTCCGCGTGCTCAAGCCCCGGGGCCGGCTCTCGCTGGTCTGGAACCAGCGCGACGAGCGCATCCCGTGGGTCAAGCGACTCGGCCGGATCATCGGCACCCAGCAGCACCTCGCCGACCCGAGCGAGGTGCTCGCGAGGTCGAAGCTGTTCGGCGAGGTCGAGCAGGAGTCGTTCCGGTTCTGGCAGACCGTCGACCGTGAGTCGATCCAGGACCTGGTCCGCTCGCGCTCCAACATCGCGGTGCTCTCGCCCGAGGAGCAGGAGGCCAAGATGGCCGAGGTGCTCGCGTTCTACGACGACTACGGCAGGGGCATGGACGGCATGCAGCTGCCCTACACCGCCTCGTGCTTCAGGGCGGAGGTGCTCGACCGGGTCGCGCCGACGCTGACCAGCAGCGGCGCCGCCGATGACACCGGCACCACGGGCAACGTCGTGTCGGACGGATCGTCGACCGACATGCTCCTCATCGACTTCCGCTAGCTCGCGGACCCTCCGACGGGTGTGACTGCCGCCACATTGGCAACCGGTGGGGCATGTTCCAGCAAGATCTCCAGCCTGTCGGCGACTCACTCGCGCTGAGCGCACTGTGCGGAGCGCTGCCGCTCGTCGCGATCCTCGTGCTGCTCGGCGGTCTTCGGCTCAAGGCCTGGGTGGCCGGGCTGATCTCGCTCGGCGTCGCGCTCCTCGTCGCGGTCATCCTGTTCGAGATGCCGGTCGGCCAGGCGCTGCTGGCCGGCACCGAGGGCGCGGCCTTCGGCTTCTTCCCGATCCTCTGGATCGTCATCAACGCGATCTGGGTCTACAACCTCACGGTCGCATCCGGCCACTTCGACGTGCTGCGCCGTTCGTTCGAGAAGGTCAGTCCGGACCTGCGGGTCCAGGCGATCATCATCGCGTTCTGCTTCGGGGCGCTGCTGGAGGCGCTGGCCGGTTTCGGTACGCCGGTCGCGATCACCGTCGTCATGCTCGTGGCGCTCGGGTTCGAGCCGCTGAAGGCCGCGGCCGTGTCGCTGGTCGCCAACACCGCACCGGTCGCCTTCGGTGCACTGGCCACGCCGATCGTCACGCTCGCGACGGTGAGCTCGGGGGCCGGCGACGACCCGGGGCTGACCACCGACAACCTCGGCGCGATGGTCGGCCGACAGACGCCGCTGCTGGCGATCGTGGTCCCGCTGATCCTGGTGGTGATCGTCGACGGGCGACGCGGCCTGAGGAACGCCTGGGTGCCGGCCATCACCTGCGGCCTGACCTTCGCGGTGACTCAGTTCGTCGCGTCGAACTACATCTCGGTGCAGCTCACCGACATCATCGCCTCGCTCCTCTCCGCGGGCGCGGTCGTGCTGCTGGTCCGGGTCTGGCAGCCGGCCGAGGTGCTCACCGCCGAACCCGCCACGGTCCCCGCGCACGCCGCTGTCGGCCGCACCGGCACGACGACCACCACCGCCAACGGCCCGACCGGCGGACGGCACAGCGAGCACAACGACCCGGAGGACCTCCGGAGCCCCGACCACGTCGACACGCGTGCCGACGTCGCACGCGCCTACGCGCCGTACCTCGTCATCATCGCGATCCTCGCGGTCGCCAACATCAACGCGGTGAAGGAGCGGCTGGCCAAGGAGCCGTGGACGACGTCGTTCGGCTGGCCCGGGCTCGACGTCCGCAACACCCAGGGCGACCCGGTCAGCAGCACCACGTTCATCTTCAACTGGCTGCCGACGGCCGGCACCCTCATGATCATCGCGGGCATCATCAGCGCGCTCATCCTGCGGGTGAAGCCGGGCGACGCCGTGCGGACCTACGCAAGGACCTACGTCGAGCTCCGCTCCGCGATCGTCACGGTGATGGCCGTGCTCGCGCTCGCCTACGTCATGAACCTCTCCGGCCAGACCGCCTCCCTCGGCTCGTGGCTGGCCCAGGCCGGCAGCGCCTTCGCGATCCTCTCGCCGATCATCGGCTGGCTCGGTGTCGCCGTCAGCGGGTCCGACACGTCGTCGAACGCGCTGTTCGGCGGGCTGCAGGTGCAGACGGCCAGCCAGGCAGGGCTGGACCAGGTGCTGATGGCCGGCTCGAACTCCTCCGGCGGCGTGCTCGGCAAGATGATCAGCCCGCAGAACCTCGCGATCGCCGCGGCCGCCGTCGGGATGGCCGGGCGCGAGGGCGACATCTTCCGCAAGGTGATCGGCTGGAGCGTGCTGCTGCTGGCGCTGATGTGCCTGATCGTCTGGCTGCAGTCGACCTCGGTCCTCGACTGGATGGTGCCCTAGCGACAGCACGCTGGACCAGGGTCGCCATCACCGAGGAGGGACTGACCTGCAAAGAACCTTGAAATATTTGCCGTCGAGCACAGGTTTGCGTTCCGGCGATCGGGGTCACCGGTAATCGGCGGCGCAGGCTTCTCGTGGGAACTCGGCCTCCGGGCGCCGCCCTTTGAGTACCTGAGGAGTCAGCAGATGACGCAGGCACCCGGCACAAAGACCGGACCGCCCTCAACCTCTCCGCTCCCGGCGACCAGGCCGGGAGGATTCATCGCGGACCCGGCGCCGCTGGGACTGGCCGGCTTCGCCCTCACGACGTTCGTGCTGAGCGTCGTCAACGCCGACATCGTCCCGCAGGAGCTGGTCGGTGGAGCGCTCGGCCTCGCGCTCGCCTACGGCGGCATCGCCCAGTTCGCGGCCGGCATCTGGGAGTTCGCCAAGGGCAACACCTTCGGCGCCACGGCGTTCTGCTCCTACGGCGCGTTCTGGATCTCGTTCTGGTGGCTGGCCGAGCACGACCTGGCCAACCTCGGCGACGAGGGCTACAAGGTGGTGGGCGTCTACCTCCTCGGCTGGGCGATCTTCACCGCCTACATGACCGTGGCGGCGACACGGGTGTCGGCGGCGGTGCTCGCCGTCTTCGCGCTGCTGACGGTCACCTACGTGGTCCTCGCGATCGGATGGCTGGACCAGGAGTCGTCGAACTGGATCAAGATCGGCGGCTATCTCGGGATCATCACCGCGCTGGCGGCGTGGTACGCCTCGTTCGCGGGCGTCACCGCGTTCACCTTCAAGCGGCCGGTCGTCCCGACCGGTCCCCGCGACTGAGAGGCAACCCAGTCGCAACCCTCTCTCGCCACGCTGGGCCATCCCGGCCTAGCGTGGCGGGAGAATCGCACGCACCAAGGAGAGAGACGTGACCGAGGAGACCCTGTCCAACCTGTCGCGCGAGGAACGACGCTTCGAGCCACCGCAGGAGCTGGCAGCGAACGCCAACCTCACGGAGGAGGCCTACGACCGCGCGCGCAACGATCCGGAGGCGTTCTGGGCCGAGCAGGCCGAGCGGCTGTCCTGGGCGTCGAAGTGGGACCGGGTCCTCGATTGGGACGACCCGCCGTTCGCCAAGTGGTTCGTCGGCGGCACCATCAACGCGGCGTACAACTGCGTCGACCGGCACGTGGAGAACGGCCTGGGCGACCGGGTCGCCATCCACTGGGTGGGTGAGCCGGAGAACGACGCCCGG
>NZ_DASUFR010000009.1:0-32238 GCF_036274455.1 Nocardioides sp. | reverse complement strand
AGCGCGGCCGCCCCCGCGAGGGTGGTACGGCGAGTGAACTGGTCGGCCATCAGGGTCTCCTGGTCTTCGGGTCGGTGGCGTGGCGGGGCTAGTGGGCCCTGCTGTGACACGACTGAGAGGCCTCCCCGGTTCACCGGCGCGACCCTCGAGCCGCTCAGCTGGCCTTCTTCGCCCGTCGTCGCGCGATCTTCGGCTGCGCCGCCTCGCGGCCGTCGAGCAGCGGCCGCAGGAACTGGCCGGTGTAGGAGCGCGGGTGGGCCGCGACCTCCTCCGGCGTCCCTTCCACGACCACGGTGCCGCCCTTGTTGCCGCCCTCGGGACCCATGTCGACGATCCAGTCGGCCGTCTTGATGACGTCGAGGTTGTGCTCGATCACCAGGACCGTGTTGCCCTTGTCGACAAGGCTGGAGAGCACGCCCAGCAGCTTGCGGATGTCCTCGAAGTGCAGGCCGGTGGTCGGCTCGTCCAGCACGTAGACCGTGCGTCCGGTCGACCGCTTCTGCAGCTCGCTGGCGAGCTTGACGCGCTGGGCCTCGCCGCCGGAGAGCGTCGTCGCCGGCTGACCGAGGCGGACGTAGCCGAGGCCGACCTCCTCCAGCGTCCGCATGTGGCGCGCGATGGCGGGCACCGCGGCGAAGAACTCGGCGGCCTCCTCGATCGGCATGTCGAGGACCTCGGCGATGGTCTTGCCCTTGTAGTGGACCTCGAGCGTCTCGCGGTTGTAGCGGGCGCCGTGGCACACCTCGCACGGGACGTAGACGTCCGGGAGGAAGTTCATCTCGATCTTGATCGTGCCGTCGCCGGAGCACGCCTCGCAGCGGCCGCCCTTGACGTTGAACGAGAACCGCCCCTGCTGGTAGCCGCGCATCTTGGCCTCGGGCGTGGAGGCGAACAGCTTGCGGATGTGGTCGAACACCCCGGTGTAGGTGGCGGGGTTGGACCGCGGGGTGCGGCCGATCGGCGACTGGTCGACGTGGATGACCTTGTCGACGTGGTCGAGGCCGGTGATCCGCTGGTGGCGGCCCGGGATCGCGCGTGCGTGGTAGATCTGCTTGGCCAGCGAGGTGTAGAGGATGTCGTTGACCAGAGTCGACTTGCCGGACCCGGAGACGCCGGTGACCGCGACGAACAGCCCGAGCGGGAACGTCACGTCGATGTTGCGCAGGTTGTGCTCGCGGGCGCCGACCACGGTCAGCTCCCGGCCCTTGGTGCGTGGCCGGCGGATCGGCGGCACCGGGATCTCCTTGCGGCCGGAGAGGTATTGACCGGTGAGTGAGTCGGGGTGCCTCAACAGCTCCTCGACGGTGCCGCTGTGCACCACCTGTCCGCCGTGCTCGCCCGCGCGCGGACCGATGTCGACCACCCAGTCGGCAGTCTCGATGGTGTCCTCGTCGTGCTCGACGACGATGAGGGTGTTGCCGAGCTCCTTGAGCCGGACCAGGGTCTCGATCAGCCGGTGGTTGTCGCGCTGATGGAGACCGATCGACGGCTCGTCGAGGACGTAGAGCACCCCGACCAGGCCGGCGCCGATCTGCGTGGCCAGCCGGATCCGCTGGGCCTCCCCGCCCGACAGCGAGCCGGACGGCCGGTTGAGGGAGAGGTAGTCGAGGCCGACGTCGAGCAGGAAGTTGAGGCGCTCCTGGATCTCCTTGAGCACCCGCTCGCCGATCTGTCGCTCGCGCGCGGTCAGCTCCACCTCGCGCAGGAACTGCGCGGTCTCGTTGATCGGGAGCGCGCACACCTCGGCGATGTTGAGGCCGCCGTTGCCGAGCTCGCCGAGGGTGACCGCCATCGAGACCGGCTTGAGCCGGCTCCCCTGGCAGGCGGGGCACGGCACCTCGCGCATGAACCCCTCGAACCGCTCCCGGCTGGTGTCGGACTCGGCCTCGCGGTGTCGGCGCTCGATGTAGGTGCGGACCCCCTCGAACTCCGCCCAGTAGGCGCGCTCGCGGCCGTAGCGGTTGCGGGTGACCACGTGGACCTTGGTCGGGTGGCCGTCGAGGATCGACCTCTGCGCCTTGGCCGGGAGGTCCTCCCAGGGGGTGTTGAGGTCGAAGCCGATCTCCTCCCCCAGCGCGCCCATGAGCCGCAGGAAGTAATCGGCGACGTGCGCCTGGCTCCAGGGCTGGATCGCGCCCTCGCCGAGCGTCGCCTGCGGGTCGGGCACGACCAGCTCGGGGTCCACCTCCATCCGGGTGCCCAGGCCGGTGCACTCCGGACAGGCGCCGAACGGGCTGTTGAACGAGAACGACCGCGGCTCGAGCTCGTCGGTGTCGATCGGGTGGTCGTTGGGGCAGGCCATCTTCTCGCTGAACTTCAGCTCGCGGCCCGGGTCCTTCGCCGGCAGGTCGACCAGGTCGAAGACGACCAGCCCCCCGGCGAGGTTGAGCGCGGTCTCCACCGAGTCGGTGAGCCGGCGCTTGCTCGACTCCTTGACCGCGAGCCGGTCGACGACCACCTCGATGGTGTGCTTCTTCTGCTTGTCGAGCTTGGGTGGGTCGTCCAGGCTGTGGGTCTCGCCGTTGACCCGGGCTCGGGAGAAACCCTGGGTCTGCAGCTGGCGGAACAGCTCGACGTATTCTCCCTTGCGGCCCCGGATCACCGGCGCCAGGACCTGGAAGCGGGTGCCCTCCTCGAGGGCCATCACGCGGTCGACGATCTGCTGCGGCGTCTGCCGCTCGATCGGGCTGTGGCAGACCGGGCAGTGGGGCCGGCCGGCGCGCGCGTAGAGGAGGCGGAGGTAGTCGTAGACCTCGGTGATGGTGCCGACCGTCGAGCGGGGGTTCTTCGACGTCGACTTCTGGTCGATGGACACCGCGGGGCTGAGCCCCTCGATGAAGTCGACGTCGGGCTTGTCCATCTGGCCCAGGAACTGCCGGGCGTAGGCCGAGAGCGACTCGACGTAGCGGCGCTGGCCCTCGGCGAAGATGGTGTCGAAAGCCAGGCTGGACTTGCCGGAGCCGGACAGCCCGGTGAAGACGATCAGGGAGTCGCGCGGCAGGTCGAGCGAGATGTCCTTGAGGTTGTGCTCCCGGGCGCCCCGGACGATGAGCTTCTCCTGCACCTGCGAGTCCTCGATCCCGTGCTGAGTCAGAGTCGGCGTCGACGCCGGCCGTTCGAACAAACGTTCGCAACCCTACCGGTCGCGGGCAAGCCGCCGCGCCGCAGATCTTGCGCTCTTCGCACCCTCTCACGCGCCGCCGACAGTCGGGCTCGGCCGGGCGCTACGGTGCTGCCATGCCAGACCCCCGGCTCGTGGAGCTGCTCGAGTTCGGTACCCGCAGGCTGGTGCGTTCTGTCGACGGCATGCCGGAGGAGCAGTGGCGGCAGCCGAGCATGCTGCCGGGCTGGAGCCGGGCCCACGTCGTCGCCCACCTGACGCTCAACGCCGAGGGGCTCGCCGCGGCGCTCGAAGGGGTGCACGAGGGCCGTCAGGTGCCGATGTACCGCTCGTCCGAGGCCCGCGACGCCGACATCGCCCAGCTCGCGAGGGCGTCGACCTCCGAGCTGCGGGACCGGTTCCTGGGCTCGACGACGGTGATCGGGGAGTGGGTCGAGGAGCTGGCCGACAACCTGGCCGCAACGGTGGTCGAACGGACGCCGGGCGGCCGGCGGTTCCCGGCCGGAGCCGTGGGCGACATGCGCCTGCGTGAGGTGGAGATCCACCATGCCGACCTCGCCCTCGACTACACCGCGGCGGACTGGCCCACCGAGTTCGTCCTGCGGCTCATGGACTGGCGCTCGGGCGACGGCCACGACGGACCGGCGTTCACCGCCCGGGCCATCGACCTCGACCGGACCTGGCAGTTCGGCAGCGGCGGCCCGACCGTGTCCGGCACCGCCAGCGCTCTGGCATGGTGGGTGACGGGCCGGCCCGTTCACCAAGGACCGGGCGGCGACGGACTGACCAGCGACGACGGCCAGGTGCCGAGGATGGAGCCGTGGTGACCTACACCGGAGAGGTGAAGCCGGGTGGACCGGCCCACACGCGGGAGCTCGGCTCCCTGACCATCACCAAGGTGGCGGTCGACGAGCAGATGTCCAACAACTGCTACCTGCTCACGTGCAAGCACACCGGCGAGGCGGTGCTCATCGACGCCGCGGCCGACTCCGGAACGCTGCTGTCCCTCATCGGCTCGACCCCGGTCACCCACGTCGTCACCACCCACCAGCACTGGGACCACCACCGGGCGCTCTCCGACGTCGTCGAGGCGACCGGTGCGGCGACCGTCGCCGGCGTCCCGGACTCCGCGCCGATCACCGAGCAGACCGGTGTGCCCATCACGATCGAGGTCGGCGACGGCGACACGGTCCCGGTCGGCACGTGCACGCTGTCGGTGATTGCGATCGCCGGCCACACCCCCGGCTCGATCGCGCTGCTCTACGACGACCCGGAGGGCCACCCGCACCTGTTCACCGGCGACTCCCTCTTCCCCGGCGGCGTCGGCAACACCCAGGGCGACGCCGGACGCTTCCCGCAGCTCATCGGCGACGTCTCGGCGAAGATCTTCGACCGGCTCCCGGACGACACGTGGTTCTACCCCGGCCACGGCAACGACTCGACGCTCGGCGCCGAGCGCCCGCACCTCGACGAGTGGCGCGAGCGGGGCTGGTGACCCGGGGCGCTCGCCCGGATCGGCCCGACTGGATGACTGATTCCAAGGGATCGTGCAAGCGAGCGGCGCTCAGCGCCGCGCTGGCAAGGCGCGGGCGCGATGTCGTCCTTGGTCGTCCAACGAGCGTCCGCAACGCCGCCAGCGTGGATGCTGAGCGTCGCGTAGCGTGCGAGCCCTTGGAATCAGTCGTCTAGGCTCTGCGCCCGTGCTGGGTCGGGGCGTGGATGGCTGAGGCGCACCCCAGCACGCCCTGGCGGCGGCGGATCGGGACCGCGCCCAAGACGTGGGTGGTCGTCATGGCGTCCGCGATCCTCCTGTGCTGGCTCCCGTTCGCGGGCCGGCCGCTGAGCCCGGACGAGGCGGGCTACCTGATCGTCGGCGGGCAGTGGGGCCACGGCAGCAGCCTCTACGGCGACTACTGGGTGGACCGGCCGCCCGCGCTGGTGGCGATCTTCGAGGCGGCCGACGCGCTGGGCGGCACGGTGCCACTGCGGCTCCTCGGTGGGCTGGCGGCGCTGCTGACCGTGGTCCTGTCCGGCGTCCTCGGCCGGATCGCCGCTCCCGAGCGCCGGTCGGCCCCGCTGCTCACCGCCGGGACGGCCGCGGTGTGCGTGGCCACGCCGCTGTTCGGCGCGACCGTGGTCAACGGCGAGCTGCTCGGCCTGCCCTTCCTGGTCGCCGGCATGCTGGCGTACGTCGCAGCGGCGGCCAGCCGCCACCCGAGACGCGCGCTGGTCCTGAGCCTTGCCGCGGGCGCGGCCGGGGCCGTCGGGGCCCTGGTCAAGCAGAGCATGGTCGACGTCTTCGTCGTCGCGGCGGTGCTGGCGCTGACCAGCAGCGCGGCCCGACGCCGGCTGCCGGGGCTCGTCGTCGGCGCACTGGCGACGACCGCCGTGGTCGTGGCCGTGGCCGCCCTGCGGGGCACGGCGCCCGCCGAGCTGTGGGACGCGGTGGTCACCTTCCGGCTCGACGCCGCTCGCGAGCTCGCCGGCGAGAGCGGCAACGCGCCCGCCCGGCTGGCCGGGCTGGTCGGGGCACTGGCCGCGAGCGGCGTCCCGCTCGTGGTGGCGGCGTTCGCCTGGAAGGGCCGCGGCGCACCCACTCGGCAGGGCCCGTGGACGGCGCCCGACCTGCGCTCGGCTGCCTACGCGCTGCTCACCTTCGAGCTGCTGGTCGCCTTCCTCGGCGGTAGCTACTGGCTGCACTACCTGATGGCCCTGGTCCCGGGGGCCGTGCTGTTCGCGGCGGCGTTCGCGCAGCGGCCCGCGCCGGTGACCAGGAGCATCGGCATCTCGCTCGCGCTGGCCGGGCTCAGCAGCGTCGCGGCCCTCGGCTGGGTCGCGGCGCACCCGATCGACCGGCCCGAGGAGCCGGCGATCGACTACCTCGACGCACACGCCCAGCGAGGCGACAGCGGGGTCGTGGTCCTCGGGGCCGCCAACGTGGTCCGGGACGCCGGCCTGCACGCGACGTACCCCTACCTCTGGAGCCTCCCCGCCCGGGTCCGCGACGCCGACCTCGCGGACCTCGAGGGAGTGCTCAGGGCTTCCGACCGGCCGACGTGGGTGCTGGTCGCGCGGAGATCCGTGGCGGACTGGGGCCTCGACTTCACCGAGGCGCAGGCCCTGCTCGACGCCGACTACGCCGAGGTCACGACGGCCGGCAAGTTCACGATCTACCGGCGCACCGCATGAGCCGGCGCGTCCTGGCGGTCACGGCGTACGCCGTCGTCCTGCTGGCCTGGTGCGCGGTCATCGGCATCCCCAACGACCCCATCGGCGTCGCGCTGTGGCTGTGGCTGCTCGCGATCTGCTGGCGGCTGGACTGGTCGCTGCAGTTCCCGAAGGACTGGTGGCCGTGGCTGCTCGCGCTCGTCGTCTACGCCTTCATCCGCGGGATCACCGACGACATCGGGTTCGCCCCCCACGAGGTCTGGCCGATCCGTGCGGACGAGTGGCTGGCCCGGCTCTGGGGCGGCGACGAGGTGCCCACGGTCAGCCTCCAGCGCCGGCTGTGCGGCGACCCCTGCGACACCGACGGGCCGGTCGGCTGGTACGACCTCGGCGTCAGCGCGACCTACGCCTCGCACTTCCTGGCCGGGCTCACGATCGCCGGCATCCTGTGGATCCGCGACCGCCGTGAGTTCCTGAGGTGGATCCGTCGCTACGTCACCATCAGCTACCTCGCGCTGGTCGGCTACATCGTCTATCCGATGGCACCACCGTGGATGGCCGCACGCGACGGGCTGCTCCCGCCCCTTGCGCGGATCTCGAGCCGCGGCTTCCACCACCTCGGTATCGAGCGCACGACGATGGTGCTCGGCGCGCTGCCGAACCAGACCGCCGCGATGCCCTCGCTGCACACCGGGTTCACCTACCTGATCGCCTTCTACGCCATCAGCCGGCTGACGGCCTGGTGGCGCTGGCTGGTGCTGCTCTACCCGGCCGCGATGACGTTCACGCTCGTCTACTCCGGCGAGCACTACCTGGTCGACACCCTGATGGGCGCGGTGATCGCGCTCCTGGCGATGCTGATCGGCGCGTGGTGGGACCGGTGGCGCCCACCGGAGCGCGTCCTCAGCCCTGGCTGACCCAGTCGGTCCACCGGTGCTTGGCGCCGAGGTGGTCCAGGTAGGGCTTCGGGTACTCGACGTACGGCTGGAGGTCGCCGGTGTTCATCGTCGACACCGCGACCCGCACCGCTGCGGCGGTGAAGCAGCCGGGACGCTTCTTCACGACGTACTGGAACCACTTCAGGTGGTGTCCCTTGTCGTGGACCACGCCGGCGTCGGCGACGCAGCGCCCCTCGGGCGAGTGGCCCCACGCGGGCGTCGGCTGCTCGCGCCACTTCGACACCTCGGCGAACCGGTAGTCGGACCAGAACTCCATGAAGTGGCCGTACTCCGCACCCTTGCGCGCAGGGTCGGTGTCGATGAACACCGAGACGTTGCCGGTCGGGAAGTCGAAGACCCGCGGATTGCCGGGGAACGTCACCCGAACGACCAGCTTGCGTGCGGTGTTCTTGACCGAGACGGTCCGGATGTCCAGCTTGTTGTTGGCCACGTCGCCGGAGGCGTCGGTGAACGCGGCCGGGCTGGTGACGTCGGCGTGCGCGGGAGCCGGCAGCGCCAGCAGGGTCAGCGCGAGCAGGGGCAGGAGTCGCTTCATGAGGCTGCACTCTGCCTGCAAGCGAGTCCCGATGCGCAGTGACACGCGTCCCGAGCGCGTCCCGGACGGACTGAGCGGGCAGCGAAGCGAGGCGCCCCGGTGGCTGAGGTGCGAGGCGCCCCAGCGCCGAGCCTCGAAGCCCGGTGATTCGGGGCTGGGACCCCGCCCGGGTGCTTCGCTGCGGAGGTCTCGACAAGCTCGACCAGCGAAGGTCGAGCGGGTGCCTACCCTGCGGAGGCTTCGAGGCTCGGCCGTGAACGGCCTGACACCTCAGCCACCGTGCCGGTGACCATCCACGACGGTGGCTGAGGTGCGAGGCGCCCCAGCGCCGAGCCTCGAAGCCTGGTGACCCGGTGCTGGGACCCACCCCGGTGCCTTCGCTGCGAGGCTTCGAGGCTCGGCCGTGAACGGCCTCACACCTCAGCCACCGTGCCGGGGCCGAAGCTCACGAGGGTGGACGATCAGTGGTAGGTCGCCCGGACGACGTCGGTGACCGGGAGCGACTGGCAGGCCAGCCGGATGCCGTCGGCGAGGTCCTCCTCGTCGAGGACGTCGTTGTTGAGCATCTTGACCTCCCCCTCGAGCAGCCGGATGGCGCAGGCCGAGCACTCGCCCTCGCGGCAGGAGTACGGCGCCCTGACGCCCTTCGACTCGAGGTGCTCGATCAGCTTCGTGGTCGGCGCCCAGTCGTCGAAGACGTAGGTCTGCCCGTCGAGCTCGACCTCCAGCCGGACACTTCCCTGGTGCGCCCCGTCGGCGGGCGCCGGGCCCTCGGTGAACGCCTCGTCGGAGTCGGCCTCCTCGAGCTCGTGCTCGGCCTCGGCCCGCTGCTCCGGGTCGCCGAACGGGTTGCCGCCCAGCGAGACGAACTTCTCCTGGTGCCGGCGCTCGCGCGGGAACTCCAGCTCACGGAGCGCGGCGATGGTGAGCTTCATGAACGGCGCCGGACCGCACACGAAGGCGTCGTAGGTCGTGAACGGCTCGGTGAACGCCTTCAGCTGCTCCTGGGTCGGCAGCCCCTGCACCGACTCGAGCCAGTGCACGACGAGCAGCCGGTGGGGGTGCGCGGAGGCCAGCGCCGCCAGCTCGGGGCCGAAGATCACCGAGCGCTCGTCGCGGTTGGCGTAGAAGAGCACGATGCGGCCGCTGCCGTGCGCGAGCGCCGTCCGCGTGATCGACATGATCGGCGTGATGCCGCTGCCGCCGGCGAACAGCAGCAGGTCGGCGTCGAGGTCGGCCGGCGAGAAGATCCCGGACGGCGGGAGCGAGCGGATCGTCGACCCCTCACGGAGGTGGTCGCAGATCCAGTTCGACGCGTAACCCCCGGGGGTCCGCTTCACGGTCACCGTGAGCGGGCCGCCGTCGTGCGGCGACGACGACAGCGAGTAGCAGCGGGCGGCGACGCCGGTCAGGTCCGACGGCACGGCCAGGGTCAGGAACTGGCCGGGCCGGTAGCCGAACTCCTCCTCGGCGCCCTCGGGCACCGCGAACGACACCGAGTGCGCGTCGGCGGTCTCCGCCACGACCCCCACCACGCAGAGGTCGTAGGACGACTCGGCCATCTAGGAGCGCACCTCAGTAGCCGTCCTCGGCGCCGATGGGCAGCGCCCCGTCGCGGGCGGCCCGCTCGATCGACGCCGCCAGCCTCGGGCACGCGGGGTGCGACTCCCGGCCGCTCGGCCGGCGGCTGAGCTCCGGGCAGTGGCCGCGGGCCTCGGCGGTCCACTGGATCGAGGTGTGGTGGTCGCTGTTCTTCTTCACCCCGACCCGGGCCAGGCAGTCGAGGCAGGCCACCTCGACCAGCCGGGCGCTGGTGTAGAGCCGCTGGTCCTCCAGCGTCTCGGCGCGGGTCGGGACGAACGATGCCATCAGGCCTCGGCCTCGGCTCGGAGGCGCAGGTTCTCCGCGACCTCCTCCTGCCAGTACTCGTTGGCCTTGGTCGTGTCGACCTCGAACTCGAACCGGTCCACCATCTCCGGGGTGATGTCGGCCCTGTCGACGTAGAACTGCTCGTACCAGCGGCGCAGCTGGTAGACCGGGCCGTCCTCCTCGCAGAGCAGCGGGTTCTGGACCGGCACCTTGTTCTTCCAGATGTGCACGTCCTGGAGGAACCCCTCGCCGAACATCTTCGCGTACTTCTTCGAGATGAAGTTGGCCGTGTCGTCGTCGAGCCCCTCGGGCTTCCTGACCGTGATGCCGTACTGCAGCGTGAAGGAGTCCGGGCCGGTGGGGATGTGGCAGTTGATGAGGATGACCTCGGTCTGGAAGCCCTTGTAGTCCACGTCGAGCCAGTTGACCATGTACGCCGGCCCGAAGTAGGTCGCCTCGGACTTCAGGAACAGGTCGGGGCTGCCGTAGCCGCCGGCCTTGTCGGGTCGCCCCTTCGACTCCATGAACTGGGTGGCCTGGGTGCCCTCGAAGACGTTGCGGAAGCTCGTCGGGAAGGAGAAGTGCACGTAGTAGAAGTGCGCCATGTCCACCACGTTGTCGATCAGCTCGCGGCAGTGGGAGCCGGAGATCGGCACGACCTCCCAGGTCCAGTCGGTGTAGAGGCCCTCGGCCAGCCCGGGCAGCTCCGGCGGCAGGATGTCCAGGTCGGGCTCGGAGCCCTCGGTGTCGTGCCAGACGAGCAGCTGGTCATTGCGGATCACGACGGGGTACTTCACGGTCCGCGCCCGCAACGGCACCCGCCGCGCGTACGGGATCTGCTTGCAGCGGCCGTCGCCGCCCCAGCGCCAGTCGTGGAACGGGCAGGCGACCTCGTCGCCCTTCACCGAGCCCTGGGTCAGGTCGCCGCCCATGTGCCGGCAGTAGCCGTCGAGCACGTTGAGGTCGCCCTTGCTGTCCTCCCAGACCACGAGCTTGCCGCCGAACGCCTCGATCCCGTGCGGGCGGCCGTCGCGGAAGGTGTCCGCCAGTCCCAGGCAGTGCCAGCCGCGTGCGAACCGCCCCGGCGGCCTGCCGTGGTCGAGCATCCGGGTGTCGCTCATCAGGGTCGCCTCCCGTGCGGGTGCCGAGCTCTCGACTCCAGACTAGAACACGTTCCAGTTTCAGGATAGTTTTGCACCATGCGCATCGCCCTCGACCCGGAGCAGGTCGCGCTCAGGGAGGAGCTGCGTGGCTACTTCTCCGACCTGGTGACGCCTGAGGTCAAGGCGGGCCTGGCACCCTCCTCCGGCGAGTTCGGGGAGGCCTCGGCCTACAAGGCCGTGATCAAGCAGCTCGGCAGCGACGGGTGGCTCGGCATCGGCTGGTCGAAGGAGTACGGCGGCCAGGACCGCTCCATGGTCGACCAGCTGATCTTCACCGACGTCGCGGCCGACTTCGGCGTACCGATCCCCTACCTGACCCTCAACACGGTCGGGCCGACGATCATGCGGTTCGGCACCGAGGAGCAGAAGGCGTACTTCCTGCCGAGGATCCTCGCCGGCGACCTGCACTTCTCGATCGGCTACTCCGAGCCCGGCTCCGGCACCGACCTCGCCTCGCTCACGACCAGGGCGGTGCGCGAGGGTGACGAGTTCGTCATCAACGGCCAGAAGATGTGGACCTCGCTGATCCAGTACGCCGACTGGATCTGGCTCGCGTGTCGCACCGACCCCGAGCTGCCGCGACACAAGGGCCTCTCGATGATCGTCGTGCCGACCAGCGCGGAGGGCTTCTCCTACACGCCCGTCCACACGGTCGCCGGCGTCTCGACCTCGGCGACCTACTACCAGGACGTGCGGGTCCCGGTCACCAACCTGGTCGGCGAGCTCAACGGCGGCTGGCCGCTGATCACCAACCAGCTCAACCAAGAGCGGGTCTCGCTCACCTCCGCGGCGCCGCTGGCGCTGTCGCTGAGGCTGGTCCGCGAGTGGGCGCAGCAGACCAAGAACCCGGACGGTTCCCGGGTCATCGACTCCGAGTGGGTCCAGCTCGTCCTCGGCCGCGCGCACGCCCGGATCGAGGCGCTGAGCCTGGTCAACTGGAAGCTCGCCTCGGACGCCGACCGCGGCGCGGCGCTGTCCCCCGCCGAGGCGTCGGCCACCAAGGTCTACGGCTCGGAGCTGGCGACCGAGGTCTACCGGTCGCTGATGGAGGTCATCGGCCCGAACGCCGGCATCACCGGTGCCTCCGACGGCGCCGTGCTGGCCGGCCGGATCGAGCGGTTCCACCGCTCGGCGCTGGTGATGACCTTCGGCGGCGGCACCAACGAGATCCAGCGGGACATCATCGGCTACGTCGGGCTCGGGCTGCCGGCGGCCAAGCGGTGAACCCGATCGACAAGTAGCTTTTCTTTACGACCCGGCCAGAAGGACACGGCCAGAAAGACAAGTAAGTGGACTTTACTTTCACCCCCGAACAGGACGAGGCGGCCGAGCTGGCCGCGCAGATCCTGCGGGACCGGGCCACCAACGAGCGGATGAAGGCGGTCGAGGCCGAGGGGTCGCGGTTCGACCGCGAGCTGTGGGCCGAGCTCGGCGCCGCCGGGCTGCTCGGGCTGGCACTCCCCGAGGACCACGACGGCGCCGGGCTGGGACTGATCGAGCTCTGCCGGGTGCTGGTCGAGGTCGGCCGCACCGTCGCGCCGGTGCCGCTGGCCGCGCACGGCCCGGCGTCACGCTTCCTCGCAGAGCACGGCAGCGCGGAGCAGAGGCAGCGGTGGCTGCCCGGCGCCGCGTCCGGGGCGCTGGTGCTGACCGCGGCGGTGGCCGAGGAGCGGTCGTCCGCACCCGGGCGGCCCACCACCGTGGCGACGCCCGAGCCGGGCGGGCACCGGCTCACCGGCAGCAAGGCCGTCGTCCAGGCCGGCCCGCACGCGGACCTCTTCCTCGTTCCGGCCGAGACACCGGGCGGCGTCGGCGTCTTCCTCGTCGAGCCCGGCGCCGACGGGCTGACGCTCACGAGCCAGCAGTCCTCCGACCGCGACACGGTGGCCCGGCTCGACCTGGACGGCGCCGCGGTCGGTGCGGGCGCCCTGGTCGGCTCCGCCGACGGCTCCGCCCACGAGCGGCTGCGGCACCTGCTCCTCCTCGCGGCGGCCGCCGAGCAGCTCGGCGTCTGTGAGGGAGCGCTGGCCAGCACCGCGGCGTACGCCCGGACCCGTGAGCAGTTCGGCCGGCCGATCGGGACCTTCCAGGCCGTCTCGCAGCGGCTCGCGGACGGCTACATCGACACCCTCGGCCAGCGGCTTTCCCTCTGGCAGGCCGCGTGGCGGCTCGAGGAGGGGCTGCCGGCCGACACGGAGGTGGCGATCGCCAAGCTGTGGGCCGCGGACGCGGGACACCGCATCGCGCACACCGCCGTGCACGTCCACGGTGGCGTCGGGATCGACCTCGACGGCGAGACGCACCGCTTCTTCACCTCGGCCAAGCGCTATGAGTTCCTCTACGGCGGCGCCACCGAGCAGGCCCTGCACATCGGCCGGACGCTCGCCGCCGAGCCCGCCTGACACCAGCGCCGTGGCCGAGACCGTCCAGCAGCTGCTGCGCGAACGCGCAGCGGACGCGGCCGCCGACCGGGTCGCGGTGAGGTACGGCGACCGCAGCTGGACCTGGCGCGAGCACCTCGCCGAGGCGGCGGCCGAGGCGTCCGCGGTTATCGCGCTCGCGGACCCGCGCCGGCCGCTGCACGTGGGCGTGCTCCTGGGCAACACCCCGGACATGCTGCGGTCGATGGCCGCCGCGGCGCTGGGCGGCTACGTGCTGGTCGGACTGAACACCACCAGGCAGGGCCCGGCGCTCCTCGCCGATGTCCGTCGGGCGGACTGCCAGCTGGTGCTCGTGAACGCCGAGCACACCGGTCTGCTCGAGGGCCTCGAGCTGGGCGACGTCGGCGTCGTCGACGTCGCCTCGCTCGAGCCCGCCGCCGAGCTGGTCCCGCACGCGGACGTCGGCCCGATGGACACGTTGATGATGATCTTCACCTCGGGCACCAGCGGCGAGCCGAAGGCGGTCCAGGTGCCGCACATCTTCCCGATCTTCTCCGGCGCCAACCTCGTCGACCGGTTCTCGATCACCGCCGACGACGTCTGCTACGTCTCGATGCCGCTGTTCCACTCCAACGCCGTGGTCGCCGGTTGGGCCGTCGCAGCCACGAGCGGCGCGACGATCGTACCGGCGCGGTTCTCGGCATCCGGGCTGATCGACGACGTGCGGCGCTACGGCGCGACGTACCTCAACTACGTCGGCAAGCCGCTCGCCTACGTGCTGGCCACCCCCGAGCGACCCGACGACGCCGACAACCCGCTCCGGGTGGCCTTCGGCAACGAGGCGAGCGACCGGGACATCGAGGAGTTCGGCCGTCGGTTCGGCTGCCAGGTCGTCGACGGCTTCGGCTCTACCGAGTCGGGCGTGACCGTCACCCGCCCGCCCGGCACGCCCCCCGGCTCGATCGGCCAGGGGCTCGACGGCGTCGCCGTCTACGACGCGGCGACGGTCACCGAGTGCGAGGTCGCGGAGTTCTCGCCCGAGGGCGTCCTCCTCAACGCCGACCGCGCCGTCGGACAGCTGGTCAACACCCAGGGGGCCGGGATGTTCCAGGGCTACTACAACGACGACTCCGCCAACGCCGAGCGGATGGCGCACGGCATGTACTGGTCCGGTGACCTCGCCTACAAGGACGCCGACGGCTGGATCTACCTGGCCGGCCGCACGGCCGACTGGATGCGGGTGGACGGCGAGAACCTCGCTGCGGCCCCCATCGAGCGGATCCTCCAGCGGCTGCCCGCGGTGGCGCTGGTGGCCGTGTACGCCGTCCCGGACGACAACGTCGGTGACCAGGTGATGGCGGCGATGGTGCTGCACGACGAGGCCACCCTGTCGCCCGAGGAGCTCGCGGCGTTCCTGTCGGACCAGCCGGACCTCCCCGCCAAGGGCCGGCCGCGCTACGTCCGCGTCGCCCCGGAGCTCCCGTCGACGGCCACCAACAAGGTCCTCAAGCGCGAGCTGGTCGCGCAGGGCGCGACCGCCGGCGACGGCGTGCTGTGGGTGCGTGAGGACCGGGGGACGGCGTACTCGGTCGCGAGCTGACCACACTCCGCAGGTCTGAGGCCGGATTCCAAGGTCCGACCCCTGGCCGAGTGCTTGAATGCTCTGGTGAACCTGGGGACGGTCGGGCTGGCGCTCCTCCTCGCCGCCGGCGCCGGTGCGTGTACGTCGGACGACCATCCGGCTCGCGCAGCCACCAGGCCCAGCCAGCCGGCGTCACCCCCGACTTGCGTGCCGACGCCGATCCTCGGCGACCACCTCGAGGGCGGCTCGGACGACGGGACCTCCGTGGCGGCGCTGCTCGAGCGCAAGGCGGGCGGGCCGTTGCGAGCCGGCGAGGAGGTCAAGATCGTGGTGCGAATGACCGGCGCCGGCGATCTCCAGGTGTCCGCGACAAGACCCGACGGCAGTCCGGCCGCAATCGACTGGGGTCCGGAGGCACACGCGTCCAGCAACTTCAATCGTCCCGGCGCCGAGTGGGGCTTCGGGGTCACGTTCGCTGAACCCGGCTGTTGGACGATCGCCTTGAGTCGAGCCGAGGCAGGGTCCGGATACCTGCAGCTCGAGGTCGCCTGATCCGAGCCATACTCGAGAGGTCGAACAGCCTCAGGGCTCATGGCCCGGCTTGTGAGTCGGCTTCCTCGTCGGCGTGTCTGTGGACCACCTTCCAGACGCCGTCATCGCGGCGATAGACCTGCGTCACTCGCAGGACGTACGCGCGTTGGGCGGCATCGACGGTGGTCGAGGTGATCTCACGGTGGACCGTGTATGCCAGGTCACCGCTCACGTCCGCCGCGATGAGATCGATGTCGCTGGAGATGGCTTGCGAGAAGGACTGCGCCAACCGGAGGAAGACCTCTCGCACGCCGACGGGGTCCTTGGCGGTGAGCCACGCGCCGAAGAGCGTGACAGGTGCTCGCTCGGACCAGGTCTGGAACCTCGGCTCCGCATCACCGTTGTGGAGCGCGACCTCGGCTGCGCGCCACGTGGTGTTGAACCACTCGAGGAACTCCTCACGATCGCTCATGGTGGCATTGAACTCCCACTGGCTCGGGTCGTGGCATGACATGCCATGCAGGGTCGCTCCGCGTCGCCACCCGCGCCCCCGGCCAGCACCCGGATCGGGTCTCGACCCCAACTTTGGCGGTGACAGACTGCCAAGCCCCTGCAAGGCTGCCCCCTACCGGCTCGGGCCACTTCCTCAGGAGGTCCGATGCGCATCCGTCCCTTCCTCGCCGCCGCAGCCGTCGCCGCGGCCACTGTCATCGTGGGCTCGCCCTCGCCGTCCGCACACGCCGCCTTCGTCGGCAAGGACAACTTCACCGACACCGGCGTCTCCGAGGTCTACGACTGCGACGGCACCCGGGCCCAGGACGCCTTCGACGTCCACGTCATCGTCAGCGTGGTCGAGCGCCATGGCCTGTTCTACGTCACCGAGTCCAACCACGGCACCGTGGTCACCACCAACCTGTCCACCGGCCGCACATTCACCCAGGTCTTCGCCAACAACTTCCACGACAAGCAGATCACCGACCACGGTGACGGCATCATCACGGTGGTCCAGCAGGGCGCGGGCGGCACCCGCTACTACGACGACACCGGCAAGCTCGTGCTGAAGGACCCCGGCTCGGTCCGGTTCGCCTTCGACTTCGACACCATCACCGGCGAGGAGGTCCCGGACTCCTTCCACATCGTCAAGCCGTCCACCGGCAACTCCGACTTCTCCGACCGAAACTTCTGCGACGACCTGCGCACCTTCACCTCATGAGGCTCCTCGCAGCGGCAGCGGCGCTGGCCGCTGTTGCCCTGCTACCCGCCCCGGCGGCCTGACCATCGACACCGACACGGGCATGCTCCGGTTCACCGACAACTTCGCGGGCAAGGCAACCGAGGTGCCGCTGGACGGGACCGGGGTCTCCTGCACCACCTCGTCCGGTTCGACCGCGGGGGCGACCTGCGCGCCGAGGTGGACTCCGACGTGGGCCACCCAGCGGCGAGGTGACCACCGAGTCGGGTCGGCCCGCGAGGGCGCAGGGGCTGGCCACGGCCTGACCCCGGTTGTCGTAGCGGCGTGACCTCGTTCGTGGGAAGGGTGAACGCAGGCATCCCGACGACAGCCACCAGGAGGTACTTCCATGGCGAGCAGCATCCTGTTCATGTCCGTGTCGGTGGACGGCTACATCGCCGACGAGAACGACTTCCTCGGCGGTGCCGACGGCGAGCGTCTGCACGAGTGGATGGCCGATGGCGGCGAGGTCATGGAGGAGATGGCGAACGGCGGCGCCGTGGTCACCGGCCGCCGGACGGCCGAGCTGATGGACCACTGGGGCGGGTCGCTGATGGGCGGCGTTCCGGTCTTCGTCCCGAGCCATCGGCCACCGAGCCCGGCCGCGCGGTGGGGCGGGTACACCAACGTCCACTACGTCGCGGACATCGCCACTGCCATGGCGCAGGCAAAGGAGGCCGCCGGCGACAAGCACGTCCACGTGCAGGGCGGGGTCACCGCGCAGGAGGCGCTGGCCGCCGGCGTCCTCGACGAGCTGCAGCTCAGCCAGGTGCCGGTGTTGTTCGGCCGGGGCCGCCGGCTCTTCGACGTCCTCCCCGGGGAGATCGAGCTCGAGGTGGTCCGGGTCGTCGACACCGCGTCGGCGACACACCTCCGCTACCGCGTGAAGCGGTAGCCGGCCCGGTCGGCCGGCTCAGTCGGCCAGCTCGGTCGGGACCGCCACCGCGTCGACAAGCGCGCCGTTGCGCAGCACGGTGACCTCGATCCGCTGACCGATCGCGTCGGCGAACAGGCGCTTCTGGAGCGACTGGGCGTCGCCCAGCGAGACCCCGTCGACCGCGAGGACGAGGTCACCGGCGCGCAGCCCGCTGGACGCAGCCGGACTGTCCTCCACGACCTCGACCACACGCAGGGCACTGCGCTGGCCGAGCCGCTCGGCCAGAGCGGGTGTCAGCGGGGCCGGCGTGCTCACCAGGCCGAGGTAGGCACGGCGCACCCGGCCGTCGTGCATCAGGGCGTGGATGATCCGGTGCGTCGTCGCGTTGATCGGCACCGCCAGCCCGAGCCCCACTCCCGCCACCGCGGTGTTGATGCCGATCACCCGGCCCCGGCTGTCCGCCAGTGCTCCCCCGGAGTTGCCCGGGTTGAGCGCGGCGTCGGTCTGGATGACATCCTCGATGAGCCGCGCGGCCGTGCGCGTCCGGGCCGGCATGCTGCGGCCCAGCGCGCTCACGACGCCGGCGGTCACAGTGCCGGAGAGGCCGAGCGGGTTGCCCACGGCCACGACCAGCGACCCGACGAGCAGCGAGTCGGCGTCGCCGTACTCCGGCGGGCTCGGCACCTCCCGGTCCGCGCGGACGACGGCCAGGTCGGAGAGGCGGTCGCGGCCGATGACGTCGACGTGTGCCTCGGTGCCGTCCGCGAACTCCGCCGTGCCACTGCTCGCGCCGCCGACCACGTGCGCATTGGTGACCAGGTGGGACTCGCCGGTCAACACCACCGCCGAGCCCGCGGACTCGCCCCGCCCGGACTGCATCCGCAGGGCGGCGACCCGGGGCGTCAGCTGCGCCGCGACCGAGGTGACGACCGCCGAGTAGGCGTCCATCGCCTCCCGCTCCGACGCGGGATCAATGGTCATGCCCGGAGGAACGAACGAGCGTCCGCCGCGATTCCGCGGTTCACGCTCAGCGAACGCTCACCTCAGGCGCCGGCTGTCCTGATCCATCAGCCGGAGCCAGCGGTACCCGTAGCCGTCGAGCTCGACCTCGGCCCGGCCCCGGTCGTCCAGCGCGAACTCGGTGTCGTCGTGGAGGAGGTCCACGAGATGGTGGGAGCTGTCGCAGCCGTCGAGTGTGACGGGCACCGTGCAGCTGGTCGGGGCGAGGTTGTGAACGGGGACGAGCCGGCGATCGTCGAGGGTGCACTCGTGTGCCAGCACGTGGCGATGGGGCTGGTCGACCACGCTGAACCGTGCCCAGCCGAGCTCGGGTGACTCGCGGTAGCGCTTGATGAGGAGCTTGACGAAGGCGTGCAGCGACTCCCGGTCGCCACGCTGGTCGGTGACGTTGACGTGCTCGGGGCCGAAGGCCCCCTGAGTCACCGGGCGCACCAGCCGCGAGGGCCGGGCGCGCGAGAACCCGCCGTTGCGCTCAGCGGTCCACTGCATGGGTGTGCGCACGGCGAGCCGCCCGTCGATGTCGAGGTTCTCCCCCATCCCGATCTCCTCCCCGTAGAAGAGGACCGGCGTGCCCGGCAGTGAGAACAGCAGGCTGTAGACCATCCGCAACCGTCGCGGGTCGCCGTCGAGCATGGGAGGGAGGCGCCGGCGCAGGCCGCGGCCGTAGAGCTGCATCGTCGGTTCGGGGCCGAAGGCGGCGAAGACCTCGTCGCGCTCGGGGGGCCGGAGCTTGTCGAGGGTGAGCTCGTCGTGGTTGCGGACGAAGGTGGCCCACTGCGACTGCTCGTCGACCGCCGGCCGGTGCTCGAGGGCGCGGACCAGCGGACGTGCGTCGCCGCGGGCGAGGGACAGGTAGAGGTTCTGCATGGCGATGAAGTCGAACTGCATCGTCAGCTCGTCGCCGTCGGCGCCCCCGAAGAACTTCTTCTGCTCCTTGTGCGGCAGGTTGCACTCGCCGAGCAGGATGCCGTCGCCGGTGCGGCGGCCGACGAACGAGCGCAGCTCGCGCAGGTAGGCGTGCGGGTCGTGGAACCGCGCCAGCTCTTCGGCGTCCACCCCGGTGGTCTCGATGACGAACGGGACGGCGTCGACCCGGAAGCCCGAGAGCCCCAGCTCGAGCCAGTAGCCCATCGCCTTGAGGATCTCGTCGCGCACCAGGGGGTTGGTGATGTTGAGGTCCGGCTGGGAGCGGTAGAAGCGGTGGAAGTACCACGCGCGGGTCCTGTCGTCGTACTCCCAGAGGCTGTCCTCCTTGTCGGGGAAGACCACGTCCGCGGAGGTGTCGGGCGGCTCGTCGTCGCGCCAGATGTAGAAGTCGCGGTACGGCGAGGTGCGCGACGACCGGGCCGAGCGGAACCACGGGTGCCGGTCGGAGGTGTGGTTGACCACCAGGTCCGCGATCACCCGCATGCCGCGGTCGCGGGCTGTCCGGACGAGCTCGACGAAGTCGCCGGCACTGCCGAGCCGTGGGTCGACCCCGTAGTAGTCGGTGATGTCGTAGCCGTCATCGCGGTCGGCGGTCGGCTGGAACGGCATCAGCCAAAGACACGTGACGCCCAGGTCCGCCAGGTAGTCCAGCCGCTCGGTCAGGCCGACGAAGTCGCCCATGCCGTCGTCGTCCCAGTCCATGAACGTCTGGACGTCGAGGCAGTAGACCACCGCGGTCTTCCACCAGAGGTCTCCGGTGTCGCTGATCCGCATGGGTCAGCGGTTTCCAGTAGGACCGGGAACTAACCGGTCCATTCCACCTCACGCGGCCCCTGAACAATGACCCCATGCCCCTGCGCAAGCTCGGCTTCCTGAGCATCGGCCTGTTCGACCCCGACGACCCGGGCGCGGGACACGAGACGACCTTGCAGATCATCGAGCTCGGCGAGCGGCTCGGCTTCGACAGCGCCTGGGTGCGCCACCGGCACCTCCAGTTCGGGATCTCGAGCCCGGTCGCCGTCCTGGCGGCGGCCACCCAGCGCACCAGCACGATCGAGCTCGGCACCGCCGTCATGCCGCTCGGCTGGGAGAACCCGCTCCGGCTGGCCGAGGACCTCGCCACCGTCGACATCCTCAGCGGCGGACGGCTCAACCCGGGTGTGAGCGTCGGCCCGCCGATGCACTGGGAGGACGTCCGCGGCTCGCTCTACCCGGACACGGCCGACCGGGAGGACTTCGGCTACGAGCGCGTCGAGCGGCTGCTCCGCTTCGTCCGCGGCGAGCCCGCCACGACGTTCCGCGGACCCGAGGGCGTCGTCGAGGAGTGGTCCGACCGGGTCGAGCCGCACTCGCCCGGGCTGGCCGACCGGATGTGGTACGGCGGCGCCTCGCTGCGCTCGGCCGAGTGGGCGGCCGAGCACGGCATGAACTTCCTGACCAGCAGCGTGGTCATGGCCGAGGACGGCTCGGCCGACTTCGCCGCCATCCAGGCCGAGCAGGTCGCGGCGTACCGCACGAGGCACCCCCAGGGCCGGGTCTCGCAGGGGCTGGTCGTCATCCCGACCGACTCCGCGAGCGCCGAGCAGCGAAGGCGCTACGAGGAGTACGCCGCCGCGCGGCTGCCCCGCACCCTCGAGCCACAGGGCCCCGGCAGGCTTCTCTTCTCCCCCGACCACGTGGGCACCTCGGAGCAGATCGCCGAGGAGCTCGAGTGGCACGCGGGCTACCAGCTCGTCGACGAGGTCGCCTTCGCGCTGCCGTTCAGCTTCGAACCGGACGACTACGTCCAGATCCTCACCGACATGGCTGAGCGGCTCGGTCCGGCCCTGGGCTGGTCGCCGGCGGCGGCGTAGCGGGCGCTACTTCCGGTAGGACTCGAGCCGGTCCACGGCCTCGTCGTACTCCGCCAGTAGGGCGGCGACCACGTCTGCCACCGGCCGCACCTCGTTCATCCGGCCGACGATCTGGCCGACCGGCATCGAGATCACGTCCGGGTCGTGCGAGGCGTTGATCCGGTTGTGCGCCTCGGCGACCAGGAGGTTCTGCAGCGGCATCGGCAGTGGCTCCGGCGCGTCCGCCGCCGCCCATGCCTCGGTCCACTTCGTCTTCAGCAGCCGGGCGGGCTTCCCGGTGTAGATGCGGGTGCGCACCGTGTCCGAGGACGTCGCCCGCTTGAACGCCGTCTCCCAGCCCTGGTTGGAGGCGAGGTTGCGGTACTCCTCGGTGCCCAACCAGATCGAGCCGGTCCACACCCCCTGTGCGCCGAGCGCCAGGGACGCCGCGACCTGGCGCCCGGAGCCGATGCCGCCGGCGCCGAGGACGGGCACGTCCGGCCCGACGGCGTCGACGACGTCCGGGGTGAGCACCATCGAGGCGACCTCGCCGGTGTGGCCGCCGGCCTCGTAGCCCTGGGCCACGATGATGTCGACACCGTTGGCGACGTGCGACAGCGCGTGCTTGGCCGCCCCGGCCAGCGCGGCGACCTTGATGCCGTGCTCGTGGGCCTTCTCGATGACGTCGACCGGCGGCGACCCGAGCGCGTTGGCGATCAGCACCGGCCGGTGCTGGAGGGCGACGTCGAGGTGCGAGCGCGCGACCGAGTGCAGCCAGCCGAGGACCCCCTCCCGGCCCTCGCCCTCCGGCAGCGGTGGCACGCCGAGCTTGAGCAGCGTCTCGTCGACGAACCTCCGGTGCGCTGGAGGGATCATGGCGGCCAGGTCGACCTGCGTGCCCTCGGTCGGGACCTTCATCGGCATCACGATGTCGACGCCGTAGGGCCTGCCGTCGGTGTTGTCGTCGAGCCACGACAGCGTCCGCTCCAGCTCCTCGGGGTCGTTGAACCGCACGCAGCCCAGCACCCCGAGCCCGCCGGCCCGGGACACCGCCGCCGCGACGTGCTCCGACGGTGTGAAGGCGAAGATCGGGTAGTCGATCCCGAAGGTGTCACACAGGGACGTTCGCAAGAGCCATCTCCTTGGCGGCGGGGTACTGCGCCTTCCCGGTGGCGTTGCGTGGCACCTGCGGCACGATCGTCAGCGACCGCGGCAGCTTGTAGCCCGACAGGTGGGCGCGCAGGAACTCGCGGAGCTCCTCGAGCTCCAGGGTCGCGCCTTCCCGGAGCTCGACCACGGCGGCGACGGCCTGGCCGTACTTCTCGTGCGGGATGCCGACCACCAAGCAGTCGTAGACCGCCGGGTGCGCCTTGACCGCCATCTCCACCTCCTCGGGGTAGACCTTCTCCCCGCCGGTGTTGACGCAGTTGGAGCCGCGGCCGAGCAGGGTGAGCCGGTTGCCCTCCTCGATCCGGGCGAAATCGCCGGGCACGGAGTAGCGCCGGCCGTCGATCTCGAGGAACGTCCGCGCCGACTTCTCCGGGTCCTTGTAGTAGCCGACGGGCACGTTGCCGCCACGCGCGAGCCGGCCGACCCTGCCGACGTCGGCCACCGGGTCGAGGACCCGGTTGTCGTCGTCGATGACCACGGTGCCGGGTCCGATGCCGATCACGGGCCCGTCGGTGGAGATCGCGGACCGGTCCTGCAGCCCCATCCCGTGGAAGCCGGTCTCGGTGGCTCCGACGGAGTCGGTGAAGACGGCGTTGGTGAACGCCTGCATCCAGCGCTTCTTCACGTCCGGGCTGAAGATCGCGGCGCTGCTGGAGATCGCGAACAGGCTGGAGCCGTCGTACGGCGTCCCGGTGGCGGCCTGGCGCTCGTACTCCTCGATCAGCGGACGGGCCATGGCGTCGCCGGTCATGAAGATCAGCTGCACCTTCTCCCGGTCGATGACCTCCCAGGTGCGCCGCGGGTCGAACTTCGGCTCGAGGACGGTCAGGTGGCCGGCGAACAGGTGCATCAGCAGCCCGGCCTGGGCTCCGCCGTGCATCAGCGGGCTGAGGGGGAAGGTGACCATCCTCGGGTCGGTCGCCTGCTTGGACTGGTCGTACTCGTCAAGCGGCTCGCCGGTGTAGAAGTCGATGCCGCCCCCGAGCACCCTCCAGAAGTCCTCGTGGCGCCACATCACGCCCTTGGGGAACCCGGTGGTCCCGCCGGTGTAGATGATGTGGATGTCGTCGGGGCTGCGCTCGCCGAAGTCGCGGTCCGCGCTCTGGCCCTCGCACGCCTGGTCGAGCGTGACGCCGCCGAACGACGCGATGTCGTCCTGGTTGCCGGGGTCGGTGGTGTCCGGAAGCGCCACGACGGTGCGCAGCTTCGGGTGCTTGGGGGCGCACCTGGCCACCAGGCTGGCGTAGGTCCGCTCGAACAGCAGCGCGACCACGTCGGCGTTGTCGAACAGGTAGTCGAGCTCGCCCTCGACGTAACGGTAGTTGACGTTGATGGTGGTCGCGCGGAGCTTCACGGTGGCCAGCACCGCGACGACGTGCTCGATGGAGTTCTTCGCATAGATCCCCACGTGGTCGCCGGGCTGCACCCCGCGGGAGGCCAGGTAGTGGGCGAGCCGGTTGCTGTCGCGCTCCAGGTCGGCGTACGTCGCCACCCGGTCACCGACCTTGACCGCCGGGTTGTCCGGAGCAGCGTCGACGGCGTGCTCGAAGAGGTCGGCGATGTTCAGGGCCACGGCCGCCAGACTAGAACACGTTCTCGTTCTTGACTACGATCGCCCGGTGACGCAACCGCACGCCCTGGTGGAGCAGGACGGCCACAAGCTGGTCGTGACCATGAACCGCCCGGAGGCGCGCAACGCCCTCTCCGGCGAGATGCTCGCGATCATGGCCGACGCCTGGGACCGGGTGAACGACGACCCGGAGATCCGGGTGTGCATCCTGACCGGCGCGGGGGGCTGCTTCTGCGCGGGCATGGACCTCAAGGCGGCCAACGAGAAGCCGCCCAGCGAGAACTTCGAGTCCGGCGCGTTCGACCCCACGGTCATCAAGCCGCTGCTGAAGGGGTTCCGGCTGACCAAGCCGCTCATCGCCGCGGTCGAGGGCCCGGCGATCGCCGGTGGCACCGAGATCCTCCAGGGCACCGACATCCGGGTGGCCGGCGAGTCGGCCAGGTTCGGCATCTCGGAGGTGAGGTGGGGCCTCTACCCGCTGGGCGGCTCGGCGGTGCGGCTGGTCCGGCAGATCCCCTACACGGCCGCGGCCGACCTGCTGCTCACGGGGCGACACATCCTGGCGCCGGAGGCCAAGGAGCTGGGGCTCATCGGCCACGTCGTGCCGGACGGGCAGGCGCTGGCCAAGGCTCACGAGCTCGCCGACCTGGTCGCGGCCAACGGCCCGCTGGCGGTCCAGGCGGTGCTCAGGACGATCCGCGACTCCGAGGGCAGGCACGAGGACGACTGCTGGGCCGACGACGCCAGGGTCGGCGCCGCCGTCTTCTCCTCCCAGGACGCCAAGGAGGGCCCGCGTGCGTTCGCGGAGAAGCGACCGGCGGTCTTCGAGGGGCGCTAGGCCGGTTCAACCCGGGAGCTTGACCCGGAAGATGTGGTCGTCACCCCGGCGCAGCGGCGCCCGGCCGTCGCGGTTGGAGGTGCCGACCCAGAGCGTGCCGTCGGGCGCCAGCGAGACAGCGCGGGTGCGGCCCTGCCCGTGGTGGAAGAACCGGCGTACCCGGCCTGCGTGCGGCCCCTCGAGCACGATCGAGTAGAGGCACTCCCCCTCGAGCGCGCCGATCCAGGCGCGCCCCCGGGCGATGGCGATGCCGCTCGGGGAGCACCGGTTGGGCCGGAACTGCGCGATCGGGTCGGTGAAGCCGCCTCGCCCGTCGCTGCCCTCGACGCGCGGCCAGCCGTAGTTGTGGCCGCGGAGGATCTCGTTGACCTCGTCGTAGTTGTGGTCGCCGAACTCGCTGGCCCACAACCTGCCCTGCTCGTCGAAGGCGATCCCCTCGGGGTTGCGGTGGCCGTAGCTCCAGACCGGGTTGCCGAACGGGTTGTCGGAAGGCGTCGCGCCGGTGTCGGTGACCCGCAGGATCTTGCCGTTCAGCGAGTGCTTGTCCTGGGCCAGCCGCTTGACCTCGTTCTCACCGGTGGAGACGTAGAGCATCCCGTCCGGCCCGAACGCGAGACCGCCGCCATTGTGGTGGTGGGCCCGCCCGATGCCGGTGAGCACCGGGCGCGACCTGCCGATCGTCGTGCCGTCGAAGGTGAACCGGACGACCCGGTTGTCCCGGCGGGTGCTGACGAAGGCGTAGACCAGCCGGTTGGTCGCGAAGTCCGGGTGGAGCGCCAGGCCGAGCAGCCCGCTCTCGGCGACCACAGGTCGGCTGACCACGTCGAAGTGGCCGACCTTGCGCACCGACCGGTGGCTGACCAGCAGCAGGTTGCCGGAGTCGCGGCACGAGACCAGCGCGGTGGGGGTGTCGTAGCCGGGCAGGAAGCGGATGTTCCACGGCACGTCGATGCCGTGCGCGACGACGCCCGCCCCGCGGGCGCCGACCGCCGGGTCGGCCGCGGACACGGCGCCGGCGGCCAGCCCACCGACCACTCCGGACCGGAGGAGTGTCGACCGGTCGAGGCGAGCCACCATCGGCCTACCGTACGACGCGGCTACAGCATCCGTGCCAGGTGCCGGTCCCGATGGATGACGGTGTGCTTGAGCACCAGCGCGAGGTGCAGGCCCAGCGCCACGAAGAACGCGACGTGCGCGGCGACGTGGAGCGGCAGGTAGTCGTCCTCGCCGGTGCCGACCAGGAGCAGGCCGCTGATCGGGATCAGGAACAGCAGCGCCAGCAGCGCCTTCTCGAGCAGTCCCTCGAGGGTCCGTTCGGTGTTGCTCAACGACGGCGCCCAGGGAGGCAGCGAGCCGACGTACCGCCACAGCACCCGCAGTACGCCGAGCGCCAGGATCGACAGACCGAGCACGACATGGAGCTCGGGAAGCCCGAAGCCGCCACTGAAGAGCTGCTCGAACCCCTCTCCCCCGTCGTCGTCCGAGCCGGACCCACCGTGACCGTGGTCGAGCGCCACTGCCCGGCCGCCGTGGTCGTCGAGCTCGCCCCGGACCGAGTAGCCGACGAGGAACTGCCCGGTGATCGCGCCGACCGTCAGCCAGTGCAGGAGCTTGGTGGCGGCGCCGTAGCCGTGCTGCCCGTTCCGTAGCGGCATGCGACTCCTGTACCCGGGACGTGGACCGGGGTGTCAGCCGACCGACCGCTCACCCGTCCAGTACTGCGCCCGCAGCGCCTTCTTGTCCGGCTTGCCGAGCCCGGTCAGCGGCAGCGCGTCGGTGCCGATCACCTGCTTCGGAACGTGCACCGAGCCCTTGCGCTCCTTGACCATCTCCCGGATCTCACCGACCAGGTCGTCGGTGAGCTCATGGCCGTCGCGGAGGACGACGATCGCGGTGACCGCCTCGCCCCACTTCTCGTCCGGCGTGCCGATGACCCCGACCTGCGCGACTGCCGGGTGCTGGGCGACGACGTCCTCGACCTCCCGCGGGAAGACGTTGAAGCCGCCGGTGACGATCATGTCCTTGGTGCGGTCGACGATGTACCAGAACCCGTCCTCGTCCTCGCGGGCCACGTCGCCGGTGTGCATCCAGCCGTCGCGGAACGTCTCGGCCGTGGCCTCGGGGAGCTTCCAGTAGCCGCCGCAGAGCAGCGGTCCCGCCACGCAGATCTCCCCGGGCTCGCCCTGCGGGACGGGGTTGCCGTCCTCGTCGAGCAGGGCCGCCCGGAGGAACGCCGACGGCTTGCCGCAGCTCGAGAGCCGCTCGGCGCGGCCGCCCGGCCGGACGGCGTCGGCGTGGTCCTGCTTGGAGAAGTAGGTGATCACCATGGGCGCCTCGGACTGGCCGTAGTACTGGGCGAAGATCGGCCCGAACCGGTCGATCGCCTCCCTGAGCCGGACCGGGTTGATGGCGCTGGCGCCGTAGTAGACGGTCTCGAGGCTGCTCAGGTCGCGGGTCCGGCTGTCGGGGTGGTCCATCAGCGCATAGAGCATGCTCGGCACCAGCATGGTCGCGGTGATCCGGTGCTCCTCGATGAAGGCGAGGACCTCGCCGGGGTCGAACCTGCTCATGACGTGGAGCGAGCCGCCCTTGATCACCGTCGGCGCGAAGAACGCCGCTCCCGCGTGCGACAGCGGCGTGCACATGAGGAACCGGGGGTTCGCCGGCCACTCCCACTCGGCCAGCTGGATCTGGGTCATGGTGCTGAATGACTGGACCAGCCCGATGACCCCCTTCGGCTGGCCGGTCGTGCCGCCGGTGTAGGTGATCGACGTCAGGTGGTCGGGCGGAAGGAGGGCGACCTCGACCGGCCGCGCGGCGTACTTCGCGGCCTCGGCGACCAGGTCCTTGCCCACGTGCGCGAGCGGCTCCGGCACCGGCCCGATGGTCAGCACCTGCTTGAGCCCAGGGCACTTGTCCAGGAGCCCGAGCGCGCGCTCGGTGAAGAGCGGGTCGACGATCAGCGTGGTGATCTCGGCGTCGTTGATGACGTAGGCGTGGTCGTCCAGCGACCCGAGCGGGTGGAGGCTGGTCCTCCGGTAGCCCTGGGTCTGGCCGGCTCCGAGGATGAACAGCACCTCGGGCCGGTTGAGCGCCAGCAGCGCCCCCGCCGCACCGGTGCCCGCGTCGAGCGCCTCGAAGGCCTGGACGTACTGGCTGATCCGGTCGGCGACCTCCTGCCCGGTGAGCATGGTCTCCCCCACGTGGATCACCGGCTTGTCCCGGTGCCGCTTCAGCGCGGCGACCAACAGGTGCCCGTTGTGGGTGCCGACCCGCATCGGGTCGCTCAGGTCTGCGGGGGTGCCAGCCACGCACCGAGACTAGAACGTGTTCCAGTTCCGGGCAACGCGAAGGCACCCGCTGGCCCACCGCCGGTCGAGCCTGTCGAGACCTCCGCAGCGAAGACACCCGATGGCCCACCGCCGGTCGAGCCTGTCGAGACCTCCGCAGCGAAGACACCCGCTGGCCCACCGCCGGTCGAGCCTGTCGAGACCTCCGTAGCGAAGACACCCGGGCGAGTCCCAGCGCCGGCTCACCAGGCTTCGAGGCTCGGCGCCGGGCGCCTCGCACCTCAGCCACCGTGGTCGCCGGCCGCAGATCAAGCCGCCTCGCACCTCAGCCACCGTGGTGGCCCGCCGCTGGTCGAGCCTGTCGAGACCTCCGCAGCGAAGGCACCGGGTGGGTCCCAGCACCGGGTCACCTGGCTTCGAGGCTCGGCGCTGACGCGCCTCGCACCTCAGCCACCGTGGTGGCCCGTCGCTGGTCGAGCCTGTCGAGACCTCCGCAGGGTAGGCACCTGCTGGCCCGTCGCTGGTCGAGCCTGTCGAGACCTCCGCAGGGTAGGCACCCGGGGTAGGTCCGAGCACCGGGTCACCGGGCTTCGAGGCTCGGCGCTGGGGCGCCTCGCACCTCAGCCACCGTGGTGGCCCGCGCGCTGGTCGAGCCTGTCGAGACCTCCGCAGGGAAGGCACCCGGGGGGAGTCCCAGCAGCGGGTCACCGGCTTCGAGGCTCGGCGCCGGGGCGCCTCGCACCTCAGCCACCGTGGTGGCCCGTCGCCGGTCGAGCCTGTCGAGACCTCCGCAGCGATGGCACCCGCGTAGGTCCCAGCACCGGGTCACCGGGCTTCGAGGCTCGGCGCTGGGCGCCTCGCACCTCAGCCACCGTGGCTGTCGTCGGTCGCGGCCGCGAGCTGCTCGCGGTCCTGCACGGACTTGCGCCGGGCCAGGGCGATCAGCGCCTCGTAGTCGCCTCGGATGAGTGCTTCCTTCTTCTCGCGGCGCCATCCGGCGATCCGCTTCTCGAAGGCGAAGGCCTGTTCGATCGAGTCGAACTCCGCGTTCCAGACCAGGACCACCGGTCGCCGCTTGCGCGTGTACCTCGCGCCCAGGTCGCTGTTGTTGTGCTGCCACAGCCGGCCTTCCAGGTCCCAGGTGCTGCCGACGTAGTAGGTGTCGTCGCTGCATCGAACGATGTAGGTGTAGGGCATCGCGCCACAGTCGCTGGAGTCGCCGCCTCACGGTCGCGACGTTCGATACGGCTGTGGAGGGCGGCGTGCCTGAGCACCGCTGTGGATGTCCACCGGCCGGGCTTCGGACTGGTCGGGTCGGGTGCCCGGGTTGCGGAGGCTTCGAGGCTCGGCCCTTCGAGGCTCGCTTCGCTCGCACCTTAGGACAGGCGCTGGGGCGCCTCGCACCTCAGCCACCGTGGGGCTGCGCCCCCTCGGTCGGGTGCCGTCGTGGTGGGGCTTCGCACCTCGGCCACCTCGCCGCGCGGTCATTTAGGCAAGGTCGGCGTGCCCTATTTACGCAGGTCAGGGCTGGCAGGACCCCGGCTTCCGGGTGCCGACCACGAGTGGCAGTATGAGCAGGGCGCCACTTAGTGATTCCATTCACAAGTTCACGAGTGCGACCCGGATCACACCCGACGAGCGGCGCCAGCAAGAGCAGAGCCGGCCGAAGAGCCGAGCGAGCGGCAGCAGTGAGAGAAGGCGTAGCGATGGACATCTACATCCCGGTCCTGGTGCTCGCGGCGTTGGCGTTCCTGTTCGCGGCCGGGTCGGTCGTGATGAGCAGCATGGTCGGCCCGAAGCGCTACAACCGCGCCAAGCTCGACAGCTACGAGTGCGGCATCGAGCCGACGCCGCAGCCGGTCGGCGGCGGCCGGTTCCCGGTGAAGTACTACATCACCGCGATGCTCTTCATCGTCTTCGACATCGAGATCATCTTTCTCTACCCGTGGGCCGTGCACTTCGACGCGATGAAGTTCTTCGGCCTCGTCGAGATGGTCATCTTCATCGTCACCGTCTTCGTCGCCTTCGCCTACGTCTGGCGTCGCGGCGGCCTGGACTGGGACTGACACGCAGATCCGAGGGACAACACAGTGGGTATCGAGGAGAAGCTGCCGAGCGGCGTCCTCCTGACGACGGTCGAGGGCGTCGCGGGCTACATGCGCAAGGCGTCGTTCTGGCCGGCCACCTTCGGCCTGGCCTGCTGCGCCATCGAGATGATGACCAGCGGCGGCCCGAAGTACGACCTGGCCCGGTTCGGCATGGAGGTCTTCCGGGCCAGCCCGCGGCAGGCCGACCTGATGATCGTGGCCGGCCGGGTCAGCCAGAAGATGGCGCCGGTGCTCCGCCAGATCTACGACCAGATGCCCCAGCCGAAGTGGGTGCTCGCGATGGGCGTCTGCGCCAGCAGCGGCGGGATGTTCAACAACTACGCCATCGTCCAGGGCGTCGACCACGTCGTCCCCGTCGACATGTACCTCCCGGGCTGTCCGCCCCGGCCGGAGATGCTCATCGACGCGATCCTCAAGCTGCACGACCAGGTCCAGCACGGCAAGCTCGGCAGCAACCGTCGCGCGGAGATCGAGCAGCGTGAGAACGACGCCCTCAAGGCGCTCCCGACCAGCGAGATGAAGGGTCTGCTCCGATGACCGAAGGCGGTCAGAAGGATGTCGTCCCCGAGCCCAAGGCGCCCGACCAGGCCGCGGTCGACCAGTCGCCGGAGAACGCTCCGGCCACCCTCGAGCCCGAGGTGCACGTGGTCGGCGAGCGGCGCGGCATGTTCGGCGTCTCCGGCTCCGGCGACACCAGCGGCTATGGCGGGCTCGTCCAGCCGATCGTCTTCCCGGGGCCGGCGCAGCGCCCCTTCGACGGCTGGCACGAGGAGGTCGCGGCGTCCCTCGACACCGCTCTGGCCGGCGCCGGCCTGGAGCACGCGCTCGAGTACGTCGTGATCCACCGCGGCGAGATCACCTTCCACGTACGCCGCGAGGACCTCGCCCGGGTGGCCCAGCTGTTCCGCGACGACCCGGCGCTGCGGTTCGAGCTCTGCTCCGGCGTCTCCGGCGTCCACTACCCGCAGGACACGGGCCGCGAGCTGCACGCCGTCTACCACCTGCTGTCGATGACCTTCAACCGCCGCGTCCGGCTCGAGGTCACCTGCCCCGACGACGACCCGCACATCCCGTCGATCGTCGCGACGTACCCGACCAACGACTGGCACGAGCGCGAGACCTTCGACATGTTCGGGATCGTCTTCGACGGCCACCCCGCGCTCACCCGGGTCCTGATGCCCGACGACTGGCCGGGCCACCCCCAGCGCAAGGACTACCCCCTGGGAGGCATCCCGGTGGAGTACAAGGGCGGGACCATCCCGCCGCCGGACCAGCGGAGGTCCTACAACTGATGACCACCGACTACTACGCAGGCACGAGCGAGACCAGCGAGGGCCGGGTCTTCACGGTCACCGGCCAGGACTGGGACCAGATCGCGCAGAGCATCCAGGACGAGGCCGACGAGCGGGTCGTGGTCAACATGGGCCCGCAGCACCCCTCCACCCACGGGGTGCTCCGGCTCATCCTCGAGCTCGACGGCGAGACGGTGACCGAGGCCCGCTGCGGCATCGGCTACCTGCACACCGGCATCGAGAAGAACATGGAGTACCGCTCCTGGGTGCAGGGCGTCACCTTCTGCACCCGGATGGACTACCTGAGCCCCTTCTACAACGAGGCGACCTACTGCCTGGGCGTCGAGAGGCTGCTGGGCATCGTGGACGAGGTGCCCGAGAAGGCCCAGGTGATGCGGGTCCTGCTGATGGAGCTCAACCGGATCTCCTCGCACCTGGTCTGCATCGCGACCGGCGGCATGGAGATCGGCGCGCTGACCGTGATGACGATCGGCTTCCGCGAGCGGGAGCTGGTGCTGGACCTGTTCGAGCTGATCACCGGGTTGCGGATGAACCATGCGTTCATCCGTCCGGGCGGGGTGGCCCAGGACCTGCCGCCGGGTGCGTTGGACGAGATCCGGGCGTTCATCACGTTGATGAAGAAGCGGCTGCCGGAGTACGCCGCGTTGTGCAACGCCAACCCGATCTTCAAGGGCCGGCTGGAGGGGGTCGGCCACCTGGACCTGGAGGGCTGTCTGGCGCTGGGGCTGACCGGGCCGGTGCTGCGCAGCACCG
>NZ_DASUFR010000008.1:0-52761 GCF_036274455.1 Nocardioides sp. | reverse complement strand
AGGGTGTGCCGACCAGGATCGCCTGGCCACCGGCGTACATCCCTTACGACCAGCGCTCGAGGGCGCGCGCGACGAATGGGTCGTAGATGGTGCCGATCGGGATCAGTCGCTGGCCCCAGCGACTCCAGGTGGCACCGAGCTCTCCGAGGAGCCCGACCCGGTTGACCTCGGCGATGCCGGGCTCGATGTGCTGCCTGTTGCCGACCTCGGCCCACGCCGAACGCCTCTCGAACCCACGCATGGGCGACTCGCCTGGTCGAGAGGACTTCTGCCCGTATTCTGCCCAGCCACCCGTAGAGCGCCATCCAATGCCGGACACAGCCGGACAGCACGCAAGGGGCCCTGACGAGCGTTCCCGCTGGTCAGGGCCGTTTTCACGCTCGCACCCCCTACCGGATTCGAACCGGCGCTACCGCCGTGAAAGGGCGGGGTCCTGGGCCGCTAGACGATGGGGGCCAGGTGCCGTCCAAGGGTAGAGGACACGATTCGGAGTCCACGATTCGACTCGGGTAGGGTGAGCGCCGCTCGGGCAGGTAGCTCAGTTGGTACGAGCGTCCGCCTGAAAAGTGGAAGGTCGGCGGTTCGACCCCGCCCCTGCCCACGAGCAGTTCGGGTCGCTGACCCGCACGGACGCCCCCGTCGTACGGCGGGGGCGTTCATCGTTCGGTCCGGGCCGACGCGCCCGGGGTGGCCACACACCCCACCCCGGTTCGGGTGGTGGCCGGCCGCCCCGTCAGGCCTAGCGTGGTGACGCCCGCGAGCGCGCGGCGCAGGTCACGAGGTGGTGGTGCACGGTGAGCAATGAGGGAGAAGCAGCAGCCTCCACGGAGTCGTCGGGCAGCACCGGGCTCGCGGTCCTCCTGGCCATGGCGATGTTCGTCCTGGTGGTGGACACCTCCTTCATGAACGTCTCGATCAGTGCCGTGGTCCGGGACCTGGACACCACCGTCAGCGGGGTGCAGTCCGCGATCGCGCTCGAGGCGCTGGTGTCGGCGGCATTCATCCTGATCGGCAGCAAGGTGGGCGACCTGATCGGGCGCAAGCGCGCCTACGTGCTCGGCCTTCTGGGGTATGCAACGGGAGCGGTCGCGATGACCCTGGCGCAGAGCCTGACGGCGGTCATCGTGTTCTGGGCCGTGATCGGTGGCCTCGGTGCCAGCTTGCTGCTGCCGGCGATGCAGTCGCTGGTGCACGGGAACTTCGAGGGCGCCGCACAGCGCAAGGCCTACGCGCTGGTCGGCGCGGCCGCGGCCATCGCGGCAGCTGTGGGCCCCCTGCTCGGGGGCTTCGTGACCACCTACCTGTCCTGGCGGGTCGCCTTCGGCATGGAGGCGGTGATCATCGCGGTGGTCCTGTCGGGCCTCAGGATGGTCCGCGATGCGCCCTACACCGGGCCACGGACCATCGACCCGGTCGGCGCCGTGCTGTCGATCGTGGCGATGGGCGGGCTGGTCCTCAGCATCCTGGTCTGGCAGGAGGGAGGCGAGTTCGTCCTGCTGCTCATGGTGGTGGGCGCGATCGCGCTGGGCTCCCTGGTCCGGTGGCTGGTGAGCCGCAAGCGCGCCGGCCGTCCGACGCTCGTGGACCCCGACCTCTTCGCCGTCCAGACCTTCCGGCTGGGCATCTCGCAGCAGATGATGCAGCAGATCGCGCTGGGCGGCGCGATGATCGCGCTCCCCATCTACCTCCAGATGGTCCTGGAGTACAACGCGATGGAGGCGGGGCTCTCGCTGGCGCCACTGTCGCTGAGCATGTTCGCGATCGCGCTCCTCGCGGGCCGCAAGCAGGGCGACCGACGGCCCAGCGTCATCATCCGGCTGGGCTTCGTCCTCCTGGCGGTCGGCATGGCGGCCCTCCTGCCGATCGTGCCGCGCGCCGACTCCGGGTGGGCCCTCGCCATCCCGCTGGTCGTCGCCGGCTGCGGCTTCGGCCTGCTCGTCTCGCAGCTGAACAACTACACGCTGGGCCCGATCTCCGGGGACCGGGTGAGCGAGGCCGCCGGCATCAACTCCGCGGCCGGGTCGTTCGGGCTGTCCTTCGGGCTGGCGTTCGCCGGCGCCATCATGCTGGCGGCGCTGTCGGTGACCTTCACCCACAAGGCCGACAACAGCTCCGTCCTGCCGCCCGACGACAAGGCCCAGGTGGCAGACACCCTGCAGCGCAACGCCGAGCTGATGAGCAACACCCAGCTCGAGGCGCTGCTGGCCGACGAGCCAGAGCAGATCCAGGACGAGATCGTGCGGATCAACACCGAGGCGCGCCCGCTGGCACTGCAGGTGGCGCTGCTGGTCCCGATCCTCGCCGCGCTCGTCGGGCTCGTGAACTCCTTCCGGATGGTCCGACTGCCCGAGCCCGAGGTGACCGGTGAGACCGAGGGGATGGCGTTCGGCTGACCATCCACCACCCCGGCGGGGTGGGGCGTGTCCACCCGGGTCTGGTGCCATGCTCGTGCTCGACCTTCGGAGGAGGACGCATGACCGCAGACGACATGGACCTCTCGGGGAAGGGCGGGCTTGCCGACGTCACGGCGACATTCGCCGGCGTCCTGCTGATGCTCGCCTCGTTCTTCGACATCCTCCAGGGGGCCTCGGCAGTCCACGACGACGAGCTGTTCGCCGCGGGCACCGAGTACCTCTACAAGATCGACGTGACGGCGTGGGGCTGGACGCACATCGTCATCGGCGTGATCGGGGTCGTGGTCTCGATCGGGATCCTGATGCGCAAGTCCTGGGGCCAGCTCACCGGCATGGTCGTGGCGGGTCTGTCGATCCTGACGAACTTCGCGTTCCTGCCGTTCTACCCCATCTGGGCCGCAATGATCATCGGCTTCAACATCGCCGTCATCTGGGCGCTCTCCTACCAGATGAAGCGCGGCTCGTAGCAAGTCCCGGTACGACCCCGTCCGGGGTAGTGCCCACCCACCCATGTCGTTCCGAGACTGGCGCGCGACTGGCCGGTCGACGACGACCCGCCGCATCACTTTGACCCAGGAGGTTTCACCGTGGTCACCGTTTGGGAGTACAGCCCGGGCGACGTCTTCTTCTCGATGCTCTGGTTCTTCCTCTTCTTCATCTGGATCTGGCTGCTGATCTCGGTCTTCTCCGACATCTTCCGCAGCGACGACCTGTCCGGATGGGGCAAGGCACTGTGGACGATCTTCGTGATCGTCCTCCCTTACCTCGGCGTGTTCGTCTACCTCATCGTGCGCGGCAAGCAGATGGGGATGCACGCGGTCAACGACGCCGCGCGGCGCGAGCAGGAGATGCGCAGCTACGTCCAGAGCGTGGCGGGCACCGGCACCAGCCCCGCGGCCGAGATCGAGCGCCTGGCAGAGCTGCACAAGAGTGGTGCGATCTCCGAAGCGGAGTTCCAGCAGGCCAAGGCGAAGCTCCTGGCGTAGGCCGCCGGTTCGGAGCAGGACACGACGATGGCCGAGGGTGGCGGACGCGACGGGCCCGACACCGAGGCGCGTCTCTCACCCGATCCGGACCTCGTCGAGTACATCGTCATCACGTTGCCCGAGCTGTCGTCGAGCATGTCCGTCGCCCAGGCGCTGCGGAGCCTGGTCGAGTCGTCGAGGATCAGGATCCTCGACCTGGTCGCGGTCGTCACCGACGCGCACGGCGGGTACGCCGTCACCGAGCCCGAGCTGGTGGCGGCGCTCGCCGACCTGCGCAGCGTGGACGGGGAGGTCGGCGGGCTCCTCAGTGACGACGACATCGCGCTGGCGTGCCGGGCCCTGCGGCCGGGTACCGCAGCACTGATCCTCGTCGCCGAGGACCGGTGGGCCCAGGAGCTGGCGGACGCGGCGAGGTCCGGCGGTGGCCGCATCGTGGGCGGAGAGAGGATCCCGCGGAACCGGCTCGAGCAGGCGCACCGCGCCCACCAGGAACACGGGGGGAGGGGGTTCGACACATGAGGCGAGTCTCGCTGTCACGACGCGACCACGCGGGTCTGCTGCGGCGTCCCCCGCCTCTGGACCCGAGAGGCGGACCCGTCGCGACGCCCGTGCAGCCCCGTCGGGTGGACGAGGTCCGACAGCTCCTCCAGCTGGTCGACCGGAGCCTGCTCTCGGAGGAGGAGTTCGAGCGTCAGGTGCTGAAGGTGTTCGGGCTCTCCTCCTCAGACGCAAGATCAGCGGCTGCGCAGCAGCCCTAGCGAGCGCGCGGTCTGGACCGCCTCGGCGCGGGAGCTCACGCCGAGCTTCTGGTAGATCACGCGCAGGTGGAACTTCACCGTGTTGCGGGACACGTAGAGCTCGCCGGCGATCTCGCGGACGGTCAGCCGGGTCGGAAGCAGGCGCAGCACGTCACGCTCCCGGGCCGTGAGCTCGTCGACCAGGATCCCCGGTGAGACCTTGAGGTCCTCACTGCCCACCACGACGTGGCGCAACCGGCGCATCCAGCCCTCCGGGACCCGCCATGCGGCGAGCTCGAGCAGGTCGAGCAGCTCCAGCCCCTCCGAGCCGACCGTCTGGAGCATGCCCCGCTCCGCGGCGATCTCGACCGCCCTGGCGACCTCCTTCTCCGCGGACGCACGCTGGCTGTCCCGCAGGGTCCTCGCCAGCATCAGGTGGCTGATCACCCGGTGCCGGGCCGACCGGGGGACGGCCCGGGTGAGGGCCTCGGCAGCCTCGGGGAGGTGGCGCGAGGCCAGCTCGACGCGAGCATCGCTCAGCGGTCGCCAGAACGGGTCGTCGATCCGCTGCGTCCAGTGTGCGGCCGCGTCGTGGTCCCCTCGGGCCAGGCCGAGCAGCACGCCGCGGCGGGCGAGCTCGCTGATCGCGCCGGGTCCGTGGTGGGCGCGCTCGCAGTTCTCCGAGGCGAGGCCGAAGACCGTCTCGGCGTCGTCGACGTCACCCTTCGAGAGGTGCAGCTCGACCAGCTCGAGCTGCGCCAGCACCTGGACGAACACGAGCGGGTACGACGGCTGTGCCGACAAGCCCTCGAGCAGCTGCCTTGCCTGCTCACGGTCGCCGAGCTCCCGGGTGGCGATCGCATCGGCCAGGGACAGCTCGGTCCGCAGCGAGCTCATGTCCTCGGTGTTGGCGATCCGGCGTACGCCGGCCGACGTCTCGACCGCGTCGAGCGGATGACCGGCCAGCGCGAGACCGATCGCGCGGGTGCCCTCGAGGGCGATCGAGCGGCCGGGGTCCCTGCTGACTCCGAGCCGCACCTGGCCGATGTCGGGGGCGCCGTCCTGCCAGCGCTCGGCGAGCGCGATGCCGTGGGCGACCAGGGTCCAGCCGAACCGGCCCAGGGAGCCGAGCCGGAGCTCGCCGATCGTGTCCAGCGCCTGTCGCGCGAGCCGCTCGCTGCGGTGGACGTCACCGGCGAGCATCGCGGACGCGGCACGCAGCACCAGCAGCCGGCCAACGGTGGCTTCGTCGGCCGGCGCCGCAGACTCCGCTGCGGCCAGCGCCACCTCGAAGGCCCGACGGTCGACGTGCAGCTGGCACCAGGCGAACTCGATCAGGGCGTCGACGTCGGTGTCGCTGAAGCTCGGCGAGATCCCCGCGAGCATGCGGTGGATCAGCGGCTCCCGGCCGCTCTCGAACAGGTCAACAGCGAGGTCCGAGAGCAGCCTGAGGGCCTCTCGAGGCATCCCCGCCGCAAGCCAGTGCTCGACCGCGCTGGTGCTGTCGTCCGCGGTCTCGAACCAGCGTGCGGCCCGGGCATGACGCTCCCGCAGCCGCTCGGGCCAGCGGCGCTCGAACTCGGCGAGCAGCAGCTCCCGCACCAGCCCGTGCACCTCGAACCAGCCGCCCGACTCGAGGGCGGTGACGAACAGCCCGCGGCGCTCGGCCTCGGCGAGGATGTCGCCGGCCTCGGGGTGGCCGGTGAGCGCCTCGGCGAGCGAGTAGTTCACGCGATCGACCACCGACACGGCCAGGAGCATGTCGATCAGCTCAGGGCGCTCGGCGCTGAGCACCTCGTGCCACAGGTACTGGTCGACCAGGCGGCCGGACCCTGCGGGGGCCTCGCCGGTGAGGTCGGGGGGCGGCGTCCCGGCGACCCTGTGGGAGCGGACCGCCAGCGCGATGAGCTGGAGCGCGGCCGCCCAGCCGCCGGCCGACCTGGCCAGGTCCGGCACGTCCTCGGCCGAGAGGTCCGGGCAGAGCCCGGTGAGCATCGCCATCGCCTCGTCGTCGGAGAAACGGAGTGCGTCGAAGGTGAGGTCGGCGAGCGCGCCCGCGGCGCGGAGCCGGTCGACGGGAAGCTTCAGCTGGCGTCGGCTCACCAAGAGGAGGTCCAGCCAGTCGGGCTTGTGCTCGATGAACGACGCGAGGCTCGACGACGCCGCGGCCTCATCGTCGACCAGGTGCACGTCGTCGATGACCAGCACGGCTCGGTCGACCTCCGCGCCCTCGAGCGCCTCGACCAGGGCGTGCACGGCGTCCTCGGGCTCGTGGGGTCTCCGGAGCACGTCCATCGTGGTCTCCGCTGCACCGGGAGCCAGCTGGTCGACCGAGGCCGCCAGCGCCGTCATGAGCTGTTGGGGGTCGCGGTCGGAGTCGTCGAGCGCGAGCCAGACCGCTCGCCGGTCCGTGGACCGGATCCAGTCCGCCGCGAGCGCGGTCTTGCCGGCACCCGCGGGCGCGACCAGGGCGGTGACGGGGTAGTCCGCGAGGTCGTCGAGGAGGCCCACGAGCCGGGGCCGGCGCACGAAGTGGCGGGGAGCGGTGGGCACGCGGAACTTCGACCGGAAGAAGGGCGAGTCGTGACGACGTCGCCGGACCGAACCGGAACCACGCCCAGCGTGTGCCATGGGGGCCATCCCATCGGTGGGAGTCAGTCTTCTCAGCTCTCAGCAGTCCACGTCGACCGCCCGGACCCCGTCCTTGGCGGCTCCGGCCGCCCGTGTCGCCCTGCTCCCGGTAGTGGTCGATCACACGATCTCACGATCTCACCCCCACGGGTGATTTCGGCTCACCCGTCGGAGAGGTACGCCGCCCGAAGCGCTCGGGCGTCGAGCCGAACCACCCATCGAGGGTGAGGCGTGACCACCCACCACCTCAGCAGGCTCCGGAAGAGAGCACCCGTGCCGACCGTGGAGGACCGATGACGACCCAGGACGCACCGATCGCCGCGGTCAGCAACGCAGCGGACCCGGTCTCCACCGCTGCCGCCGAGGTCGCCCGCGGACTCGACGTCGACCCCGAGCGTGGCCTGTCGGCCCAGGAGGCCGCCAGCCGCCTGTCGACCCATGGGCCCAACCTCCTCGCCGGAGGCAAGAAGGAGCCGGCCTGGCGGGCCTTCCTGCGCCAGTACCAGGACTTCATGCAGGTCATCCTGCTGGCTGCGGCCTTCGTCAACCAGGTCGTCACCGGTGACACCGGCACCACGGTCGTGCTCGCCGGGCTGACCGTCTTCAACGCCGTCATCGGCCTGCGCCAGGAGTCCAAGGCCGAGGAGAGCGTGAAGGCGCTCTCGCAGATGATGAAGACGATCGCCCGGGTCCGCCGGGACGGCCAGGCCGTGGAGATCGACGCCGGCGAGCTGGTCCCCGGCGACATCGTCCTCATGGAGGCCGGCAACCGGGTGCCCGCCGACGGCCGGGTCTGCCTGGCCGCCACGCTCGAGATCGAGGAGGCTGCCCTGACCGGCGAGAGCCTGCCGGTCGGCAAGACCGCCGACCCGGTCGTGGGCGACGACATCCCGCTCGGCGACCGGATCTGCATGGCCTACATGAACACCTCGGTCACCCGCGGCCGCGGCGAGATGATCGTCACCGCGACCGGCATGGACACCGAGATCGGCCACATCGCCGACATGCTCGCCAACACCGAGGCGAGCAAGACGCCGCTGCAGAAGCAGCTCGACTCGCTCTCGAAGATCATCGCCTCCATCGCTGCGGTCGCACTGATCCTGGTGATCCTCCTCGGCCTGGGGCAGGGCCAGAGCTTCGACGACCTGTTCATCACCGGCGTCGCGCTCGCGGTCGCCGCGATCCCGACCGGGCTGCCGGCCGTCGTCACGGCGCTGCTCTCGATGGGCACCAGGGAGATCGCCCGCCGCAACGCGATCGTCAAGCGGCTGCCCGCGGTGGAGACCCTCGGCTCGACCTCGGCGATCTGCTCGGACAAGACGGGCACGCTGACGCTGAACAAGATGACCGCCCGCCAGCTGATCATCCCCGGGCGGAACCGCTACACGATCACCGGCGAGGGCTACAGCACGGTCGGCGAGATCAGCCACGTCGGCGGCGAGCGGTACGACCTCGACCCCTACCTGCTGCCCATGGTGCTCTGCGCCGACGCCGTCCTCGACGGCGAGAGCCTGATCGGTGACCCGACCGAGGGCGCCCTCATCGTGCTCGGTGCCAAGGGCGGTCTGAACATCACCGAGACCCGGGCCGCCCTCCCCCGGGTGGCCGAGGTGCCGTTCGACTCCGACTACAAGTTCATGGCCACCTTCCACGACATGACCGGTGACGACGGACAACCTGTGGTCCGCTGCTACGTCAAGGGCGCCCCGGACGTGCTCATCGCCCGGGCCACGACGATCCGGGAACCGGACGGGACGTTGGTGCCGATCACAGACGACAACCGACATCTCGCGCTGGAGGCCAACGACAAGATCGCGAACGCCGGCGAGCGGGTCATGGTGGTCGCCCAGCGCGACTTCCCGCGCGGCACGATCAACCCGAACGACGACCTGATCGGCAAGGTCCAGGGCCTCACGCTCCTGGCCATGGTGGGCATCGTCGACCCGCCGCGGCCCGAGGCCAAGGCAGCGATCGCCGAGTGCCACGACGCCGGCATCCGGGTGCGGATGATCACCGGCGACCATGCCACGACGGCCGCGGCCATCGCCGGCGAGCTCGGCATCGAGGGTCGCGCGGTCACCGGCACCGAGTTCGCGGCCATGAGTGACGACGAGCTGCGCACCGCCATCGACGACATCGGGGTCGTCGCGCGGGTGGCGCCCGAGGACAAGGTCCGCCTGGTCCGGTTGCTCAAGGAGAAGGGCAACGTCGTCGCCATGACCGGCGACGGCGTCAACGACGCGCCCGCGCTCAAGACCGCCGACATCGGGGTGGCCATGGGCATCACCGGCACCGAGGTCTCCAAGGAGGCCGCGGTGATGATCCTCACCGACGACAACTTCGCGACGATCGTCGGCGCGGTCTCCTACGGTCGCACGCTCTACGACAACCTGCTGAAGTACCTGCGGTTCCAGATGTCCACCCTGGTCGCCTACATCGCGATCTTCATCGGGGCCGGGATCCTCGGCATCGCCGACGGCGTACCTCTCAACCCCATGCAGATCCTCTGGCTGAACATGGTCGTGGACATCCCGCTCGCGATCGCGCTCGGCTTCGACGAGCCCGCCCGCGGCCTGATGTCCCGGCCGCCGCGGCCGGTCGCCGCTCCGGTGCTCTCCCGCAACAACTGGATCCGCCTGTGCGTGCAGGGTGCGGTCATGACGGTGGGCGCCCTGGTGGCCTACCAGATCGGCGACGACCGGGGCAGCGCGATCCTGGCCGGGACGATGCTGCTCACGACCCTGTCGTTCTTCCACGTGTTCGCCGCGTTCCTGTCCCGCGACCAGGTCAACACCATCTTCGACCGCAGCGCGATCCCGGGGGCGCTCCAGCTGCGCCGCTACGGCATCGCGCTGCTCGCCATCGTCGCGATCACCGGACTCGACTTCCTCGAGCGGATCTTCGCGACCACCGGCATGACGTTCAACCAGTGGTGCATCTGCATCGGTATCGCCGCATCGATCATCCTCGTGGAGGAGATCATCAAGCTCGTGATCCGCCGACGTACCCCTGTTCCCGCCGCCCTCGCACCAGCGGCGCCCGTCCCCGCGCCCGTCGCGGCCTGAGCCCGAATCACCAAGGAGAACCGATGTCGTTCAACCTCCGCCACCGCAGCTTCCTCAAGGAGCTCGACTTCACCCCGGCAGAGCTCAAGTTCCTGCTCCACCTGTCCGCGGACCTCAAGGCCGCCAAGTACGGCGGCTACGAGGTGCCGCGGCTCTCGGGCAAGAACGTCGCGCTGATCTTCGAGAAGACCTCGACCCGCACCCGCACCGCCTTCGAGGTCGCCGCCAAGGACCAGGGCGCCCACGTGACCTACCTGGAGCCCAGCGGTTCGCAGATCGGCCACAAGGAGTCGATGAAGGACACCGCCCGGGTCCTCGGCCGCACCTTCGACGGCATCGAGTACCGCGGCTTCTCCCAGGAGAGCGTGGAGATCCTCGCGGAGTACTCCGGGGTCCCGGTCTGGAACGGCCTGACCGACGAGTTCCACCCGACCCAGATCCTCGCCGACGTGCTCACCATGACCGAGCACAGCGACAAGCACCTCGGCGAGATCACCTACACCTACCTCGGCGACGCCCGCAACAACATGGGCAACTCGCTGATGGTCGGCGGCTGCAAGTTCGGCATGGACGTGCGCCTGTGCGCCCCGAAGGACCTGTGGCCTGCCGACGACCTGGTCAAGACCTGCCGCGGCATCGCCGAGCAGACCGGTGCCCGGCTCACCCTCACCGAGGACGTCGACGAGGGCGTCGCCGGCACCGACTACCTCTACACCGACGTGTGGGTCTCGATGGGCGAGCCGAAGGAGGTCTGGGCGGAGCGGATCAAGCTGCTGACGCCGTACCAGGTGAACTCCTCGGTGGTCGAGCGCACCGGGAACCCGAACGTGAAGTTCATGCACTGCCTCCCCGCCTTCCACAACCGCGAGACGAAGGTGGGCGAGGAGATCTTCGAGCAGCACGGCATGGACGGACTCGAGGTGACCGACGACGTCTTCGAGTCCGAGCGCTCGATCGTCTTCGACCAGGCCGAGAACCGCATGCACACGATCAAGGCGGTCATGGTCGCCACCCTCGGGGACTAGCCACCGATGCGCGTCGTGGTGGCTCTGGGCGGCAACGCGCTGCTGAAGCGCGGCGAGCCGATGACGGCGGAGAACCAGCGCATCAACGTCAGGGTCGCCGCTCCCGCGCTGGCCGCGGTGGCCAAGGACCACCAGGTCGTGCTCTCGCACGGCAACGGCCCCCAGGTCGGCCTGCTCGCACTCCAGGCCGCGGCGTACAAGGACGTCGACCCCTATCCGCTCGACATCCTCGGCGCGCAGACGGAGGGGATGATCGGCTACGTCCTCGAGCAGGAGCTCGGCAACGCGATGCCTCCGGACGTGCCGCTGGCGACGATCCTCACGATGGTGGAGGTCGACCCCGAGGACCCGGCGTTCCAGGACCCGACGAAGTTCGTCGGACCGATCTACGGCGAGTCCGACGCCCTGGCCCTGACCAACGAGAAGGGCTGGGTGTTCAAGCCCGACGGCGACCACTGGCGGCGGGTGGTCCCCTCCCCCGAGCCGAAGGCGATCTTCGAGATCAGGCCCATCCGCTGGCTGCTCGAGCAGGGCACGGTGCTCATCTGCGCAGGCGGCGGCGGCGTGCCGACCATGTTCCTGCCCGAGGCCAGGACGACCCTGGTGGGCGTCGAGGCGGTCATCGACAAGGACCTCGCGAGCGAGCTCCTCGCTCGCCAGGTCGACGCCGACCTCTACGTGATGGCCACCGACGTCGACTGCGTCTACGCCGACTGGGGGACGCCGCAGCAACGACCGCTCGCGGAGGTGACGGTCGAGGAGCTGCGCGCGCTGAGCTTCCCGGCGGGCTCGATGGGCCCCAAGGTCGAGGCGGCGTGCCGCTTCGTGGAGCAGACCGGGGGGCGGGCCGCGATCGGCGCGCTGACCCAGATCCAGCAGATCGTCGACGGCGAGGTCGGCACCCAGGTGATCGCCAAGAAGGAGGGGTCATGACCGAGAGAGCGCTTCCGGCCTACGACGCCGAGCAGCTCGCCGGCCTCCTGGCCGCGCTGCCGGGGGTGGACTCGATCGAGCTCAAGCTGACCGTCCCCCAGGCCGACCAGCGGACCGTGGTGAAGGGGCTGGGCATCGACTCCATCGACGCGGTGATCCGCCAGGCAGCCTTCGTCGACGACCCCGAGCTGCGCCTGTCGGCCGCCGGGGTGGTCATCCGGGCGCGGCGTACCCAGCGCAAGCCCGGCGACGTGACGGTCAAGCTGCGGCCGATGCTGCCTGCCGACGTGCCGGAGGAGCTGCGCGAGGTGGCGGGCTTCAAGGTCGAGCTCGACGCCTCGCCCGCAGGCTTCACCTGCTCCGCCTCGCTCACCTCGAACGTGTCCGACAAGAAGGTCAGGGCGCTGATGAACGGCGAGCGCGCCCTGGCCGACGTGCTCGACGACACCCAGCGCGACCTGCTCGCCGAGCGGATGCCGGCGTCGGTGCAGATGACCGACCTGCGCGTGCTGGGCCCGGTCCACCTCCTCAAGTGCAAGTTCTCCCCCGATGGCTTCTCCCGGTCGATGACCGCCGAGCTGTGGATGCTCCCCGACGGCAGCCGCATCCTCGAGCTCTCGACGAAGTGCGAGCCCCTCCAGGCCTTCCACGTCGCGGCCGAGACCAAGGTCTTCCTGGCTGACCACGGCGTCGACCTCGGTGCCCCGCAGGAGCTCAAGACCGCCTCGGCGCTGGCCGCCTTCACCGCAGCGAGCGCCTGAACACGCGCACGACCGGTCCACAAGCCGGGCAAAGAGCGCTAGAAAGATCCCAGCAAGAACAAGGAGCGAACATGACGACGTTCACGGTGTGGAAGTTCGAGGATGCGGACGGGGCGCGCAACGCCGAGTCGGCGCTGCAGGCCGCTGCGGCGGAGGGGCTGGTCGAGATCGTGGACCACGCCCTGCTCACCTGGCCGGAGGGTGCGGACAAGCCCGATCTCCAGCACAAGCACGACAGCGGGAAGCGCGGCGCTGCCTGGGGCGCGCTGTGGGGCGTGCTGGGTGGCGCGCTGTTCATGATCCCCGTGGCGGGCCTGCTGGCCGGAGCCGGTATCGGCGCGCTGGCCAAGGCGACCGACGGCACGGGCATCACCAAGGAGGACCTCGAGCGGATCCGCACCGAGGTGACCCCCGGCACGTCCGCACTCTTCCTCGTCACCGACAACGCGAACCTCGACCGGCTCGGTGAGCGGTTCCACGGCGGCAACGGCAAGCTGATCTCGACCAACCTCACCGAGACCGAGAGGGAGATCCTCCTGGAGACCTTCGGCGGCGGCTGAGGTGCCGGCCGCCGGAGCCGGGACTGGTCCTGGATGACCGACCCGGCACCCGATCCGCAACCCGACCCGCTGACGGCCGGCGACCCGCCGCCGCGCCGCCGCGACCTCCTGGGCCTGGTCTCGGGCGGCGAGGGCACGATCACCGGGACGGTCGTGTGTGCCGCGGTGATCGCGTACGCCGGGGGCCACGTGGCGTCGACGGCCGAGCTCTGCGCGGCCATCCTGGGGACGGTGCTGGTCTACTGGCTGGCGCACCTGCACGCCGTCACCTTGGGCAGCTCGCTGACCCACCGGCACCACCCGGTCATCGCCTTGCGGCACGCCGTGCGGGAGACCGTGCCGATCATCGGCGCGTCCGTGGCACCGGTGCTCGTGCTCGTGGTGAGCAGCCTCGCGGGTGCCGACCTGCTGACGTCCGCCTGGATCGCGCTGGTCGTGACCATCGGCCTGCTGACCGGCTACAGCTACCTGGCGGGCGCGAGGGGAGGCCTGGACATGGGCGGCCGGATAGCGAGCGCGGCGGCCGGTGCAGCGCTCGGGATCCTGGTCGCGCTGCTGAAGGTCGCGCTGCACTGAAACGGCCTGGATCCACGCTGAGTCCGCCGAGACCGCTCAGCCCGCTCCGCTCACCCCTTCACCCACGGAGGTGGGTAGCGGGACGCGTATTCCCCGCGCTGCACGAAGCCACCCGCCATGTTGCCGACGTCGAGGACGACGGCAACGGCGATCCAGATCCACTCGGCGCCGGAGACCCCGCCCTGCTCGTGCAGGACGACGTAGACCAGGCACGTGTAGGGGAAGATGAACAACCCGAAGAACGGGATCAGGAACGTGTCGAACGCGTCGTTCACCAACGAGGGCCGTGCCATCCAGATCACGAAGAAGGCGGCGCGTGGGAACAGGAACGTGAAGAAGGTGAGGATGCAGCCCATGTCACTCCCTGGTCATTCGCGGCTCGGGACTCCGGGGACGCTCAGCCGTGCAGGATGCGGTCCTTCTGGACCTCGAACTCGGCCTCGCTCAGCACGCCCTGCTGCTTGAGCTCTCCGAGCTGCCTGAGCTGCTCCAGCTTGGTGTCCATGTCGACGTCCGCCGCGGGAGCCGCCGCGGGCGGCGGTGCGTAGGCGGGCTCCTGGTAGGCCTGCTGCTGCTGGTAGCCCTGCTCGTCGTAGGCCTGCTGCTCCTGCGCCGCCCACCGGCCGGCCTGGCGGCGGGAGACCCGGTTCGACACCGCCGTCGCAGTGCCGGCTACGACCGCGGTGCGTGCTACCCCTCGGATGAGTCCTGGCATCGTCTCTCCCTCTCGTGTCTGGGCGTCATGACAGAGGCGCCTCCGCCGGCCCCGGTCGAGAACCTAGGCAGTCCCGCCCGGGCGGGCCTCATCCGTACCGGGTGAACTCGCTCAGCCGGCTGCGCCTTCGGCGTCGAGTGCCTCCGCGGCCGCCAGGAGCGCCTGGACCGGGATCCGGCCACTGGCGACCAGCTGACCGCCGCCGCGCCTGACCGCCCGGGCGAACGGCGCCGCCCACACGTTCTCGTAGACGAGCACTCCCGCGGACGACCCCGGCTCGAGCACTCCCCCGGCCTCGCCCAGGTCGCCCTCGTCGAGCAGCCCGGAGGACGCTCCCTCGAAGACCGCCAGGTCGAGCGCACCGTCGCCGTCGAAGTCGGAGATCGCCATCGCGTGCACCGAGCCGTCCTCCTCCTTCATCACGAAGGCGAAGTCGAGGATCCGGATGATGCCGCGCTCCACCAGGTCCACCAGCAGCGGGAGCCCTTCACCGGTCATCCTGTTCCCCGGGAACTCCACCACCAGGTAGTCCACCGGCCCCATCAGGTCCAGGTCCATGCCCCCGGACTGGTCAGCAGCCTCGCTCATCGGTTCCTCCTCGTCCGGCCTGTCTGCGCGCGAGTACACGTCGCCGATCCGGAACCTAGGTCACCCCGGACGTGGCGGCCTCATCCCTTCCGGGTGAGGTACGCGCGACCGGTGCGGGAGCAGGGTCGGACCACCATCCCCCAGGACGAGGAGGAGCAATGACGCAGTACGTGGACGACGCGCCACCTGGTGGCTACGGTCCCAGCCGGTACCCGCGGGCGTCGCCGTGGGTCGGATGGATCGCGTTCGCCGGAGTGCTCATGGTCATCCTGGGGGCGCTGCACGCGTTCCAGGGGCTGGTCGCGATCTTCAAGGACGAGTACTTCCTCGTCTCGTCCAGGGGTCTCGCGGTGAAGCTCGACTTCACGGCCTGGGGGTGGGTGCACCTGGTCGTGGGGATCATCGTGGTCGTCGCCGGCCTGTGCGTGATGGCCGGCCAGTTGTGGGCACGGGTCGTGGGCGTGCTGCTGGCGTCCCTGAGCCTGCTCGCGAACGTCGCGTTCCTGGCGGCGTACCCGTTCTGGTCGTTGGTCATGATCGCCCTGGACATCGTGATCATCATGGCGCTGACGGTGCACGGGTCGGACATCAAGCCCGAGTGACGAGGGTGACGAGCAGGGTCTCGTGACGCCCGCGCTCGCAGGACTCCCCTGAGCCTTCGGAGACGACGGTGCGGCGCATACGAGGACCGTGGCTGGCCCAGCTGAGCGAGGTGCCGACGCGGGGGGTCTCCGAGCTGGTCGAACGGCTCCAGGGGTCCTTCGTGGGCCGGTGCGTGGGCCGGTTCGTGCGGATGGCCGGCCTCGACCGGTGCATCGTGCTCTCGTCCCAGGCGTTCACCGCGCTCATCCCGCTGCTCATCCTGATCACCACGCTGGCACCCGCCGACCAGTCGAACGCCGCGGCCGACGCCCTGATCAGGAAGTTCGAGCTCACCGGCGACTCCGCAGCGGCGGTGCACGAGCTCTTCGCCACCCCGGCCGGTTCGACCAGCGGCGTCAGTGTCTCGAGCGCAGTCCTCCTCCTCTTCTCCGGCGTCTCCTTCACCCGTCGGCTGCAGACGATGTACCGGTCCGCCTGGGACCAGGAGAAGGCGGGCGTCCGGGGCGGGCTCTTCGCGGCGCTCGGACTGTGTGCCCTGCTCGCCGAGATGCTCGTGCTCGTCGCCGTGCGGGAGTTCGTGCGGACGCTGGCGCTGTACTGGCTGTGGATCGTGCCGATCTCGATCGCGACCGGACTGGTGCTCTGGACGTCGATCCCCTACCTCCTGCTCAACCGGCAGGTGCACTGGCGTCGACTCCTCGCCGCTGGTGGCGCGACCGCGTTGGGCACGTCCCTCTTCGGTCTGGCCACCACGGTCTACATGGCACCGTTGGTGACGCAGTACACCCAGGAGTTCGGCCTGTTCGGCATCACGATCGCGTTGATCGGCTGGCTGCTGGGCGCGGCAGTCGTGCTCGTGTCGTGCACGGTGATCGGTGCCGAGTTCGATGCGTCGCAGGGGCCGTTCTTCCGTCTGGTCAAGACGAGGCTCCGGTTGCACGAGCCCGGCGTCGAGCTCCCCCTCGACGCGGAAGGCGACACCGACGCGGGGCTGAACCGCGACGACGTCGTGATGCTGCTCCGGGTGCTCGCGAACTGGTCGGTGATGGCGGGCGCGGTGTGGGTGGCAACCGCGCTGCTGCCCGGCATCGACGTGCACGGCGGCTTCTTCACCTACCTCGCGCTGTCGCTCCTCTTCGGCCTGGTGAACGCCGTGCTCGGTCCGCTGCTCCACCTCGTGGCACTGCCGTTGTCGGTGCTCACGGTGGGCGGGGCGGCCCTCGTCGTCAACGGCGTCCTGCTGTTGCTGACCGCAGGACTCACCGCGCGGCTCGACGTCGCCGGACTGGGCAGCGCGATCCTGGGCTCGGTCGTCATCTCGATCGTGACCACCGTCATCGAGCTGGTGGTCCGTCCGATCCGGGACCCGGACGACGACGCTGCAGAGCGTCTGTGAACGCGTCGGTCAGCCGGCTTCCGGGGCCTCCGCCGCGGCCTCGCGTCTGCGCTGACGACGGACGGTGAAGAAGACGACCGTGATCGCGACGGTGGTCACGAGCCCCGAGATGATGAACGACGCCAGCGGGAAGTCACCGAGGGCCAGGCCGATCTCGTAGGCCAGGATCGAGGTGTAGGCGCTCCACAGGATGCCGCTGATGACCGACCAGCCCAGGAAGCGCCGGTACCTGATGTCCGACAGGCCCATCGTCGCGTTCACGACGAAGCGCATGCCCGGCACGTACCGCCCGCCGATGATGAGGACGGCGGGGCTCCGGTCCATCAGGTCGAAGGCCATCCGCACCTGCTTGTTCGTCTTGGCCCGGGTGACCTGTGGCTCGAGCCTGACCGAGAAGACCCTCGCGATCCAGAAGAGTGCCGAGTCGCCGAGGATCGCGCCCAGGGCACCCATGACGATGATCGGCGCGAGGTCGAGCTTCCCGTGCGCGGCCAGGGTCGCAGCCGCGTTGAGCGTCGTCTCGCCCGGAAAGATCGGCATGATCGCGTCGAGGAAGATCAGCACGAAGACCGAGATGTAGGACCACAACGCGTCGTCTGGGTCGATGAGCGTGAGGCCGTCGCTGTTGGCCATGTAGCTCACCGCGGCTGCCACCACGACCAGCGCGACGAAGAGGGCGGCGGCGGCGCCTACCTTGCGACGGGTGGAGAGCCGTCGCCAGCGGTCGGCCGGGGAGCTCACCCGTCGACCTTGTGGGAGCCCGGGTGCTCGGCGCATCACCCATGAAAGGTGACGCCCTCGCCCGCGGCGGGTGATGACGGCGCCTGCGCGTGCGTGCCGACAATGCCGCGACCAGCCGGGCGACCACTGCGCCCCATCCGCGGGAGGCTCATCATGAACCTGTTGTGGGCGGTCCTCCTGCTCGTTGCGACGTGCGTGGTGTCGGTCGGGGTCATGCTCGCAGTCCGCAGGCGGGCACCGGAGGGCAGCTACTTCAGCGACGGCGACCGGGCCTCCGGCGTGTTCGGGGTGCTGGCGACGGGGTTCTCGGTCCTCCTCGGCTTCATCATCTTCCTGGCCTTCACCTCCTACGACGAGTCGCGGTCAGGAGCCGAGACCGAGGCCACGACCGTGTCCCAGCAGCTCGAGACCGCGCAGTTCCTCCCCGCCGACACCGCGTCGGAGCTGAACGGCGAGCTGGTGTGCTATGCACGCTGGGTCGTCGGGCCGGAGTGGGACGCGATGGCGGACGGCTCGCTCGACTCCTCGATCAACCCGTGGGGGGCGGCGATGTACCGCACCATGAAGTCCGCCGACCCCCAGACAGCCACCGAGCAGTCGGCCTACGACCGGTGGATGGACCAGACGGTCGAGCGCCAGCAGGCGCGTGTCTCCCGGATCCAGGGAGCCGAAGGGATCATCCCGCTGCCGCTGTGGCTGGTGCTGTTCACGATCTCCGTCGTCATCTTCGTCTACATGCTGTTCTTCGCCGACCGTGCCGAACGGGCCAGGACCCAGGCGCTCCTGATGGGCAGCGTGAGCACGGTGATCTGCCTGCTCCTCATGCTGGTCGTCTTCTTCGACCATCCTCACGGCCATGGCGTCGGGCGGCTGCACCCGACCGCGATGGAGCGCACCCTGCGGCTCATGGACGCCCAGTTCGAGGTCGCCGACGTGAGCCTGGAGGTGCCCTGTGACGACCGGGGAACCCCGCGCTGACGATGAGGACCGCAGGCAGCTCGGCATGGTCGAGCTCCTCGTGACCGTGCTCCTCGTGGTCGGGGCGGTCGCCGCCTCGTGGAGCAGCTACCAGGCCACCCGCTGGAACGGCGAGCAGGCCAAGGCGGCCGGCCGCACCAGCGCGATCCGGATCGGCGCGGCCCGGGCCGCCGGCCTGGCCTCCGCCCAGACCCAGGTCGACGTGGCCACCTTCATCGCGTGGACCGAGGCCGAGGGCCGTGGTGACACCGAGCTCGAGGCGTTCTACGTCGACCGGTTCCGGCCCGAGTTCAAGACCGCCTTCGACGCGTGGCTGGCCACCGACCCACTCGTCGACGACACCGCCCCCAAGACGCCGTTCGCCATGGCGGACTACCGCGTCGCGGAGCGCGAGGAGGCGACCCGGCTGGACGCGGAGGCCGAGGCCTCGTCCGCCAGGGTGGCCACGAACATCCAGCGATCCAGCAACTACGTCCTGTCCGTGGTGCTCTACACGATCGTCCTGCTCTTCGCGGGGATGGCCGGCAAGATGAGCAGCCGCCGGCTCCGGCTCGGCGTGGTCGTCGCGGCGTACGCCGTGCTCGTCGCCGCCCTCGCGTGGGTCTCGACCTTCCCGGTGAGCCTCGCCGTGTGACCGGATCACCCATCACGGATGAGGCCCGGCGGGCGACGAGGGGTCATGGTTGTCTCGAGTGGAGGAGGCCGGCATGGACGATGTCCCCGCGCTGCCCTGGGGCAAGATGGCTGTGGCCGCAGGAGGAGTCGTGGTCGCCTACCTGACCTTCCGCGGTGCCACGGCACTGATGGCCGTGGCCTTCCACGAGGCTCGTGACCGCCTGAACGCCGGGCACCTGCCCAAGCGCTGGGCGTGACGCCGGTCAGCAGGTCCCGAGCTCGCGACCGAGCCGGACGGCGTCGACCCGGCGGCTGACGCCGTACTTGCGCAGGATGCCCTTCACGTGGGTCTTCACGGTGTTGGGCGAGACGTAGAGCTCGGCAGCGATCTCGTCGGTCGAGCACATCTGGGCGACCAGCCGCAGGACCTCGGCCTCCCGCTCGGTGAGGGGTTCGAGGGGACCCTCCGCCGGCGCGGTCCGGGGACCGGCACCGCGCGGCTCGGCGACGGACAGGCCGGGAAGCGACTGGACGAACGGCAGGAACTCCCGCAGCCGGGCGCCGTCCCTGTGCATCAGCCACTGCAGCCAGAGGCCGTCCCCCGCCAGCGGTCGGCGCAGCTCGTCGCTGCTCGTGGCGCGCAGCGCGCGCTCAACCAACAGAACCGACCGCTCGAGCTCGCCGCGCTCGTGGGCCAGCCGCGCTCCCAGCACCAGGGCCCTGGCGTGCGTCGCCCTCGGGCCCTTCCGCAGCTCGTCCTCGGCCGAGACGAGCGCAGCGGCCGCACCGCGAAGGTCGCCGATCTCCCGACGCGCCGTCGCCGTGAGCACGGCTCGCTCCGCGGAGCCGGCAGGCAGCCCCGAGGTGACCAGGGCCAGCGCCCGCTGCGACTCGCCGGAGGCCAGCAGCGCCTCGGCAGCCACCGAGGTCACCTGGCCCTTCAGCCACACCGACAGGTCCCGCTCGGCGAGCGCCGCCGTCCACGACCCGGCCAGCCTCGATGCCTCGTCCGGCCGCCCTGAGTCGATGAGCGTCCGGGCCTCCACGACCTGTGCCGCGAGCCAGAGCCACGGCTCGAGGGGGCCGACCGCTGTCCTCTCCACCCGGGCCAGCCACCCCATGGCCTCAGCGGACTCGCACCGCTCGGAGTGGACCCATGCCAGGGCCACCTGCGCGTGCGCGACGCCCGCCTGGAGCGGGTCGGCCGCAGCGGAGAGGACCGACGCGGCACGCCGCGTGGACGCATCCAGGTTGCCGCGACAGGCGTCCAGCAGCGCGAGCTGACCCGCGCAGTCCAGCGCCGCGTCATCGCCGGACGACAACTGGGCCGCGCCACGAGCCAGGTGGGCCGCAGCCTGCTCGAGCTCGCCGGTCGCGACGCACACGGCACCAGCGAGGGCGTCGAGCTCGACCGACAGCCCGCCGGCATCGCCGGCCGGGGGGGCGAGGTCACACAGTGCCAGCAGCGCACGGGCCCGAGGCACCAGGCCGGCGTCGGGGACCGAGCGGCCCGAGAGCCGCGCGATCGCCAGCTGCAGGAAGGCGACGGCCAGCAGGTGCGCCGGCCACTGTGGGGTCTCGACCGCGAGTGCCTTCGCCAGCGCCGACTCGGCCACGGGCAGGTCCCGCCGCGCGACCGCGACGGCCGCGTGGACCAGCGGCTCCGCGGCCTGCACCTCGGACCGCTCGGCGGCTCGGGTGAAGACGTCGTCAGCCGTCCCGGCCATCAGCCGCGGCACGACGTGGGCCCGCACCAGGGTCGTCGCGACGGCCGGCCAGTCCTGGGTGGCCGCGCCCAGCTCGACCGCGGCGCCGGCCGCGCCGTGGTCGGTGAGCCAGGACGCGACGCGCCGGCGCGATGCCCGCGCCCGGGCCGGCCGCTCGACCGCGAGCTGGGCCCTGGCGGCCGCCCTCAGGAGCGGGTGGGATGAGACGTGCCCGCTCGACGACTGCTGGATGAGACCGGTCCTCGCTGCGGTCTCATCGAGTGCGCGACGGGCCCGGGCGCCCAGCATGTCCTCGACCAGGTCCGGCGGCACGCTGTCGACGACGCTCGTCCACACCAGCAGCCGACGGACCGCCGGCGTCATCCCGGTCAGCACCTCGCGGGTCAGGAAGTCCTCGATGGCGCCGTCCGTCTCCAGCATGGCGCTCGTCAGGTCCGCGGCGCCGGCGAGCTCGACTGCTGCACGCCGGACACCACACGCCCACCCCGCCGTGTGGTCGGCGACCGCGTCGACCACCAGCCGGCTGGCGACGACGTCCGCCAGGCGGAGGACGCCCGCGATCTCGGTGTCGTCCATGACCAGGTCCCGGTCGGTGACCCGGACCAGCTCCGCCGCGGCCGAGCGCCGGTGGAGGTCCAGCGCCGGCTCCCCGCGGCTGAGCACCACCACCTTGAGCGCGGGACCGGCGTGGTCGAGCAGGATCTCGAGCTCTGAGCCGAGCTGAGAGGTCACGCCCGTGGGGAACCCATCGAGGACGACCGTCCGCGACCCCCCACGGCCCAGAGCCTCGCCGAGCTCGATGAGTGCCTCGACGCGTGCCGGGCTCCCGGCGGGGGCGACCGGTGCCGCCGGGAGACGGCCCTCGCCCGCGTCGCGGAGTGCCCGGCGGAGGCGGCGCCAGACCATGCCGGGCTCCGTCCCGGACCGCGAGACGTCGAGCCAGACCAGCCCCGAAGGCGACGAGGGACCGGCCGCCCAGGCCGCCACTCCTGAAGTCTTGCCGGCCCCGGTGGGCGCGCGAACGACGGTGAGCTGCCGGTCGCCGTCGTCGAGGATCCGGTTCAGCCGGGGTCGCGGCAGCACCCACGCCGGGACGGACGGTACGCCGACGCGGGCCTGCGTCCTCTCGGCGGGCTCCGCGGCGGCGACGGACAGGCGCATGCCATACCTCCGTCGACTCGTCGGACGGCAGCAGCGCACCACCCGTCTGGGTGAGGTGTCCCCACCCACCCGTCGTCTCACCCGGGGTGATTCCACAGTCCGGGACCGAGTGGTCCAGACCAGTCGATCCCGGCTCGGGTCTGACGAGCCGCGACGTCTCGTCGTCACCCATCCCGGGTGACGTGTCGTCGCGGCCCCTGCCGGATGGTGGGCGGGTGAGCGGAGCTGAGACCCCGGGGCAACCCACGGACGCGAGCGAGGAAGAGCTGGCCCGCCTGCGGGCCGAGGTCGCCCGGCTGAAGGAGCAGCAGGCCCCGGCCGAGCCGCGTGACCGCGCGGGGTGGTGGCGGCCGGTGGTCGCCGGCGTCCTGGTCCTCGTCGCCGCCGTCCTGGCGCCCCTCTCGGTGCTCGCGACCTGGGCGAACGGGCAGATCAACGACACCGACCGCTACCTCGAGACGGTGGGACCCCTGGCCAACGACCCCGACATCCAGAAGGCCGTCGCCGCACGGGTCGAGCAGGTCATCTTCAGCTACCTGGACATCGATGCCGCCACCGAGGCGCTGGTGGAGGCCATCAACCAGCAGGGTCTCCCGCCGGCCGCAGCGGCGACGCTGCAGGCGGCGGTCGGGCCCCTGGCATCGGGGATCCGCAGCTTCGTCAACGACAAGGTCGTCGAGTTCGTGCAGTCGGACAACTTCGCGGATGCATGGGTCCGGGCCAACCGCGAGGCGCACTCCCAGCTGGTCGCGGCCCTCACCGGCAACGGCGACGCGGTCACCGTCGAGGACGGACAGGTGACGATCGGCCTCGCGACGATCATCGACGCGGTCAAGGCCCAGCTCGTCGACGCAGGCTTCGCCCTCGCCGAGCGCATCCCCGAGGTCGACGCGACGTTCACCATCTTGCAGTCCGCCGACCTCGGCAAGGTGCAGCGGCTGCTCGGCCTCATCGACAACCTCTCGACCTGGCTTCCGGTGATCGCGCTGGGCCTGGTCGCGATCGCGGTCGTCATCGCGCGCGACCGCCGCCGGATGGTCCTGGCCGCCGGCGTTGCGATCGCTGTGTCGATGGTCGTGCTGGGCGCCGCGCTCAACGCGATCCGCCCGTTCTACCTCGACGCGCTGCCGGCCGACTCTTCGACGGCCGCGGCAGGCGCGCTCTACGACCAGGTCGTCTCGTTCATCAGGTACGCGCTCCGCGGCGTCCTCGTCGTGGGTCTCGCGGTGGCCGTGGGCGCCTGGCTCAGCTCGCCCCGGGGCTCGGGAGCCACGGCCAGGGCGGGTCTCACGCGCGGCATCGACCTCGTCCGTCATGGCGGGGCGCGGGCGGGGATGAACACCGGCCGGTTCGGCGTCTTCCTGCGCCAGTACCGCACCGCCATCCGCGTGGTCACCGTCGCGGTCGCCGCGCTCTGGTACCTCTCCCTCGACCACCCCACCGGTAACACCGCGCTGTGGTTCGTGGTCGTCGTGGCGGTCGTGCTGCTGCTCACCGAGCTGCTGGCCGCCGGGCCACCCGGCGACGGGTCGGCCTCGGACACCCCGGCCGACGCGGGTGAGACCGCCACCTAGCTGGACCGGCGACCGGCCCCCTAGCGGTCAGCCGGCAACCTGAGGGTCCTGGGCGGTGATCTCCTCGGGCTCCCGGCTGGCGTTGACCGGCAGCCACCGCTCGTGCAGCGTCGTCACGAGGCTGATCAGCACGAGGTAGAACAGCGTGGCGGACACGCTGATCCTGCCGTCGCCGAGCGGCAGCAGCCACGACGCGACCACGACCAGCGCGACGTTGCCGACCATCCGTCCGAGGAAGGCCAGCCCCGTGGACTCGATGGTCCGCTCGCGCCTGGCCAGGGCCAGCGACACCGTCGCGTTGATCACGACCACGGCGGCGATGCCGATGAACAGCTGCACGTTCGACGCGTCCACGCCCGGGAGCGTCTGGGCGAAGATCACCGAGAGCAGGCCCAGGAGGACGACCTTCTCGAGGGTGGCCATCGACCACACGGCGCCGTACTCGGCGTAGTGGCGCGCCTGCTCGCGCGCGGTGTCCACCGCCTCCGGCAGCGGGTCGGCCTCGAACCGCCACGGGTGGTCGGCGGGCAGCAGTCGGGGACGTCCCCACACCCAGAACACGCCCGCGGCGACGAGCAGGAGGACCACGATCGTGGGCCCGGCCCAGGCGTGGTCGGCGAGGAAGTCGGTGAAGTCGAGCTTGGCCACGTGGATCCACCACTCCTGCGGCAGCTTGATGAACACCCAGATGATGGCAGCCACCCAGATCCACCAGCGCAGGCCCCACCGGGTGGTCCGCCAGCGCGAGCGGATGCCTTCGTAGGCGATGAAGAAGTACTCGAAGGTGTTCGGGAAGATCAGCAGCAGGGCTCGCACGTGGCTGAGCTCGAACGCGACCACCCCGACCAGGCGGTAGAAGTACAGGAACCTGCTGACCCGGTACGCCGGCAGGCTGGCCCAGTTGCGCAGGGTCGAGAGGTAGGCCATCGCCAGGTAGTAGACGTCCATGGCCTTGTCGTAGCTCTGGTAGCCCGGCGGGTCGTAGCCCATCGCCTGGAAGATCGACTGGTCCGCGGCGTCGAGCACGAGGCAGGCGAGGATCGCCGGCAGGGGGAACCGCGGGATCAGGAGCGGGACGAAGAACCGGGCGCCGATGACGGCGAGGAACACCAGGGTCTCGCCAGTGCTCATGTGAGCCTTCCGTCCGCTCGACACAAGGGGGAACGCCGCTTGGAGCCCCTCCGCGTGGGGCAAACGCTAGTCGGCCCGCACCCCACCCGGGCGTCACCCAGTACGGGTGATGCCCGGGTCCCGACCCACCACCGGTCAAGCGATCATCCGCCGCAGCCGATCACCCGGCCCGGTACTTGTAGGGGACGGTCGCGACGACCTCACCGGTGCTGGTGAACGGCAGCCCACCCGCACCGGTCGGCAGGTTCGGCACCGTGACCAGGTTGAGGATGCCGGAGGCCGGCCCACCGGTGCTCGGGGTGATCGTGACGCTGATGGTCTGCGTCTCGTGCGGTCCGATCCGCACCGGGTTCCCGAACCCGTCGTTGCCGGGGTCGACCGCGTTGCCGTAGGGGTCGCCGGCTTCTGAGGTGACGGCCGGGTCGAAGGCGAAGGTCCGCATCGACGCGGAGAGCGTGGACTGGCCCGCGGGCGCCGCGTCCGAGAACGGCCCGATCTGCTGCATGTTGGTGAACCAGACGCCGCGGCTGATGTAGTTGCCGTTGCCGGACTCGCTCACCGACGCCACCGACGACGTGCTCCCCTGCTGCGCCGCGGTCAGGTCACCGAAGAGATCGAAGCCGGCGGCCGAGCCCTGCAGCTCGAGCTGCGCGGGGGTCGTCGACTCGGCCGTGACCGTCAGGCTCTGCGTGTCGGGCGGGGCGTTGTAGATCGGCTCGGCCGCCGGGTCGGGCGGCAGGGCGAAGGTCTCCTGCCCCTGGATCGGCAGCGCCCGGAGCGTCACCGTCTTCTCCAGCCGAGGGTCGACGCCGATGAAGATCGGCTGCACGCCCGGGTTGGTCACCTTGAGGTCGTACGTCGCCGGCACCCCGACCGCCAGCCTGGTGCCGTTCGAGTCCGGCAGCTGGCGACGGTTCACGCCGACGCCCTGGTCGGTGACCTGGCCGGTGAACGGCTGCTCGATGCTGGTCCCGCTCACCGGGTTCTGTACGACGACGACCAGGTGCCACGTGCCCGGGACCGGGTCAGCCGTGAACGACTGCATGGCCGTGGTCAGGGTCAGCCCGTCCACCGTGTCGTTCAGCGTCTCGTTGCTGACGACGTCGGAGAGCTCGCCGTTCGGGTCGATCAGGACCAGGTCGACGATGCTGTTCGGGTTGTTGGCGAACCGTGTCGAGACCTGCAGGTCGTCCCACTTCTTCGGCACGTCGAACTGGTAGCTGAAGGTCTCACCCGGCGTGACGCCGCGTGCGTTGCCACCGGTCACGACGCCGCTGAAGGCGCCGTGGCCGTGCGCGGTGTCGATGATCGTGCGGATCACCGCCGCGACCGAGGTCTGGCGCCCCTCCGACGTCGCGAGGGTGAGTGCGACGGAGCGGTCGCCGGACGCCTTCGACGGCATGGAGTAGGAGAACTTCACGTCCTTGCTCGTCCCCGGCTGCAGCGTGAAGCTCGCCGGAGAGACGCTGCCGGCCGACACCGCGTGCTCGTAGGTCGACGAGAACGAGATGGTGCCCTTGAACCCCCCGGCCTGGACGGAGTAGAGGACGGCGGTCCAGGTTCCCGGCGCCGGCTTGCGCACGTCGACGTTCGCGTAGTTCGCCGTCGCCGTCCCACCCTGCGGGCGGCTGTTGGCCTGGTAGGTCCCGTCGGGGGCGAACAGGCTCACCCGGACGATCCCCGTCGGTCCGGATCCGGGCCACGCCGTACGGGTCAGCAGTCGGTCGGTGCCGCTCGGCACGTGGAACTGCACCTGCTTGAACGCCCATGGCGCCCCGTTGGTCGCATAGGGGAACGTCGGCAGCGTGGAGGCGTCGAAGGGGACGGTCTGCGAGTCCGCCGAGGTCGTTGCGAAGCCGCGCGTCCCGGCGTGGACCGTCACCGGGTGCGTCCCGACGTTGGTCACCGTCACCGAGTGGTGCTGTGACGTGCCGGGCTTGCCGGCCAGCGTGAACTGGTCCTCCGAGGTCACGATGTTCGACGCGAGCCCGGCGGGAGCACCGCTCGAGCCCTGGTAGGTGAGCGCGGCCTCGACCGCGGCCCGGGCGTTCACCAGCCCAGAGCCCTGCTCGTCCGACGGCATCGCGAGGTCGCTCGCCGTCCCGGTGATCAGCTGCTTCACCAGGGCCGGGGTCGGGTTGGCACCGTGGTGCGTGGACCGGTACGCCGAGATGACGAGCGCTGCCACACCGGCGGTGAGCGGCGCGGACTGGCTCGTCCCGCCGAACGCCTCGATCGGGCTGGCCGTGCCACGGAAGTTGGTGCAGCCGGCGAACCGGGACAGGTCCGGGGTGCAGACCGCCCAGTCCGACTCTCCGGGGGCGACCACGTCCACCGTGCGGCCGAAGTTGGTGAAGCCCGACGAGGACAGCGCCGAGATGTTGTTGTCGGCCCACTTGCCGTTGCCGAACTGGAAGGCGGCGTAGGCGGTCTGCGCGTAGAGCTGGCTGTCGGTCGTTGCCGCCGCGGAGATGACCAGCGGGTCCTGGGCGTCGCTGCCGATCGTGCCGGTGATTCCCCCGTCGCCGGTCGACTCGGTGATCGTGACGCCGGCCGCGACCGCCTGGTCGTTGAACAGCTGGATCGTGTTGCGGCTGCTGCTGTCGGGGAACTCGCTCAGTCCGAACGACTCGTTGATGACGCTGACGTGGTCGACGCGCACCGCGTAGTCGATCGCCTGCAGGATCGAGCTGTTGGTGAGGAACTCACCGCCGGCCTTGATGGCGACGATGCTCGCGCCCGGTGCCACGCCGAGGACGCTGATGTTGCAGCCGGGTGGCAGCGGGTGTGCCGGGTTGACGAACTGGGACACGTCGTAGACCACGCGGCCCTGGGCCGCGATCGCGGATGCGTCGCCGAACGCCTCGGCGCCGCCGGTCGGGGCGTTCGGGCCGTCGCCGGAGAAGTCCTGGTAGTCGACGATGACGTGGGAGCCGTCGGGCCGGATGAAGTCGGGGTTGTCGACGTCGATGCCGTCGGCGATGTAGGCGACCTTGACGCCCGCGCCGGTGGACAGCGCCTGCGCCCCCGCGTCACTGGCAGTCGGCGCGACGTGCATGGTGTGCAGCGCCTCGGGCTCGAGCAGTGGCTTGCCGGGGTCTGTGGGGCAGATGGCGTCCGGGTTGTTGTCGTAGGTGTCCGGCGCGCTCGGCGTGCTCGCGCTCGATCCGCCGCCGGTGGGCGGCGAGGAGGCCGCGGGCGTGAGCGCGATGCTCGAGTCCTTCACCACCGATGCGACCGCCGGGTCGGCGGCCAGGGCGGCCGCCTGGGAGGCGGTCACGGTTGCGATGAACGCGTTCCCGACGGTCAGGTGGGTCACGTCCGCCGGGTTCGGTCCGGCGAGCGTGTCCAGGACGTCGTTCTGCGAGGCCTTCGCCTGCGACCTGCGCGCCTGCATGTCGCTGCGGCGCACCGGCGTCGACGTCAGCTGGTCGCGGAGGACGACGATGACCTTCTCCGTGCGGGCCTCCGCGGCACCTGCCGTGTGGCCGCCCTGTGCGGCGACCGCCGTGGTCGGCGTGAGCGCGCCGGCGAGCACCAGCCCTGCCGACGCGGCCGCGGCGGCGAGCGCCGCCGACGTTCGGGATACGCGCATGACCCCTCCGTTCCGGGGCCCCGATGGGCTCCGGATCGGACTATTGACCTCCGCCGCACCACCGACAAGAAACCTGCAGGAACCTGGCAGGTTCTCTCATGGATGACGCTGGTCGTCAGGCGCTGCAGTCGCGGTCGGCAGCCCGGCCGGCGACGTCGGCGTCGCTGCAGAAGCCGGCGAGATCGTGCTTGAGGCACAGCAGGCCGAGCAGGTTGCCCTCGTTGTCGACGACAGCCCACCGGCGCGCGCCGGCGGCCACCATCTCGTCACGCACCGCCACGGCCGGTGTCGTCGGCGCCACCGTGCGGCCCGCGAGCCGGGCGTGGGGCAGGGCGGCGTCCGGCCCGGGAACCTCGGGTGGGAGGTCGCCCCGGACCAGGGTGCCGAGCAGCCTGCCCTCGTCGACGAGGAGCACCATGTGGACGTGGTCGTCGACGAACACGGCCCGGCACTCGCGCACGGTCAGCCCGGGCCCGTGCACCTTGGGCACCCGGACCATCACGTCCGCGGCGACGGCCGAGGTGAGCGCCGTGCTCACCTCGTCACCAGCGACCTGCGGGGAGGCCTCCTCGACCATCGCATTGCCCCACCGTAGCGCTGGAGCTCGCCCAGCTGCCCCGCCAGGTCGGGTGCTGCGGGGCCCGGAGGTGCCTCCTCGCGGCCAGCTCCTCGTCGTCGACCAGGGTCAGCATCGGTTCGCCGGGGATCCCCACCATGACGGCCACGAACATCGTCGGACGGTCGTCGAGGTGGTGGGCGGCCTGGTAGTGGATGACGTCCCCTCCCGGCTCCCAGAAGGACACGCGCTCCGGCTCGCCCTCGAGCTCGAAGACGAGCGCCCCCTCCCTCGCTTCGCTGGATATGCATTTGTCACCACGCGTTGACTTATGCACAATGCCTCTCATCGAACCACGAAAGTCAACGTCTGGTGACTTCCACTCTCGACCAGGAGGACTCATGGCCCGGTTCCCGCACCTGGCAGTCCCGCTGCGAGCGGTCCTGGCGGCCGCGGCGCTCGGCTGCCTCGCGTCGTTCACCTTCCTGGGCGCGCTGCACGCGCCCCACCCACACGGTCTCGACCTGGCGCTCGTGGGCACCCCCGACACGACCGGTGTCGTCGCGGCACACCTCGAGGCGGACACCCCGGGCGCCTTCGACATCACGTTCTACGAGACGAGCGAGGATGCGGAGCAGGCGGTGCGTGACCGCGACGTGACCGCCGCCTACGTGCCCGGGCCGCAGCCCGAGCTGCTGCTGGCAGGCGCGAACGGCGCGATGCAGGCCAGCACCTTGACCGCGATCTTCGACGCCGCAGCGCGCGACGACGGCGCGGACCTCGCCGTCCACGACGTCGCGCCGGTGCCCGCCGACGACCGCGCCGGCCTCTCGCCGTTCCTCCTCGTCGTGAGCCTCACGATCCCCGCGCTCGTGCTCGCCGTGCTCATCACCCTGCTCGGCGAGCGCGCCGGCCTCGGCCCGCGGGTCCGGCTGGCCGCGGCGCTCGTCGGCGCCGTCGCCGTGGGACTGGTCAACACCGGCGTCGCCGACGGCGCGCTGGACACGCTGACGGGGCACTACTGGCAGGTCAGCGCGGTCGCCGCCCTGACCGTCTTCGCGATGACCTCGGCGGCCCTCGCCCTGCACCGTCTCTTCGGCCCGGCCGGGCTCGCCGCGGCGTTCGCGCTCTTCCTCGTCGTCGGGATGCCCGCGACCGGCGCCGCGGTCGGGCCGGCGTACCTGCCCGGCTTCTTCCGGGCCGTCACGATGGCTCTTCCCACCGGCGAGGCGGTCCCGGCGGTGCGGAGCGTCCAGTACTTCGACGGGGCCGCGAGCGCTGCCTCGCTGTGGCTCCTCGCAGCGTGGGGTGTGGCGGGTGCGGCCCTGCTCGTGTGGGGGCCGAGGATCCGGGCCCAGCGGGCCGGGGCGCATTGCTAGCCTGAGCGCCGCCCGGCGGACCGATCGGACCCGGAGAGGGAGTCAGGACACCTGTGGCGACGACCGACGACGGCCTGCGCAAGTCGGACCGGACGCGGGCGGCCATCCTGGCGGCGGCGCGCAGACAGTTCGGCGAGCACGCCTACGACCAGACGAGCCTGCGCGCGATCGCCGCCGACGCGGGCATCGACCCGGCGCTGATCGTGCGCTACTTCACCAACAAGGAGACCTTGTTCGCGGCCGCCGTCGACGTCGACCTCCGGCTCCCCGACTTCCGCGAGATCCCGGTCCGGAGCCGCGGCGAGGCCCTGGCCAGGCACTTCCTCGACCAGTGGGAGGGCGAGGACCGCAACGAGGCGCTCCCGGTCATCGTCCGCTCGGCGGTGGCCCACGAGATCGCCGCCGACCACGTCCGCCAGGTCTTCGCCAGCCAGGTGCGGCGCGCGATCGCCCGTGCCTCCGGCGCCAATGGTGCCCGGACCCGCGCCGGGCTGGTGTCCAGCCAGCTGCTGGGCCTGGCCATCGCTCGCTACATGATCAAGCTGCCCGGGGTCGCCGACCTGAGCCGCGACGACGTGGTCCGGCACGTCGGACCCACCCTGCAGCGCTACCTGACCGCCGACCTGGGCGATAAGTCCGCACCGAGGAGGACGACATGACCACGCACCCCCGCCGAGGCGGGCTCCACATGAGCTCACTCGTCCCGCTCGACGGCCCGACCGTCCTCATCGACCTCGCCGGCGTCAGGCTGCTCGTGGACCCGACCTTCGACGCCGCCCAGGACTACCCCATCGGGTCGCGCACCCTCCGCAAGACCTCCGACGCCACGTGGGGCCCCGACCAGGTCGGCGCCGTCGACGCCGTCCTGCTCTCGCACGACCAGCACCCCGACAACCTCGACCACGGCGGGCGAGCGTTCCTGGCCGGGGTGCCGCTGACCCTCACCACCGAGGTCGCCGCCGAGCGGCTCGGCGGCACGGCGCGGGCGCTCCCGCCGTGGACGACCCACCAGGTCGGCGCGGTGACCGTCACCGGGGTCCCCGCCCAGCACGGACCCGACGGCACCGAGCACCTCACCGGCCCGGTCACCGGGTTCGTGCTCACGGCCGACCGGGGCCCGTCGATCTACGTCAGCGGCGACAACGCCTCGCTCGACGTCGTGACCGAGGTGGCGCGCCGGTTCCCCGGCCTCGACGTCGCCGTGCTGTTCGCCGGTGCAGCGCGGACCCCGCTGGTCGACGGCTACCTCACCCTGACCAGCGAGGAGGCCGCCCGGGCGGCCGAGCTCCTGGGCCGGCCACGCGTCCTCGGGATGCACACCGACGGCTGGGCGCACTTCACCCAGGACGGCGGCACGTTCCGCGACGCCTTCGCGGCCGCCGGCCTCGCCGACCTCCTCCTCCCCGTCGACCCCGGGGCCAGGGTCGAGCTCTGAACCGCCCGGGTCAGGCGACGCCGGCCGGCTCGTGGTCCGGCACGCCGGCCGGCCGGTGCGCGTAGGCCCAGCCGGGCCCGCGCACGAGGAACGAGATGCGGTCGCGCCAGGTGTCGGCCCCGGCCACGTCGCGGGCGATGTCGACCAGCTCGTGGGTGCCGATGACGACCGGGTTGTAGCTGTCGATGTTGCGGGTCAGCCCGTAGACGACCGGCTCCGACTCCGGCTCGAAGGTGCCGAACAGCTTGTCCCAGATGATGAGGATGCTGCCGTGGTTGCGGTCGAGGTAGCGCCGGTTCGAGCCGTGGTGCACGCGGTGGTGCGACGGGGTGTTCAGCACCCGCTCGAACGGTCCGATGGTGCGGATCGCCTCGGTGTGGATCCAGAACTGGTAGATCAGGTTGAGCGCCCGGGCCTGCTCGATCATCGCGGGCCGGACCCCGGCGAGCGCGAGCAGTGAGTAAGGGATCGCGATCGTGACCGACTCCGCCACCGGCTGCCGCAGCGCCGTGGAGAGGTTGTAGCGCTGGCTCGAGTGGTGCGCGACGTGGACCGCCCACAGCCAGCGCGACTCGTGCATGAACCGGTGGTTCCAGTAGTAGATGAAGTCCCAGCCGAGGATCGCCGCCGCCCAGGCCGGCCATGCGGTGCCGAGGTCGAGCCAGGAGCGGTCGAAGAACGACCTCGCGGACGTCCGGGCGGCCCACACGGTCGAGACGGTGAGCGCCCCACCCGCGACCGCGGCGACCGCCAGCCCGCCGTGGACCCGGCGCGGCAGGGACCGGGCCGGGCGCTCGGCACGCGGGACCGCCGGCGCGAGCCGCAGCGCGGCGAGCTCCTCCTGGACCTCGCGCACGTCGTCCGGGACGGTCTGCGGCTCCGGCAGCCGGCCGTCGCGCACCCGGCGGCGCACGACGTCGCCGACCGTGGTCAACAGGGCCGCGGTGGCGCCGGCGGCGAGCAGCGCCCTGCCGTACCTGCCCTTGCCCGGCGTGACCGGGTCGAGCGCCTTCCGCGCGACGTACGGCGCGACCAGGCTGCCCAGCCCCATGGCCAGGCTGGCCAGGGTGTCGGCGGTCTGGTAGTCACCAGCGCGGGTGCCCGGCTCGACCGGGTGCGCCCGCTGCCAGGAGTACTCCGCGCCGATCGCGGCGAAGTAGGCCGGGATCGCCAACACGGTCAGATCGACCTTCACGCGCACAGCGTGCCACGCGCGGGGTGATCGGCCGCCTGATCAGCCTGCGAGCTCCCTGGGGACGGTCAGCCGGGGCACCCCACCCAGCCCCCGCCGGTAGTGGACGTGTCCGGCGTACCGCTCGAGCGTCCGGTAGAGCGCCTGGTGCGCCGTCCACGGGAGCGGCTCCGCGCCGTGGTACCAGCTCTCCCCGAAGCAGATCCAGACCGGCACCCACTCCGCGGCGTCGTCCCACTCGCCGCGGCGAGCGGTCAGCATCCGGCGCCGGATCTGGAACGCCGTCCGGGGTCCGTCGGCGCAGATCGGCGCAGTGGCCACCGGCCACAGCCTCAGGTCCTGGGTCATCAGGTGGACCTCGAGGTCGCGCAGCACGCGCGGGTCGACCAGGACGGTCGCGGCGTTCTCGTGCGGGACGCGCTCCATGGCGCAACACCGTGTCCTGCCGAGCCCGACGCGTCAATACCCTCTGGTCGCGGCCTCGGGCTGCCAGCATGGGCAGATGCGTGCGGTCGAGGTCCGGGTCGGCGGCCGGGTGCAGGGTGTCTCGTTCCGGTGGTACGCCGCCCGCGAGGCGGACCGCCTGGGGGTGGCCGGCTGGGTTCGCAACGAGCCGGACGGCACCCTCACGGCCCACCTCGAGGGCCCGGACGACGCGGTCGCAGAACTGGTGGAGTGGCTGCGGCACGGCCCGCCCGCGGCGCGGGTCGACCGGGTCGAGCTCGAGGACGCCGCGGAGACCGGCGCAACGTCGTTCCGGATCGCCTACTGAGGGCCGCAACTCACCCCTGCCGCATTCGCGAATTTCCCCGCGGAGCGCCCTGCGTGGTGCCACTCTGAGACAAGGAGCTCGGCGGTCCCGGGCCGTACGGTCTAGCCGCCCTCGGGAGGGAGTTGGACGATGAGGCTCGCCATCGGTGTGCTGCTCGCCGCCTGGCTGGTCCTCGGCGCGGCCGCCGCGGGCCAGCGCGGCTACTTCGGCAACGACCGCGCGGTCAACTGCAAGACCAACGCGGACGCCGGCCTGACGATCCTGGCCGGCCCCCTCAACTACGCCGGCGTGAACCCGACGATCGAGTGCAAGGCGAAGCCCCCCCAGCCCTCCACCTGAGGTTCTCGGCCCGGTGCGGTCTGGACCCCCGGCGGCTTCTCCTGACAGGACCGAGCGGGCGCGGGATCATGGGCCTGCTGGTCTCGGGGAGCGGGCCGTGGGGACCGCAGGGGCCAGCGGTCACATGGGGGACCGACATGATCATGGGGAGCGGACCGCGTCTGCGCACGTGCGTGGAGCTCGTGGACCACGGAGTCGACGCAGACGGCCACGCGCCGGCCACCACCGACGAGCCGAGGCGCGCGACGCCTGAGACCGGTCAGGCCGGCTCCCGCGCGGCCAGGGAGTCCATGTAGGCCTTGATCGATGGCACCGCGACCAGGCGCTCGTGGAAGAAGTTGTTGATCAGGTTCACCACCTGGACCTTCGCCGACTCGATCTCGACCTCGCCGGCCTCGGCCGACGCACCGCCCCGGTTGGTCTCCTCGAGGGCGACCCTCAGCTTCAGCAACGCTGCCACCAGCTCGGCCTCCTGGACGCCGTCCAGGGCCCTGACGACGGTCAGCACGAGCTCGTCGGTCTGGGTCTGCACGGTCTCCGGCGAGATCGACGAGCCTGGGGTGGCGGCGTTCTCCAGGGTCCCGATCAGCGACCAGACCTGGTAGAGCATGGTGGTCGGCTCGTCGAAGAGCTCGCGGAGGTAGGCCGCGTCGAACGTGCGCCCGGTGAGCCGGAAGACGTTGTACATCCGCTTGGCCGCCTTGCCGTAGTTGGCGTGGTCGGCGGCGAGGTACTTGCGGACCTCACCCTCGAGAGAGTCGATGTACTCGTCGAGGGCGTTGCCCGACACGTGCTGCACGACCTTGGTGAAGGTCGGCAGCTGGCCGGCGTCGAGGTAGACCTCCTGGAAGTAGGCGTCGAGGTAGCCGTCCAGCGGCACGATGTCGCCGGCCGGCGACTCCCAGGTCACGTCGATGACGTTGCTGGCGTTGGTGAGCCGCTTCTGGTCGGGGTCGGCGACCACCCAGTCGAGCTTGCACCACCCCGGCTCGGTGGCGACGTCGTCCCAGTCGATCGTGTACCACTGCCCGTCGACCTCGACCTCGATCCGCCCCGCCTTGACCTCGTCGAGCTTCCACGAGATCGGGCTGCCCTTGCGCTGCGGCGCTCCGCGGTGCATGCAGTCGAAGGCGAACGAGCTCCACTTGGCCTCGATGAACTGGTAGGTCGGCCCGCTCTCGTGGGCCAGCACGTGCTCCTTCATCAGCGTCGCGAGGATCGAGCAGGCCTCGTCACGGCTCTCGGCCAAGATGTTGAGCCGCTGGAAGAAGTCCGCGTCACCGGGGTGGGTCTGGATCTTCGACTGCGCGGCGGAGCCGGACAGTGCCAGCGCGCCCTCGGCGACCCCCTCGGGCCCCTTCACCTCGACGATCTGGCCGATCCGGCGGAACCGAGCGAGATCGGCCGGGCTGAAGTCGAGCATGCTGATGCGGTGGCCGAAGACGCCGTCGTTCTCGTCGATGACGATGTCGGAGGTCTCGACCCCCTCCTCCTTGGTCATCGCCGCCAGCCAGCGCTCGGTGTCGGCGGCGTCGAGCTCGATGCCGATCCGCTGGGCGGACTCGACCAGCCTGGTGACGTCGTCTGCCTCGTTGACACCGCCGCCCGAGCCGGCGGAGATGGTGTCGGTCATGGCGATCCCTGTTGTCTAGTCCTCGTGGCGGTGCGCAGGCTCGGCGTACAAGGCCCGGAACAGGGCAGCCTGGTCCTGCGCGTCGGACAGAGCGTGATGGGCCAGGGGCCGTCCTGACAAGTACTTCGGCCCCAGCACGCTCATGCTCGTCTCGGCCCAGGTGCTGCCCAGCCGGCCCATGGCGAACGCCTTGATGTCGATGGCGGTGTAGCCGAACGGGTTGCGACCGACGTAGCGCTCGAAGTAGTCGGCCACGAACATCCAGTCGAACGGCGCGTTGAACCCCACGAAGACCGGCCGGCCGCCGGCGGGGACCACGTCGGCCACCCAGCCGGCGAAGTGCTTCATCGCGCTGTCCGGAGGCTCGCCCATCGTCTTCAGGATGTCGACCGAGAGCTTGCTGACCTCGAGCGCCTCGACGGTGATCCGCTTGTCCTCGGGCCGCAGCTCGACGTAGAAGGTCGTCTCCGGATCGTCGACCAGGCAGGCACCGATCGCCAGCAGCGCGTAGTCGCCGGGGGTGGCGCCGCCGGTCTCGACGTCGACCGAGATGAAGCACTCGTCGTGGTCGACGCCCTGGCCCTCGCCCGCGTTCACTGCGCGAGGGTCCCACAGACGCAGGCCGCGACCGGGGACGCTGACACAATCCCGGGGTGCTGCCGCGGTTCGAGGTCGTCGCCCGCCGGCGGCCGGTTGCGCTGGCGGTGCCCGGACCGGTCCGGGCGCCGTACGCCGCGGTGACCGCGCCCGGCCGTCCGGCGCTCACCCTCAGCAGCGGCGCGGTCACCCTCGAGGCGACGTTCGGCGACCGGGTGACCCTGCACGTCGGCACGGGGGGCCCGACCACGACCCACCGGTGCACGACCCACCGGAGCAGGCGCAGCGGGCAGCCCCAGGCGTTGGTCGAGGCGGTCGGGCTGACGCTGACCGGGCCGCACGTCACGGCCTTCACGCGGGAGGCGGGCGCGTGGGTGGCCCGGGCCCGCTACGACCTGACCGGCCGGCACGACGTCCACGACGAGGCGTGGCTGGCCGGGCTGAGCGCCTCGCACGAGCTGGGCCGGTTCGGGCAGCTCGGCCTGCGGGACCTGCGTGTGGTCAGCCACGCCGACGGGTCGGCGTACACCGACGACGGCTCGGTCCTGCTCACCGCGACCAGCGCGGGTCCCGGCGGCTTCCCGAGCGGGCACTGCTCGGTGTGGGCCCTGGACCCGTCGACGCTGGAGCTCGAGCACCGAGCCGACCTGTTCGTGCGCCGCGGCGGTGTCCACGGCGACCATGCAGCGCACCTGGTCCGCGACGGCGGGCGGTGGCTGCTGGCCAGCAGCACGTGGGGTGACTTCGACCGGCGCGAGCGGCCGGTCCGGGTCACCGTCGCGGAGTCGACGGCCGACCTCACGCGCGGGGTGCACGTGCTCGACGGCCGGCCGCTGGCGCTGCCCACCGACGGCTTCCGGTCGGTCGGCGTGTGGGACCCGCACCTGGTGCGCAGCGACGACGGCTGGCTGGTCGGGTACGTGAGTGCGACGAGGTACTTCCGGTTCCATCCCGTGCTCGCCGCCGGCCCGTCACTGGACGAGCTGTCGGTGAGAGGGGTCGGGTCCGGACCCGAGACCGAGGGCACCACGATCGCGACGCTGGACGGGGAACGGCGGGTGCTCGCCAGCGACAAGCGGCGCCGCTGCTACCCGGTGCTCGACCTGGAGCTGCGCGAGGTGGGGAGCCTCGAGGCGGCGTACCCCACCAACATCCCGTGGCCGACCATCGTGGAGCTGGAGGGTCCGCGCCTCCTGGTCGGCTTCAACGGCGCGCACCACGGGGGCCGCCTCGTCGGCTACGGGAGCCACGGCGAGGTCGTGATCCAGCGCGAGCTCAGTCCGAGACCTTGAGCAGCGGCCGGACCGCGTTGCGGGCGGAGTGGATCCGCGACTTGACGGTGCCGAGCGGGACGTCGAGCAGGGCCGCGATCTCGTTGTAGTCGAGCTCCTGCACGTCGCGCAGCACCAGCGGTTCGACGAGCTCGGGGTGGTCGGTGCCGACGACCTCGAGCGCGTCGAGCAGGTCGAGCCGGCTCCCGGCGATCACGCTGGTGGTCCTCGGGTCGGCGTGCACCGGCAGCTCGTCGGTCGGCCGCTCGGCGGCGCGGCGCTTCAGGGAGCGGTAGGTCGACCGGGCGCTGTTGGACGCGACCGCGTGCAGCCACGTGGTGAACCGGCTGCGCCCCTTGAACTGGTCGATCTTGGTGGCCACGAGCAGCAGCGCGTCCTGCGTCGCCTCCTCGGCGTCCTCGGGGAAGAGCAGCATCCGTCCGCAGATCCGGCGCACCCGGGGCTGGACCTCGGCCAGGACCTGCTCCAGCGCGACCCGGTCGCCGCCGGCCGCGCGCAGCGCCAGGTCGTCGAGATCGTCCGCCTCCACGCGTTTCACGATAGAGGCACCCAACCGATCCTCCGCGCAGCCCGTCAGTCAGGTGAGAGCAGCACGTCTGCGTGAGGCTCTGCCACGGCGGGCAGCCCGGCTGCTCCGGGGGACGGCCGCGGGCCGCGCCGCCTCGTCAGGCGCGGCCCGCGGTCCCTCGGAGGTCTGGGACCATGGCGCCGTGTCACTTCCCACCCGTCTGGGCCGACTGGAGCGCGTCGAGCGCCTCGGTGAGGGCGGGTTCGCGACGGTCTGGCTCTACCACGACTCCGAGCTCGACTCCGACGTCGCGATCAAGGCGCTGGCCGAGAACTGGGCGCAGCGGCTCGACGTGCGCGAGCGGTTCCTGGAGGAGGCCCGGATCCTGCGCCGCGCCGACTCCGACCACATCGTGCGGGTCTACGACATCGGCGAGGTCGACGGCACGCCCTACTTCGTGATGACCTACGCCGACCAGGGCTCGCTGGCGCGCCACCTGACGCCCGGCGTACCCCTCACCGTGGCGCGCACCGTCGACCTCGTCACACAGGCCGGCCTCGGGCTCGCGGTGCTGCACGAGAACGGCGTCGTGCACCGCGACATCAAGCCGCAGAACCTGCTGCTCCGCTCCGCCGGCTCGGCCGGCGACCGCCTCCTGGTCGCCGACCTCGGGGTGGCCAAGGCGATGCTGCACGCCTCCGGGCTGACCCAGGTGGTGGGGACCCCGGCCTACATGGCGCCCGAGCAGGCCACCGGCGGCACCATCGACGCGCGCGCCGACGTCCACGCGCTCGCCGCGGTGACCTACCAGATGCTCACCGGCGCACTCCCGCGCGAGGGGACCGTCGCGGAGCTGGCGCACGCGACGCTGCCGGTGGCAGCGTCCCGGCTCAACCCGGAGCTGCCTCGTGAGGTCGACGAGGTACTGCTCCGCTCCCTCGACCCGGCGCCGGAGGCCCGCTACCCGTCGATGGACGCCTTCGTCGACGCGCTGCGGAGCGCTCTGCCAGTCACCGCCTCGGCGCCCGCCGGACCGGCCCGGCCCACCACCCGCTACCAGACGCCGGACACGACCTACTCCCCGCTGCCCGAGCCACGCGCGCGGCGCCGGCTGCCGGTCCTGCTGACCCTGGTCACGCTGCTGGTCTTCGCGGCGGCGTTCGCGGCGGCATACGCCGTCGCCACCCTCGTCAGCTGATCGCTCACGGCTCGGAAACCCGGATGCTCCGGGGACGGCCGGACCCGCATCATGGGTTGGTGACTGCCGACGACACCGCCCACCTCGATCGGCTCGGCTGACATGGCGCTGCGCTGGTACACGCTGGTGGTCGACTGCCTTGACGTGCGGAAGCAGGCGGCGTGGTGGGCACGGGCCATGGACTGGACGATCATCCACGAGTCGGCCAAGGAGTGTGTGATCGTCCCGTCGTGGGCCGACGACACGGTGGTCGAGCAGACGCCGTGGGAGCAGGTCGGCCCCGGAATCGTCTTCGTGCCTGCATCCGGGGGCAAGCGCGAGAAGAACCGGCTCCACATCGACCTCGCTCCACACATCAGCCAGGATCGCGACGCGGAGATCGCGCGCCTCGAGGGTCTCGGCGCCACGCGTGTCGACGTCGGCCAGCCGAGCGACGCGTCATGGACGGTGCTCGCGGACCCGGAGGGCAACGAGTTCTGCGTGCTCAGCTCACGCGAGGTCTGAGCGCCGACTGGCTACGACCACCGCGGTCGGCCGGACGTCCTCCAGGCGACGAGGATGTCCGTGTCGTCGCGGGCCCCGCCCTCGTCGACGAGGCGGATGGCCTCGCGCCACCGCGCGGCCACGAGCCGGATGGTCACCGGTCCGATGTCGGGTGCCGACGAGCACGTCCTAGCCGGGTGTCGCCGGCAGCCCGATCGGGTTGACGTCCGGCAACGCCGTCCGGGTCGCTTGGGCGAGCGGCTCGGCCAGCTCGGCGAAGCGTCGTGCGGTCTCGGGGCCGGCGATGGTCCAGGGCTCCTGGGCGAGCTCGTCGGTCAGCGCCTCGGCCCGGTCCAGCAGCTCGAGCCCGGCCGGCGTGATCGACCCGTCCGGGCCGAGCAGCCCGCGGGCGGCGAGCGACTCGCCGCTGGCGGCCCACTCCTCGTCGGTCCAGCCGCGGTTGGGCTGCAGCACGTCGCGCGCGAGGTCGTGGCCCGAGCGCAGCACCATCGTCGAGAGCCCGTCGAGGCCGACCGCGAGCTGGGCCAGGACGTGGCCGTCGCCGCGCAGCTCGCGCAGGACGGTGGCGGCCTGCCAGAGCACGGCCAGCGGCTCGTCCGGCCAGGGCAGCGCGGCGTTCGCGGCGCCGAGGGCCCGTCCGGAGGTGGGCGCCGCGGCCGCGACCGACTGGAGCAGGGACGCCGCCTCGTCGACGGCGGCCCCCTCGAGGAGCCGGTCCAGCGCGGCCACAGACCCTTCGAGCCGGGCCTGCAACGCCTCGGCCGGCGAGGCGAGCTCCCAGACCGACGGGATGGCCCGCTCGACCATGCGCGGAGCGAAGTTGGCGAACAGCGCGACGGTCACCGCGGCCGGCGCCCGGCCCAGCGGCGCCGAGCGGGAGGCGAAGTAGCCGCGCCAGAAGCCTCGGAGGCCGGCGGCCTCGAACCTCGCACGTCCCTCGGGCGAGAAGTAGGTGACCGAGTGGACAGGCTCGACGATTGTCCACATTCGGCGGGCCGGCGTCACCCGCTCTACATTAGGAGAGTCCGCGCCACCCCTGCGGACCACCACAACACGACGCCACACCACCCCCGTGGCCACACAGGAGAAAGAGCGGGTCCATCCATGTCCCTGCATGACCCTCAGCTCACCAGCATGGACGTCTTCGACGCCGGTCACGACCACGAGCAGGTCGTCTTCGCCAACGACCCGGCCACCGGACTTCGCGCGATCATCGCGATCCACTCGACCGCCCTGGGCCCCGCGCTCGGCGGCACCCGCTTCTTCCCCTACCCGTCGACGGCCGCCGCGCTCTCCGACGTCCTCGACCTCTCGCGCGGCATGTCCTACAAGGCCGCCCTGGCCGGGCTCGACCTCGGCGGCGGCAAGGCCGTCATCATCGGCGACCCGGCGCGGGTGCGCGCCGGTGGCGGTGCCGAGGCCCTGTTCCGCGCGTACGGCCGGTTCGTGCAGTCGCTCGGCGGCCGCTACTACACCGCCTGCGACGTCGGGACCTTCTCCCCCGACATGGACGACATCGCCCGCGAGTGCTCCTACGTCACCGGCCGCACGGTCGCGCACGGCGGCGCCGGGGACAGCTCGGTGCTCACGGCCTACGGCGTCTACCAGGGCATGCGGGCCGCGGCGCAGTTCCAGTGGGGCAGCCCGAGCCTCGAGGGTCGCACCGTCGGAGTGGCCGGCGTCGGCAAGGTCGGCCACCACCTGGTGACCCACCTCCTCGAGGACGGCGCCAGCGTGGTGGTCAGCGACGTGAACGCCTCCGCGGTCGAGCGGGTCCGCGACGAGCACCCCGAGGTGCGTGCGGTGGGCGGCACCGCGGAGCTGGTGGCCAGCCGGCTGGACGTCTACGCACCGTGCGCCATGGGCGGCGCGCTCACCGACGAGGTCGTCGAGGCGCTGAGCGCGACGATCGTGTGCGGGGCCGCCAACAACCAGCTCGCCCACCCCGGCATCGAGAAGGCCCTCGAGGAGCGCGGCATCCTCTACGCCCCCGACTACTGCGTGAACTCCGGGGGCCTGATCCAGGTCGCCGACGAGCTCGACCCCAACGGGTTCAGCTTCGACCGCGCCCACCAGCGCGCCGCCGGAATCTACGAGACGACCTACGCCGTCTTCGAGCTGGCCCGCCGCGACAACGTCCCCCCGGCCATCGCCGCCGACCGGCTGGCCGAGCGGCGGATGCACGACGTCGGCCGGCTGCGGGGCATCTGGCTGGGCTGAGTCGCACCAGCCTCATCCGCCCCAGGGGTCACCGGATATCAAGTGACCCATCCGCTTCTGTGCCGAGATCTCGGTACAGAAGCTCAGCGGTCACCGGATATCCGGTGACCCCGACGTTTCCCGTGGGTGCCCGCGCGCCCACCGGCCCCATCGGTGGGTTTGCGGAGGGAAATCGGCACCTGGTGCCGGGAATCCTCGGCAAAGGCCGGGCCTGGCGGATTTGCACCACATCCTTGGCTCCTGGTGGCGAATTTGCGGTGCAAATCGCAGAGCCCGAGCGCGCGGCCGACCGTCACGGGCAGGCCGCAACGCGCCGGGAGCCACCCGGCCATCACCCGCTCGGCGGGAAGAGCTCAGTCGCGAGACGGCTCGGCGTAGTCGGACCACTCCTCGTGGCCGTCCAGCCCGTCGGAGTCCTCAGACCCCTCGTCTCCGTGCAGCTCGCGCGCCAGCGCCCCGAAGTCCGTCTCGTGAGTGCGGTACTTCAGGTCGCGCGCGACCTTGGTCTGCTTTGCCTTTGCTCGGCCGCGGCCCATAGGGTCCAGCCCCCTCGCACGCTATGCCGGGGCACCCAGGCTCCCGGACTCAGAAGGATTCTCGTGGGTCCAACGCTACCTGTTGCCTGGCTGTTCCCGCACACCCGTATCCGAAATCCTCGTCACAGGGTATGAAATGCCCCTCGCCGGTGAAGCGGTCGTTACCAACCGGGGTGCTGGCCGACCAGCTCGACGGTCCCGCCCGGCCCGGTCGCCGCGGCCACCCGGCCGGCGACCCAGGCGTCGATCCCGTGCTCGCCGAGCAGCCCCACGGCCGCGTCTACGGAGGCCGGGTCGAGCAGCGCGACCATGCCGACGCCGCAGTTGAGCGTGGCCTCCAGGTCGGGCTGGGGTACGTCGCCGAGCCGGCGGACCAGGTCGAAGACCGGCGCCGGGGTCCAGGTCGACCGCTCCAGGGTCGCGCTCAGCTCGACCGGCAGCACCCGGGCCAGGTTGGCGGCCAGCCCGCCGCCGGTCACGTGGGCCATCGCGTGCACGCCGGCCTCGCGGGCGAGCGCCAGGCAGGCCTTGGCATAGATGCGCGTCGGGGTGAGCAGCTCCTCGCCCAGCGTGCGGCCGAGCTCGGGGACGTCCCGGTCGAGCGTCCACCCGGCCTTGGCCACGACGTGCCGGACCAGCGAGTAGCCGTTGGAGTGCAGCCCGCTCGACGCCATCGCCAGCACCGCGTCACCGGGCCGGACCCGCGCCGGGCCGAGCAGCCGGTCGGCCTCCACGACACCGGTGGTCGCGCCCGCGACGTCGTAGTCGTCCGGACCGAGCAGCCCGGGGTGCTCCGCGGTCTCACCGCCGACCAGCGCACAGCCCGCCTCGACGCAGGCCTCGGCGATCCCCTTGACGATGGCCGCGATCCGCTCGGGCACCACCCGGCCGCAGGCGATGTAGTCGGTCATGAACAGCGGCTCGGCGCCGCACACCACCAGGTCGTCGACGACCATGCCGACCAGGTCGAAGCCGATCGTGTCGTGCACGTCCATCGCCTGGGCGATCGCCACCTTGGTGCCGACGCCGTCGGTCGAGGTGGCCAGCAGCGGCCGGGAGTACGACGTGAGCGCGGAGGCGTCGAAGAGACCGGCGAAGCCGCCGATCCCGCCGATCATCTCCGGGCGCCGGGCCTTGTCGATCCAGACCTTCATCAGCTCGACGGCCTTGTCGGCGGACTCGATCGAGACCCCGGCCTCGGCATAGGCATCCGTCACGAACAGCTCCTATGGGTTGTTCAGCACGGGCAGCGCCTCACCGAGCGTCGGCGAGGCCAGTGTCGCCTCCAGCAGGTGCTTGCCGAGCAGGCTCTCGTCCGGCAGCGGGATCGGGTAGTCGCCGGTGAAGCAGGCCCGGCACAGCGACGAGGCGGGCTGCCTGGTGGCCTCGATCATCCCCTCGAGCGAGATGTAGCCGAGGCTGTCGGCGCCGATGCTGGCGCGGATCTCCTCCTCGTCGAGGCCGTTGGCGATCAGCTCGGCCCGGGTGGCGAAGTCGATGCCGTAGAAGCACGGCCACTTCACCGGGGGCGAGGAGATGCGCACGTGCACCTCGAGGGCGCCGGCCTCGCGGAGCATCCGGACCTGGGCGCGCTGGGTGTTGCCGCGCACGATCGAGTCGTCCACGACGACCAGCCGCCTGCCCCGGACCATGTGCTCGAGTGCGTTGAGCTTGAGCCGGATGCCGAGCTGGCGCAGCGTCTGGCTGGGCTGGATGAACGTCCGGCCGACGTAGGCGTTCTTGACGAACCCCTGGCCGAACGGGATGCCGCTCTCCTCGGCGTACCCGGCCGCTGCCGGCGTGCCCGACTCGGGGACCGGCATCACGAGGTCGGCCTCGACGGGGTACTCGCGGGCCAGCCGCCGGCCCATCTCGACCCGGGCCGCGTGCACGCTCTGGCCGCTGATGGTGGCGTCCGGCCGCGCGAGGTAGACGTACTCGAAGACGCAGCCCTTCCGCTCCGCCTCCGCGAACCGGTGGGTGCGCAGCCCGTGCTCGTCGACGGCGACCAGCTCGCCGGGCTCGATCTCGCGGACGACGGAGGCGCCGACCGTCGCGAGCGCGGCGTCCTCCGAGGCCACCACCCAGCCGCGGTCGAGCCGGCCCAGCACCAGCGGCCGGATGCCCTGCGGGTCGCGGGCGGCGTACAGCGTGTCCTCGTTCATCCAGACGAACGAGAACGCCCCGCGCAGCATCGGCAGCACCTCGAGGGCCCGCTGCTCGAGCGAGGTGTCCGGGTGGTGGGCGAGGAGCGCGGTGACCAGCCCGGTGTCGTTGGTCGAGCCCTCGACGTCACGGGTGTGCAGCGGCAGCTCGCCGTCCGGGTCGGGCAGGGCCTCGACGAGCTCGCTGAGCTCGTGGGTGTTGATGAGGTTGCCGTTGTGGCCCAGCGCGATCGACCCGTCGGCGGTGGGCCTGAACGTCGGCTGGGCGTTCTGCCAGGTGCTCGCGCCGGTCGTCGAGTAGCGGCAGTGGCCGATCGCGAGGTGGCCCTTGAGCGAGTCGAGGGTGGTCTCGTCGAAGACCTGCGAGACCAGCCCCATGTCCTTGTAGACCAGGATCTGCCGGCCGTTGCTGACCGCGATGCCGGCCGACTCCTGGCCGCGGTGCTGGAGGGCGTAGAGGCCGAAGTAGGTCAGCTTCGCGACGTCCTCACCCGGGGCCCAGACCCCGAAGACGCCACACGCGTCCTGCGGGCCCTTCTCGTGCGGGTCGAGGTCGTGGCCGAGCCGGCCGTCGCCCCGCCGCGGTCGTGGGTGGTGGCCGCCGGTGCTCAGATAGGGCACGGCCTCATCGTACGAGGGTGCGGCAGAGGTCACGGCATCGACGTGCGGTCTGGACCATGTGGATCGGGATCGGTCGGGGTCGGTCGGGGTCGGTCGGCGTCGGTCGGGGCGGCGGTCCGGGCGCGCACCGGCGGCCGTGACGGATTCGCCGGACACCGCGTTGTCCACCACATAACCTTCAAGGGAGCTCTCGGCTCTCCTGACGACCCTGCATCCTGACGACCCGCCTCCTGACGAGGATCCTCATGCCCATGGACCCCCTGACCGACGCTGCGCCCGACGCAGCGGTCAGCAGGGTCGCGGTCGCCGACGAGGCGACCAGCTGGGCCGACGCCGCCACCCGCGACGCGCTGCTCGTCATCGCCGAGGGGATCACCCAGCTGGCCGGCTTCGACGTGGCCGCCGTGAGCGTCGTGCGCGACTCCCAGCACATGCAGGTCATGGCCGTCGCCGGCGATGACGACGCGCGAGACACCCTGCTCGGGACCTTCACCCCGATCGCTCGGCTGATGGAGGAGCTCGACCACGCCGAGGACTGGGGGATGTTCAAGTTCGTCCCGCAGGAGGCGCTCGACCCGGAGGTCGAGAGCTGGGGCTGGGTGCCCGACATCGTGCCTCTCTCCGAGCCCGACGCCTGGCAGCCGCTGGACCTGCTGGTGGCACCGCTCTACGGCCCGGACGGCGAGCTGCGCGGCACCCTCTCGATCGACTGCCCCAGCGACGGCCGCCGGCCCGACGAGGCGCACCGCTGGATCCTCAACCGGTACGCCGAGCAGGCCGCGCGCGCTCTCTACGTGGCCGTCGAGCGGGAGGCCTTCGCCGACCAGGTGCGGGTGCTGTCGGCCACCCGCGAGGTGGTCCGCAACGCCACCCGGGAGCGCAACATCGGCGTGATGCTGGAGAAGATCCAGCCCAGCCTGATCGAGGGGTTCCGCTGCCTCGGCAGCTGGATCCACACCTTCGACGAGGACGGGCACGGACTGGGCGCCATCTACTCCGGGGACGGGGCCCGGATCGAGATGCCGCAGCACCTGGTGGCGATCGCGGAGCGTGCGGCGTCGGAGTCGTGGCGGGCCCAGCGGGTGGGGCTGGTCTCGCGCCACATCCCGATCGACGAGCGGGTCGCCCAGGTGTCCGAGCCCGAGTTCGAGGAGATCCTGCTCTTCCTCGAGGAGATCGGGGTCGGCTCGCTGCTCTTCGTCCCGGTCGGCGCGGGCCGGGAGTGCCTGGGCAGCCTGGTCCTGACCCGGGCGCTCGGCGGCGCCGAGTGGACCCCGGCCGAGGTGGACGCCGCGCTCGAGGTCGGCCGCGACCTGGGCCGGGCGGTGCTCAACGCACGCGCGCTCGACCGCGAGCGCGAGCTGGTCCGCGAGCTCAAGGCGCTCGACGACTACAAGAGCAAGCTGATCGCGACCCTCTCCCACGAGCTGAAGAGCCCGCTGGCGGCGATGCTGGCGAACATCGAGTTCCTCACCGGGAGCATCGACCTCGAGCCGGGTGCGCTCGACGTGCTGGCCGCGGTCAACCGGGGCGCGAGCCGGCTGGTCCGCGTGGTCGAGGACCTCCTGCTCCTGGCCAAGGTCGGTGACCCGCACCTGCCGCTGCTCACCCGCCCGGTCGACGTTCTCGGCGCGGTCGAGGACGTCGTGAACTTCATCCCGCTCGCCGACCAGCCCCGGATCAAGGTGGAGGTCCAGGGCGACGCGGCGGCGATGGTCGCGATGGGCGACCCGGCGGAGGTGGACATCCTGGTGACCAACCTGGTGTCCAACGCGCTGAAGTACTCCGACGCCGCCTCCACGGTGACGGTCACGCTGTCGCGCGACGAGGAGTGGGTGGTGCTGGCCTGCGAGGACCAGGGCATCGGGATCTCCGAGAGCGACCGCAAGCAGCTGTTCCGGGAGTTCTTCCGCTCGGAGTCCGCGGAGGTGAAGGCGCAGGCCGGCACCGGGCTGGGGCTGACGATCGTCGACCGGATCGTGACCAGGCACCTCGGCCGGATCGAGGTCGACTCCGTGCTGGGCGAGGGCAGCACCTTCCGGGTCTTCCTCCCGACCGCCTGACGGCGTCAGGCCCTGACGTCGTAGGACGCCAGCAGCTCGCCGACGTCGCGGAACCGCGGCAGGGCCGCGCGCTTCGCCGCACTCAGGTAGCCCTCGGCGACGACCCGGTCGAGCTGCTCGACGAGCGGGTCGTAGTAGCCGTCGGGGTCGAGCAGCGCGACCGGCTTGCCGTGCAGCCCGAGCAGCTGCCAGGTGAAGACCTCGAACAGCTCCTCGAGGGTCCCGACCCCGCCGGGCAGGGCGACGAAGCCGTCGGCCAGCTCGGTCATCCGCGCCTTGCGCTCGTGCATCGAGTCGACCTCGATCAGCCGTGCGACACCGGTGTGCGGCACCTCCCGGGCGAACACCGCTCGCGGGATCACGCCGATGACCTCACCACCGGCGGCCATCGCCCGGTCGGCCAGCAGCCCCATCAGGCCGACCTGCGCGCCGCCGTACACGATGCCGATGCCGTGCGCGACGAGCGCGTCTGCGAGCTCGGCCACCAGGGCCTGGTGGCGGGCTGGGCCGGGTGAGGAGCCGAGGAAGACAGCGAGTCGCACGGGCCACATCAGACCACGGCTGCGGCCCGGCTCAGACCCTCACGTGGCGCTGTGCGGGCAGGCGGTGGGCCAGCGCGGCGGCCTGGGTCCGGATCTCGGGGATCGCGGTGGTCTCCCACAGCACCCCCTTGCGGGGCGGGCCGACGACGTGGAGGCCGGGCACGACCTGGCCCGAGACGTCGAGCACGTCGCCCTCCGGCGTACAGGCGACACCGAGCCGGAGCGGGTCGGGGGTCAGCAGCCCCCTCGCGACGAGCGAGCGGACCAGCGGATCGGCGCTCCGGGCCACGTCGGACTGCGGTCCGGTGCAGTTGACGACCGCATCGGCGAACATCGGGTCGGGCAGCGCGGGTAGCTCGAGCTCGCAGCGCGACCCGTGGTCGGTGACGGCCGCGACCCCACCGGCCAGGACCTGGAGCCGGCCCTCGTCGCGGTACGTCGCGAGGGCCGTGGCGACCTCGGTGGCCATGCGGTGCCGGCGTACCTCCCACTCGCGGGCGTAGTGCTGAAGGAACCGCTGGCGCTCGGCGAGGTCGAGCCGCTGCCAGAGCCCCTGGGTGGGGGCCCGCAGCCCGTCGACCACGGCCCGCCAGTCCACCCCCTGGCGCCGTGCGGCAGCGATCTGCTCGCGCAGCAGCCCGGCCAGCTGGTCGGCGGTCACCGGCCCGGAGGGGACCGGGCTCAGCCAGGCCGTGGAGCTCTGCTCGATGTGCGCCGCCGGGAGCAGGCCGTGGCGGCTGACCATCACGACGCGCCGGTCGGGCGCGTCGCCGAGCAGCGTGATGGCGGCGTCGACCGCGGTGAGCCCCGAGCCGACGAGCACCACGGCGGCGTCGCGCGGCAGCGCGGTGAGCCGCTCGAGGTCCCACGGGTCCGGGAGGTGCCAGCGGGCCTCCGGCAGCGGGATGCCCTCGACGGCCAGACGGGCCGGACGCTCGTTGCCCTGCGCGAGCACCACGGTGGCGGCCCGGGTCACCCGGCCGCCGATCGTGCGCAGCTCGAAGCCGCCGTCGGTCGGTACGGCGTCCACCACCCGCTCGGCGCGCAACGAGAGCCGGTCGTCAGCAAGCCGGTCGATGGTCTCGCGAAGGTAGACGGCGTAGTCACGGCGGGGCAGGAACGCCTGCGCGTCCGGCTCGCGGCCGGTCCGACGGGCCCACTCGACGAGGTCGGACGGGATGTCGGGGAAGGCGCTCATGTGCCTCGACCGGACGTTGAGCAGGTGCCTGCGGTCGCTCGTGCCGTAGGCCAGTCCCTTGCCGATCTCGCCGGAGGCGTCGTGCACGCTGACCGTGAGGTCGTGCGCCCGCGAGGCCAGCAGGTGGATGGCGGTCAGGGTGCCGCTGGCCCCGCCGCCCACCACCGCCACGTCGGTCCGCACCGGCCCGGTGTCGGTCAGCGGCCGCGCTGGAGGGACGGTGACCTGGACCTCGGGCTGGAGCATTCGCTAACTGTAGTAGGTCACTTCTGTTTGTGCACAACGCGCCGCGCCCGTCGCGATAGTCCGTGACGAAATGGCTGGACGAACACTGTTCTCCACAACCAGATCGTCACGGACTATCCCGACGCGCCGAGGTTCCTCAGCAGCAGTGCTTCGGCGAGCACGACCCGCTCGAACTCGGCGAGGTGGAGTCCCTCGTTGGCCCCGTGGGCACGGGTGTCGGGGTCCTCGACACCGGTGACGAGCACGCTGGCGTCGGGGAAGGTCTGCAGGAACTCGGCGATGAACGGGATCGAGCCGCCGACCCCCATGTCCACCGGTGCGACCCCGTCCCAGGCCTCGGTGAACGCCGCCCGGGCCGCGTCGTAGGCCGGCCCGGTCGCGTCGATGACGATCGGCTCGCCCTTGTCCGACAGCGTGCAGGTCACCTGCGCCCCCCAGGGGACGTGCTTCTCGAGGTGCTCGCGGAGCCGGGCCGCGGCGTTGGCCGTCGAGTCGCCGGGGGCGATCCGCATGGAGATGAACGCCCGGGCCGCGGGCACCAGGGTGTTGCTGGCGCCCTGGGCCGGCGGGGCGTCGATCCCGGTGACGGTCAGCGACGGCTTGGTCCACAGCCGCTCGACCATGGAGCCGTGGCCGATCCACTCGACGCCATCGGCGATCCCGGACTCGGCCCGCGCCCGCTCCTCGGGGTAGGTGACGTCGGCGGCCGGACCGCCGACGAGGCCCTCGACGGCGACGTTGCCGTCATCGTCGTGCAGGGTGGCCAGCAGCCGACAGAGCGTGATCAGCGCGTCCGGCACGACCCCGCCCCACATGCCCGAGTGGACGCCGTGGTCGAGGGTCCGCACCTCGACGTACATCCGGACCAGCCCGCGCAGGCTGGTCGTCAGGGCCGGCTCGCCGATGTCCCAGTTGCCGGAGTCCGCGATCACGATCACGTCGGCCTCGAGCTTGTCCTTGTGCTCGCCGAGCAGCGCCGGAAGCGTGTCGGAGCCGACCTCCTCCTCGCCCTCCACGATCACCTTCACCGTCACCGGCAGGTCGTCGCCGAAGACCCGCAGCGCGCCGAGGTGGGTGACGATCCCGGCCTTGTCGTCGGCGGCGCCCCGGCCGTAGAGCCGGCCGTCGCGCTCGGTCGGCTCGAACGGCGGGCTGTCCCAGTCGGCGTGGTCGTTCTCGGGCTGGACGTCGTGGTGCGCGTAGAGCAGCACGGTCGGAGCGCCCTCGGGTCCGGGCTTGTGGCCGATCACGGCCGGGCCGCCGCCGTTCGCGCTCACGATGTCGACCGCCGCGAAGCCCTCGGCGCGGAGCAGGTCGGCGACCGCGTCCGCCGACCGCCACACCTCACCGGTGCGGGCGGGGTCGGCACTCACCGACTGGATCCGGACCAGGTCCTCGAGGTCCGAGCGGAGGCCGGGCATCAGGTCGCGCACCTTCGCGCGCAGGTCGTCGGTCATGGGCCCGACCCTAGTTGGGTCAGGGCTTGCGGAAGACCACGGCCTCGTAGGTCCGCCGGCGGCGGTCGCTCGGCACGATGAAGAGTGTGGTCGGCTTGAAGCCCGGGCGGCGCAGCAGGTAGCTCCCCTGCTCGGGACCGGCCGAGCCGGCCCGGAAGGTCAGGCTGAACGCGTGCTGGTCGTGCCGGGAGCAGTTGGGCAGGTTGCGCACCTTGGTGAGCTTGACTCGCCAGTGCCGCGTGGGTCCCTCGAGCCGGAAGGTCCTGCGACGCAGCGCCGCGAAGCGGCTCCTCGTGTAGAGGTCGCGGCGGGTGGTCGCCGCGGCGTACACCTCCGGCGCCAGGAGCAGCGGCGCGATGGCGGCGCCGAGCGCGCTCGCCCGGAGCAGGGTGCGGCGGGTGGTACGGCTCATCGGCTCCTCCTGGGCGGCTCCCCGGCCGGGAGCGGCACTACCATCCTCCCGTGGCCGGGCCGGTGTGGATGACTTTCGACCAGTTCTCGGGTCGGGTGGGCCAGACCTTCGAGGTGGGCGCCGAGGACGGCGTGCGCATCCGCGCCGAGCTGGTCGAGGCGACCGAGGGCGCGGAGGCGGGTGGGCCCGGACCGGAGGGACAGTCGCGCCGGCAGTTCGCGCTGGTCTTCCGCGGGCCGCTGGAACCCGTTCTGCCGCAGGCGACCCATCCGGTCGAGCACGACGAGCTGGGCCGGCTGGAGATCTTCCTGGTGCCGATCGGTCCGGACGGCTCGGGGATGCGCTACGAGGCAGTCTTCGCCTGAACCAGCGCGACGACCGGTCACGGCGTCCACTCCATGCGCCGGTAGACACCGAGGTCCTCGGCGAGCGCGAACCCGAGCCGCTCGTAGAGGGCCGCGGCGCGGTTGCTGTGCTCGACGTGGATGCTGACGATCCGGCCCTCGCGCGCCGCCTCCTCCTGGAGGCCGCGCACCAGCATCGCTCCGATCCCGCGACCGCGGTACGCCGGCAGCAGCGCGATGTCGACGATCCGTAGGTCGCCCGGGCGGCGGTCGACGTAGAGACGGCCGGCCGGGACGCCGTCGACCTCGATGACGTCGAAGCTGCCGTCGGGGTTGTGCCGGCGGTACTCGTGGTCCTGCGCGGCGAACTGCTGGGCCAGGAAGGCCTCCCTCGCGCCGGCCGGCCACGCGACCTGGTCGAGCTCCTCCTGCCGGGTCGAGCCGTAGACCGCCAGCAGGTGGTCGCGGTCCGCGTCGGTGGCGGGGCGGAGCGCGACCGCCCCGGCACTGGTCGTCGTCACGTCCGCGGGGGGAAGACGCCCTGCAGGGCGATGTTGAAGTAGAGGCTCAGGTAGGGCTGCATGTTGTTGTGCGGCTGGTCACCGCCGGCCGGCGCGATCGCCTCCGGCGCGAGGGTCGTGTTCCCCGGCGCCGCGGCGTAGAGACTGACACCGATGCCGGTCGCAGGGAGCTGCCCGGCCACGACCCGGGTGGTCGCGTCCTGCCCGGACGCACGCACCGCATGGCTGTGGGAGGGGATCTCGCTCTCCAGGAGCGTGACCGACTCCGAGCCACCGGTCTCGCCGAGGTCGTGCAGCGACAGGCCCGGCCCCTGACCCGGGTGCATGGGCGCGCGTCCCTGCAGGTCCGGCAGCGCGAAGTTGCTCTTGCCATTTCCCCCGTAGGTCGTCCCGAGCAGGGAGAAGAGCGCGGTGTTCTGCGAGAGGGGCAGGAGCTGCCCGTCGCACCACGCCCAGCCCCTCGGCGCGAAGTTGAAGGGGAAGATCCTGATCTCGGCGACGAACGGGTCGGCCATGGAC
>NZ_DASUFR010000007.1:0-7166 GCF_036274455.1 Nocardioides sp. | reverse complement strand
GGTCGTCGCGGCGGACGTGATCGTGATGCCGCGCTCCTGCTCCTGCTCCATCCAGTCCATCGTGGCCGCGCCCTCGTGGACCTCACCGATCTTGTAGGTGATGCCGGTGTAGAAGAGGATGCGCTCGGTGGTGGTGGTCTTACCGGCGTCGATGTGCGCCATGATGCCGATGTTGCGGACCTTGTTGAGGTCCGTGGTGATGTCGACAGCCACTGTTGTCAGCGTTCCTTAGAAAGTCGTGGGATGACGGGGGCGGACGGCCGCCCGGTGGGGCAGCCGCCGCCGTACGTCACCAGCGGTAGTGGGCGAAGGCCTTGTTGGACTCGGCCATCTTGTGGGTGTCCTCGCGCTTCTTCACCGCGGCACCGAGGCCGTTGGAGGCGTCGAGGATCTCGTTCATGAGGCGCTCGGACATGGTCTTCTCGCGCCGGTCGGCGGCGTAGCCCACCAGCCAGCGCAGCGCCAGCGTGGTGCCGCGCGTGCCCTTGACCTCGATCGGGACCTGGTAGGTCGCGCCACCGACCCGGCGGGACTTGACCTCGATGGCCGGCTTGACGTTGTCGAGCGCGCGCTTGAGCGTCAGCACCGGGTCGGTGCCGGTCTTCTCGCGGCAGCCCTCCAGCGCGGTGTAGACGATGCGCTGGGCGACCTGCTTCTTGCCGTCCTTCAGGACCTTCGACACGAGCTGGGTGACCAGCTGCGAGCCGTAGACGGGGTCGACGTCGAGGGGACGCTTCGGCGCGGGGCCCTTGCGCGGCATGTCAGCTCTTCTCCTTCTTGGCACCGTAGCGGCTGCGGGCCTGCTTACGGTTCTTCACGGCCTGGGTGTCCAGGGCGCCACGGATGACCTTGTAACGGACACCGGGCAGGTCCTTCACACGACCGCCGCGGACGAGCACGATCGAGTGCTCCTGCAGGTTGTGACCCTCACCCGGGATGTAGGCGGTGACCTCGACGCCGCTGCTCAGACGCACACGGGCGACCTTGCGGAGGGCGGAGTTCGGCTTCTTCGGGGTGGTGGTGTAGACGCGGGTGCACACACCGCGTCGCTGGGGCGAACCCTTCAGGGCAGGCGTCTTGTTCTTCGACACCTTGTCCTGGCGGCCCTTGCGGACCAGCTGCTGGATGGTGGGCACCTGAGGTGGTTCCCTTTCGTTCTGCTCTCACGGCCCGGCACCTTGCCGGGCACGGGTGTACTGCGTTGCTGCTCGTGCCTGTTCGCGAGGTCCTGGCCCACCTGAGAGTCGGTGAGGCGCGGAGCACGCACAAGGGTCCGGAGATCCCGGACACCGAGGATCGAGCCTACCTGCCGCCCCGAACGGGGTCAAAACCCGCGCGCGCCCAGGTCAGGCCTGCTCAGGCGGCAACCGCGGCCTCCATCGGGCGCTCGGGGCCGGCCGCGGGCGCCCGCCGGCTGGCCACCCGGAACACCACGAGCGCGAGGGCGACGCCGACCAGCACCAGCAGGCCGCCGATGACCAGCGTCCAGCGGGCCCCGAGGTGCTCCCCGATCCAGCCGATGAACGGCGAGCCGAGCGGCGTACCGCCCATCACGACGGTCATGTAGAGCGCCATCACCCGGCCTCTCAGCGCCGGGTCCGAAGTGATCTGCATCGTCGCGTTGCTGGAGTTGAGCAGCGTGATCGTGGAGAAGCCGATCACCGGGGCGAAGAGCGCGAACGCGGCGTAGGACGGCAGCAGGCCGGCCACGATCTCGGCCAGGCCGAACCCGGTCGCGGCCACGAACAGCAGCCGGATCCGGATCCGCGGCCGGCGGGCCGCCAGCAGGGCTCCGGCGAGCGAGCCGACGGCGAGGCAGGAGCCGAGGATGCCGAACTCGCCGGCGCCCTTGCCGAAGACCTGGGTGGCCATCAGGGCGGAGGTCACCTGGAAGTTCATCCCGAAGGTGCCGGCGAAGAAGACCAGCACCAGGATCATCAGCATCTTCGGCTGCGAGCGCAGGTAGCGCAGCCCGTCGAGCAGCATCCCGGGCGAGCGGCCGCGCAGCTCGGGGGTGTTCAGGAGCCGGGCGTCCATCCGGCGCAGCTGCGCGATCACGGCGAAGTAGGAGATGCCGTTGAGGAGGATCACCCAGCCGGACGCGGTGGCACCGCCACCGAGCACCCCGATCAGGAGCCCGGCCAGCCCGGGCCCGACCAGCCGGGCGGTGTTGAACGACGCGGAGTTGAGGCCGATGGCGTTGGTGAGGTCGTCGGGGCCCACCATCTCGGAGACGAACGACTGCCGTGCCGGCGCGTCGAAGGCCGAGGCGATGCCGAAGATGAAGGCGAGGGCATAGACCATCCACACCTCGGCATGGCCGCTCACCGCGATGGCGCCGAGCAGCAGCGAGGAGAAGGCCATCCCCATCTGGGTGACCTGCAGCATGGCCCGCTTGGAGAACCGGTCCGCCACCACTCCGGCGTACGGCGAGAGGAGCAGCACCGGCAGGAACTGCAGCCCCGTCGTGACGCCGAGCTCGGTCCCGCCGGTGCCGGGCAGGGAGAGCACCAGCCAGTCCTGGGCCACGCGCTGCATCCAGGTGCCGGTGTTGGACACCACGCTGCCGGCGAGGTAGAGCCGGTAGTTGCGGTTGTGGAGGGCTCGGAAGGTGGGGCTCACTCGGTCTTGTTCAGTCCTGTTGGAAGTTCAGTCCTGGTCGGCCAGGCTCTGGATGATCGGGGTGGCGGCGCGGAGCACGTCGCGCTGCTCGGTGGAGAGGTCGCGGAGCTGGCGGGCCAGCCACTCGTCGCGGCGGCGCCGGTCGGCGAGGAGCCGCTCGCGACCGTTGTCGGTCAGCGTCACGACCACGACCCGGCCGTCGGTCTCGTGGGCCCGGCGGGCGACGTAGCCGCCCTCCTCGAGCCCGGTGACCTTGCGGGTCATGCTCGGCGGCTGCACCCGCTCGAGGGCCGCCAGCTCGCCGACCGTCAGGTCACCGTGGCGGAACAGGCTGCCCAGCACCGCCATCGACGCGATGCTCAGGTCGTTGCCGGGATCACGCTCGCTGGCGAGGCGGCGCCGCAGCCGCATCACGGCGACGCGAAGCTCCGACGCCAGTCCGGCGTCGGTGCGGGAGACCTTCTCCACGGTGGGCATGTCGTTAGCCTAACTCATTACCCGCGCTAACTATTCCGCTGGGACAGTCTCCGAAATGAGGCACGAGCGGCCGCCCCGGTCGGGGGCGGCCGCTCGCGTCAGGTGGTACGGGTCCTCACTTCTTGACGACGAGGACCTTCACCTTGTTGCTGGTGGCCGCAGCGGTCGAGTTGGTCTCGCTGACGGTCACGCGGTACTTCGCCTTGCCGACCTTGCCCGCCGTGTCCTTGAGCTTGAAGCTGCCCGACGCGGCGAGGTCCTTGGCCTGGACGACCTTCCAGGTGCCGTTCTTCTTCAGCTCGAGGGTCACCTTCGCACCCGCCCCGGCCGGGGTGGCCGTGCCCTTGATGACGACGTTGTTCCCCGTCTTGACCGTGGGGCGCTTGGCGTTCGCGGTCACGCTGACCTTGGTCTTGGCGGCGCTGGTGAAGACGTAGGAGGTGTCACCCAGGTTGACGGCGCGAACGACGCCCTCGCCCTGGATGCCGCTGCCGAGCGAGAACCCGCCGGCCTTGACGGTGGCGGCCGGCAACGCCGCCTTCCACTGCGCGAGCGTGCCGAACCACTCCGAGCCGTTGCCGCCGTTCTCGGCGCCGCTCGGGTCGGCGGCCTTGGCGGTGGCGCTGGAGCTGGAGGTCAGCCACCAGTTGTCGCCGTAGACCGACTCGCCGACGAGGACGTTGTAGTCGTTGCCGTTGCCGGTGATGTTGTCGGCGTCGAACACCAGCTGCGCGCCGGGGGCCGGCGAGGTGCCGTACCACTCCACGTTGCCCGTGGTCGGGAGCGCGCCGGTGACGGGGAAGTACAGCGCGACCTTGGCCTGGCTGGAGGCGTTGTCGGTCTTGACGTGGACGCCCTCGGCGAGGAAGTCGTAGTGGCCGGCGCTGCGGACGTCGTTGAGCGAGGTCACGAGGTCCGCGGCGCGGACCTGGGTGACGGTGGCGGCCTGGGCCGGAGAGACGGCGAGCGCCGTCGCCGCGAGGCCGAGACCCGCGGCGACCGCGGAGCCGCGGACGAGCTTGTTACGCATTTTCGGGTGAACCCTTCCGATGAACTGAACTGGAGCACACGCACCGTAGGGGTCCGTGTCGTCGCGCAACGAATCGGCTCAGCAAACCTTCAACTTCCTGTCGGACCGGCCTCACCACGCGACGAGCGGCCACCCCCGAAGGGGTGGCCGCTCGTGCCTCGAGTCCGGCGTGAAGAGCTACCGGTGGTGGTGGTGGCGGACGACGCGCACCTTGATGGTGCTGCTCTTGGCCGCCATCGTCGCGTTGGTCTCGGTGACCTCTACGCGGTAGCGGTTCACACCCATCTTGGCGGGCTTGTCACCGAACCGGAAGTCGCCGCTCGCAGCCAGGGTGCGGCTCTTGAGCGTGGTCCACTTCCCCTTGATCTTCGCCTCGAGCGAGATCTTGGCTCCGGTCCCGGCGGGCTCGACGTGGCCCTTGATCTTGGCCTTCTGGCCCCGGAAGACCTGGGCCCTCTTGGCCACCGCGTCGACGGTGACCTTGGCCTTGGCCAGGTTGGTGAAGACGTACTGGTCCGGGCCGTAGGTGATCGAGACCAGGACGCCGTCCTGCTTCAGGCCCTGGGCGACCCAGCCACCGCCGACGAGCGTGGCGGTCCGCCCCGCCGCGGCGAAACGACGGTTCCAGTCGTCCAGCGAGCCGTGGAAGTTGCCGCCGATGCCACTCGGAGGCGTGCAGGTGTCGGTCGCACCGGGCCGCTGGGTGGCACCGTCGCACGGCGCGAGGTTCTTCAGGGTGTCAGCCGCCAGCTTCGAGCCGGGGTACTCCTGCGCGTCGTGGTTGAGGTAGACGTCCTTGCCGCCGTAGGCGAGATCGCCCTGGAGCTCACCGTCGACGACGCCGTCGCCGTCGAGGTCGAGGGTGTAGAAGATGCCGGGCTGGTTGTCGGTGCCGTACCACGTGTAGTCGACGGCGTGGACCTGCGCGAACGGGACCTTCGTGGCGAACCGGCCACGAGCACCTGAGTTGCTCGTGTCCGTCACCTTCAAGTGCACACCCTGGGCCATGAACTCCTGCGTGGCGCCGGGCGCGACGCTGCTGCCGGTCGTGTTGCTGCCGGTGACGATCAGGTCGCCCGGACGGACCTGGGTGGTGCTCGTGGGCGCGGCCTGGGCCGGCGCTGCGCCGACCAGACCGGCCGCGAGGCCGAGTGCTGCTACTGCGATCGATCCACGTGTGATCTTCGAGTGCATGCGGAAACAAACCCTTTCTGACGAGGTTGACAGGGCGCTCTCCACGTTACGCACAACGCCCTGTCAACCTTGACGCGGGGTCTGCCCGAAAGGTTCGGTCAGGTCAGCAACCGGGTGATCGGGTCGATGGCGAAGTAGATGACGAACGCCACCGCGACACCCCACAGCAGGGGGTGCACCAGGCCGGCCTTGCCCAGCACCAGCTTGATGAACACGTAGGACACGAACCCGGCCCCGATGCCGACGCTGATCGAGTAGGTGAACGGCATCAGCACGATGGTCAGGAACGCCGGGATCGCGATCTCGAGGTCGATCCAGTCGATCTCGCGGACCTGCTGCATCATCAGGAAGCCGACCAGGACGAGCGCGGGGACCGCGGCCTCGGACGGGATGATGCTGACCAGCGGCGAGACCAGGATCGTCAGCAGGAACAGCACGCCGGTCACGATCGAGGCGATGCCGGTCCGGGCGCCCTCACCCACCCCCGACGCCGACTCGATGTAGGACGTGTTGGACGAGACGCCGCCCACGCCGCCGGCGGCAGCGGCGAGCGAGTCGACCACGAGGATCCGCTCGGTGTTCGGAGGGATCCCGTCCTCGTCGAGCAGCCCGGCCTCGGCCCCGATCGCCGTCATCGTGCCCATCGTGTCGAAGAAGTCCGCGAGCATCAGGGTGAAGATGAGCAGCAGGGTCGAGACCACACCGATCTGGTCCCACGAACCGAGCAGCGAGAAGTGCCCGATGGTGTCGAAGTGCGGCGTGTCGACCAGGTCGTCCGGCAGCTTCGGCTCGTTGAGCGACCAGCCGTTCTCCGCGCCCAGTGCGTCGACGACCACGGCGAGGACCGTCGTGGCGAGGATCGAGATGAGGATCGCGCCCTTCACCTTGCGGACCCACAGCGCGATGACCAGCAGCAGCCCGAAGCAGAACACGACGACGGGCCAGCCGGTCAGCTCCCCCGACCCGCCGAGCTGGACCGGCACCGTCGTGTTGGCGGCGTCCGGGATCCGCGTGACGAAGCCGGCGTCGACGAACCCGATCAACGCGATGAACAGGCCGATCCCGACCGAGATCGCAGTCTTCAGCGCGGTGGGCACGGCTTGGAACACCGCGGACCGGAACCCGGTCAGCACCAGGACGAGGATGATGAGGCCCTCGATGACCACCAGGCCCATCGCGTCGGCCCAGGTCATCTGGCTCGCGATCGCGAACGCCACGAACGCGTTGAGCCCGAGACCCGTCGCCAGCGCCAGCGGGTAGTTGGCGACGACGCCCATGAGGATGGTCATGACGCCGGCCACGAGCGCCGTACCGGCGGCGATCGCCGGCAGGTTCGACCCGTCGCCGGAGCCGCCCCCGAGGTAGTTCCCGTCGACGTCGGCCGCGAAGCCGAGGATCAGCGGGTTGAGGACCACGATGTAGGCCATGGTGAAGAAGGTGACGATCCCGCCGCGGATCTCCCGCCCGAAGGTGGAGCCCCGCTCGGTGATCTTGAAGTAGCGATCCAGTCCGGAAGTCTCCCCGGATGACGTCTGCTGGGTGCTCATGGCCGCAGACAACCAGAACCGGCGTTGCTTCGGAACACCCCACGCCATGGCTAGTCTGAGGTCGTGGACCTCCGCGACGAGCAGCCGATGAAGCACGAGATCGGCAGCCGCACCTACATCGTCGCCGACGTCGAGCCGCTGGACGTCGACGGGGTCCGCACGGTCGAGGTCGGCACCCTCGCGTGGCTCGTCGGCTTCCTGGCGCTGCTGCCGTTCTACAGCCGGCTCGAGGACGCCGGCCGCACCTGGTGGCTGTGGACCTGCCTGGCCGGGTTCGGCCTCGGGCTGTTCGGGCT
>NZ_DASUFR010000006.1:0-10613 GCF_036274455.1 Nocardioides sp. | reverse complement strand
AGGACCCTGTCGAAGCCCGCGACCCTCGCGATCAGCGCGGCGCCGAGCGCACCCGCCGCGGGTCCGGAGAGCACGGTGGTGATCGGCTGGTGCACGACCTCGTCGGCCGAGAGCACGCCACCGTTGGACTTCATCACGTAGAACGGGATGGTGCGGTCGTCGTACGCCGTCAGCCGGGCCTTGATGTTGTTGACGTACGCCGACAGCCGCGGCTTCACCGCGGCGTCCACCAGCGTGGTCATCGCCCGCTCGTACTCGCGGTACTCGCGGAGCACCTCGCTCGACACCGACACGACCGCGTCGGGGTGCTCCTCGGCCAGCACCGCGCGCATCCGCTCCTCGTGCACCGGGCTGGCGTAGGCGTGCAGGAAGCAGACACCGAGGGTGTCGATCCCCCGGTCCCGGAACCAGCGCGCCACCGCTCGGGCACCGTCCTCGTCGAAGGGCCGCACCTCGTCGCCGTTCACGTCCAGCCGGCCCTCGACGCCCTTGACCAGGTCGCGAGGGACGATCCGGTCCGGCTTGACCCAGAAGTAGCTGTTGCCGTAGCCGTCCGGGACCGACTGCCGCGCGATCTCGAGCATCGCCTCGTAGCCGGTGTTGGTGACGAAGCCGAGCCGGTCGACCTTGCCCTCGAGCAGCTGGTTGGTCGCGACCGTGGTGCCGTGCGAGACCGCGTCGATGTCGGCGCCGTCGGCGCCGATCAGCCTCAGCACCTTGTCGATGCCGGCGAGGAAGCCGTCGGCGGGGTTGCCGGGTGTGGACGGGGTCTTGGTGGTGACCAGCTCACCGGTGTCCTCGTCGAAGGCTACGACGTCGGTGAACGTGCCGCCGGTGTCGATGCCGATGCGGATGCGGCGGGTCACGCTCATGTCGTCACTCTGTCAGCCACCCCGCTCACTGGGGCAAGGGCCTCAGGCCGGCTGGAACAGCTCGACGACGTTGCCTGACGGGTCCTCGCACAGGATCTGGCTGCCACCTGGCCCGGTGACGACGTCGTTGCGGAAGGGCACCCCCGCGGCGCGCAGCTCGTCGACCGTCCGGGCCAGGTCGTCGACGGTGAGCACCAGCCGGTTCCACCCACCGGGTTCGGGTCGCCGGCCGTCGGGCATGGGGCGGGACGCGGACGCGTTGGGACCGGCCAGCCACAGCGTGAGGTCGTCGCGGCCGACGATGGCCATGGTCGGGCCGAACTGCTGGTCGACGTCGAAGCCCAGCAGTGCGTAGAAGCCGACTGCCGCATCGACGTCGGCGACGATGTAGCGCATCACGGCCATGGTCTCTCCTCAGTCCGGGTCCTCATCGAAGGTGGTCGACGACGTGGAGCTGGCCACCACCTTGCCGGATGCGACCACGTGGGCGGGAGGGGCATGGTGCGCGAGCACCTCGCGGAGGGTTCCGTGGTGGTGGACGACGAGGTCGGCGCGGCCGCCGGGCTCCAGCCGGTGGCCGGGTACGCCGAGCACGGTCGCGGCCGTGGTGGTGACCGCGTCATAGACGAGGTCGAGACCGGGCTGGTCGAGTGCGCCGAGGGCGTGCGCGGCCAGGAAGGCGACCTCCAGCATCGAGTGCCGGCCGAACGGGTAGTAGGCGTCCTCGATGTCGTCCTGACCGAGCGCGACCGGGAGCCCCATGGCGGTGAGCTCGCGCACCGGCAGGTGCAGCGAACCGGTGTGCGGGTCGGAGACGAAGCCGAGGCCGGCCCGCCGGGCGAGCCCCGCCAGCCGCTCCAGGGTGGGACGCGGGTAGAGGCCGAGGGCCCGGGCGTGGTTGGCGACGCCGCGCCCCACCAGCCCGTGCTCGAGCATCGCGCTGGCGAGCATCTCCGTGGTCCGCAGGGAGGCGTCGCCGGCGTCGTCGACCAGCATCGCGACACCGCGGCCGCGCTCGGCCGCGAGCGAGCACATCCGGCGCACGTGCTCGCGGGCGTCGTCGTCGGTGTTCTCGATCCACGGGATGCCCCCGACGACGTCGGCGCCGAGGTCGACCGCCTCACGGACGAGCTCCTCGGCGCCGGGGTCGCACAGCAGACCGTCCTGCGGGAACGCCACCACCTGCAGGTCCACGACGCCGCGGAGCTCCTCGCGCAGCGCCAGCAGCGGGATCAGGCCCTCGAGCCGCGCCGAGGTGTCGACGTCGGCGAAGGCGAGCACGTGCCGGACGCCGTGCCGCACCGCCTCGACGAGCGCACGCCGGGCGTTGGCCTCGATCCAGGATCGGTCGTAGTCCGCCTTGACCGCCGAGGCCAGCTGGATCGAGGTGAGCGCGGACGCCATGTCGCCCGCGGTGTAAGCCGTCAGGGCCGCGTCACCGATGCGGTCCAGCGTGTGCACCTTGTCGAGGTGGAGGTGTGCGTCGACGAAGCTCTCGGTGACCAGTCCGCCCGCGGCGTCGAGATCCTCACGCCCGCCGACCGCGTCCCGGGTCACCTCGGCGATCCGGCCGCCGTCGACCGCGACCTGCCAGCGGCCCGCGCGACCGCGCAGGGTCGCGTCCACCACCACCAGGTCGTGGGTCACCCCAGGGCCGCCTCGATCGCCGCCGCCACCTCCAACAGGAACCGGTCGGCACCGTGCGGCGCAACCAGCTGGACCCCGACCGGCAGGCCGTCCGGCGTACGCCCGAACGGCACCGAGATCGCCGGGCACCCGGTCACCGTGATCAGGTAGCAGGCTCGCATCCAGTCCAGGTAGGTCTCCATCTGCTTGCCGTTGATCTCGGCGGGGTACTCCTGGTCGGCCGGGAACGGTGGCACCTGGGAGGTGGGCAGCACCAGCAGGTCGTGGCCGGTGAAGAACTCCCGCATCTGTTCGGACAGCGTGGTGCGCTGGGCGTACGCGCGGGCCACGTCGGCCCCGGTGAGGTGCTCACCGGCCCGGATGTTGTCGGCCAGCGACGGCTTGAAGTCGTCGGGGTGCTCGGCCAGCAGCCGGCCGAACATCGCCTGGAAGTGCCAGGCCCGCAGCGTCCGGAACGTGTCGTCGCCCTCGGTCAGGCTCGGGTGGGCGGCGTCGACGGACGCTCCCGCGGCCTCGAACACCTGCCTCGAGCCCTCCACGACGGAGACCACCTCGGTGTCCACCTCGAGCAGGCCACCGAGGTCGGTCGAGACCGCGACCCGCAGTCCGGCCAGCTCGCCCGACACCGGAGGCGCGAAGACCACCCCCGGGTCGCCGAGCGCCTGCGGGGCGCGCGGGTCGGGACCGGCCATCACGCTCAGCAGGAGCGCGAGGTCGCCGACGTTTCGGGCCAGCGGGCCGCCGACCGACGTGGTCTCCCACTGGTTGTAGTGCGGCCACTGCGGCACCCGGCCCAGGCTCGGGCGCAGCCCGACGACACCGCAGAACGACGCCGGGTTGCGCAGCGAGCCACCCATGTCGGAGCCGTCGGCGAGCGGCACCATGCCCGCCGCGAGCGCGCACGCCGCCCCGCCGCTCGAGCCGCCGGCGGAGCGGCTCGGGTCGACCGGATTGAGCGTCGTGCCGAAGACCTTGTTGAACGTGTGCGACCCGGCGGCGAACTCCGGCACGTTGGTCTTGCCGATCACCACGACCCCGGCGCCCCGGACCCGCTCGACGATCAGCTCGTCCTGCTCGGGCACGAGGTCCTCGAAGAGCGGCGAGCCGAACGTCGTCCGCCAGCCGGCGACCACGTGGGTGTCCTTGAACGCGAACGGCAGCCCGTGCAGGGCCCCGGTGCCCTCGCCCTTCGCCAGCGCCTCGTCGGCCTGCTTCGCGCCCTGCCGCGCACGGTCCTCGTCCAGGCTCACGATCGCGTTGAGCTCCGGGTTGCGCTCGGCGATCCGGGCCAGGTGCAGGTCGAGCAGCTCGCGGGCGGAGATCTTCTTGGCCCGGACGGCGGCGGCCTGCTCGCGGGCGGTCGAGTCGACGGTCAGGTCAGCCACGGCGTCGGCCGAAGATCCCGCCGACCACCACGCCGAGCACGACCAGCCCGGCACCGACCGCGATGCCCTTGATGAAGTCGTCCCGCGACGAGATGCCGCCGGTCTTGGCGGGCGCGGTGAAGACAGCGGGTTGCGCGGACGCCACCCCTGCCGGGGTCTCGGCGGGCTCGACCAGCGGCGGTTGCGAGATCGCGTTGCCGACGTTGGCGAAGAACTCCCCGGCCATCCGCTTGGAGACCGAGCTGAGCATCCGCTGGCCGACACCGCCGACCATGCCGCCGACCACCGCATCGGCGTCGTAGGAGATCTCGGTCTGCCCGGGCGCGGGCTCGGAGAACCGCACGTTGACGGTGGCGTCGACGGTGCCGGGGGCGCCGGCGCCCTGCAGCTTCATCACCAGCGACTCGCGGTCCTCGAGGTCCGAGAGCGAGCACGACCCGGAGTAGGTGCCCTTGATCGCCGCGACGCCGGCGGTCACGGTCATGGCGTAGGTGTTCTCACCTGTCGACTCGAGCCGCTCGCAGCCCGGGATGGTGGCCACCAGGACCCTGGGGTCGAGCAGCGCGTCCCAGACCTTGTCGACCGGCTGGTCGATGACGTTGGACCCAGCGATCCTCATGACGGCTCCTTCGACTGTCGCAGGGCAAACAGCTCCGAGGGCGAGATCGGCATCGCCGTGACCGGGATGCCTTCCGCGTCCTCGATGGCGGCCGCGAACACGGCTGCGGAGGGGATCACCCCGGCCTCGCCCGCGCCCTTGATCCCGAGCGGGTTGAGCGGCGAAGGCGTCTCGAGGTGGTCGATGTCGATGCCGTCGGGGACCTCGGTGACGTAGGGCATCAGGAAGTCCATGAACGACGCGTTGAGCAGCTGTCCGGACTCGTCGTAGGCCATCCGCTCGTAGAGCGCACCGCCCACGCCCTGGGCGACGCCACCGTGGATCTGGCCCTCGACGATCATCGGGTTGATCAGGTTGCCGCAGTCGTGCACCACGGCGTACTTCAGGATCTTGATCTCGGCGGTGTCCGGGTCGGTCTCGACGATCACCGCGTGCATCCCGGAGGCGAACGTCGCACGCTCGGGCGAGTAGAAGTCCTTGCCCTCGAGCCCGGGTTCGTCGTCCTCGGCGACCGGTGGCTTGCCCGGGTCGCCGACCGAGAACTGGGTGGCCGCCTTGGACGCCTCGTCGAAGGCGTAGCGCAGCGGGTTGGAGAGCACCGAGACCGTGCCGAGGTCGATCGAGGCTCCGACGCTGTCGGGAGGCGCGCCCTTGACCGAGACCACGCCGTCGACGATCTGGAGGTCCAACTCGTCGACCTCGAGCGCGTCGGCCGCGATCTTGAGCACCTTCTCTCTTGCCCGCTGGGCGGCCAGGTGGACCGCCGAGCCGCTCATCACCGCTGCGCGCGAGGCGAAGGTGCCCACGGCGTACGGCATCCGGCGTGTGTCGCCGGTGACGACCTCGACGTCCTCGAACTTCACACCGAGCTCGTCGGCCACCAGCTGGGCGAAGACGGTGGCGTGCCCCTGCCCCTGCGTGGTGAGCCCGGTGGCCACCTTGACCTTGCCGGAGGTCTCGATGTGCACGTGCGCGCCTTCGTAGGGGCCGACGCCGGTGCCCTCGACGTAGCACGCCAGCCCGATGCCGACGTTTCGTCCCAGGGCCGCCATCTCCGCCTTGAACGCCGGGAACTCCTCCCACCCGACCAGCGCCTTGATCTTCTCCAGCATCGCGGGGTAGTCGCCGGAGTCGTACTCCAGCTCGCGGCCGTCCTGGAAGACCAACCCGTGGTCGTAGGGGAACTCCTCGGGCTGGATGAAGTTGACCGCCCGTACCTCGGTGCGGTCCTTGCCGAGGTAGCCCGCGATCGCGTCCATGGTCCGCTCCATGGCGTAGCAGCCCTGCGGCCGGCCGGCGCCGCGGTAGGGCGTCACCATCACGGTGTTGGTGTAGAGCGACTCGAAGACCACTCGGTAGTTGTGCGGCTTGTAGGGCCCGAGCAGCTGGGTCGAGGTGATGATCGGGACGATCAGGCCGTACGGCGTGTACGCGCCGTGGTCGTGCCAGAACTCGACGTCCAGCCCGAGCAGCCGGCCGTCGTCGTCGAAGCCGACCTCGATGTGGTGCTGCTGCCCGCGCTCGTGGGCGGTGGAGATGAAGTGCTCACGCCGGTCCTCGGTGAACTTCACCGTCCGGCCCAGCGCCTTCGCGGCCAGCGGCACCAGCAGCTCCTCGGGCCACGGGTGGTTGATCTTGACCCCGAAGCCGCCACCCACGTCGGGGGTGATCACGTCGACCTGGCCGAGGTCGAGCCCCAGCTTCACCGCGAGCGCGGCACGCACGCCGGTCGAGCTCTGCGTCGAGGTCCACGCCTGGAGCCGGTTGAGGTCCGGGTCCCAGCGGGCCACCGTGCCGCGACCCTCCAACGGCTGGCACGAGCTGCGCTCGACGGTGAGGTCGAGCTCGAGCCGGTGCGGGGCCTCCTCGATCGCTGCTCGGGCGTCGCCGACCTCCTGCTCCAGGCGGGCGCCGAGGTTGCCCGGGACGTCCTCGTGCACGAGGTGCTCGGCCGCCCGCGCCGCCGGCAGCCCGACCACGGCCGGCAGCACCTCGTAGTCCACCCGGATCCGGCCGACCGCGTCCTCGGCGACGTAGCGGTCGTCGGCGACGACGAAGGCGACCGCCTCGCCCATGTAGTTGACCTCGCCGTCGGCCAGGGCGTACTGGGTGCGGCCGCGGGTGAGCGCCGGGTGCGGGATCAGCAGCGGCAGCGGCTCGGCCATCGGGCCGGTCAGGTCGTCGTAGGTCCACACCGCGTGCACGCCCTCGAGGTCGAGGACCTCGGAGACGTCGATGTCGACGATGCGCGCGTGCGCGTGCGGCGAACGCAGCACCGCGGCATGCAGCGTGTCGCTCCCGACCGCCACGTCGTCGGCGTAGCGCCCCTGGCCGCGGAGGAACCGCTGGTCCTCGACGCGCTGGACCTTCTGGCCCATCAGCTTGGTGGTCATGCTCGATCTCCCAGCCTCACGGTGGCTGAGGTGCAAAGGCGTCCAACGCCTGAGCCTCGAAGCCACCGCAACGACGGCACCCGCGCAACCGGCGCCGCACCAGCCCCAGCCCCCACATACGAGGCTTCGAGGCTCGTCGCTGGCGCTCCGCGCACCTCAGCCACCGTGGATGCCCTCATCTCAGGCCCCCAGCCCCGTGGAGGCGTTGTCGTCGTCGCGGTCCTCGTACTCGAGCTGACCCGACTCCGGCTCCGGCGGCTCTGGGGCGTCGGCGTGAGTGCCGGTGCGGGCCAGCTCCGCCGCTCGCTCCACCGCCTTGACGATGTTCTGGTAGCCGGTGCAGCGGCACAGGTTGCCGGCGACCATCTCGCGAGCCTCGTCGTGGGAGGGCGAGGGGTTCTCGCGGAGGCCGGCGGTGATCGTGGTGAGGAAGCCCGGCGTGCAGAAGCCGCACTGCAGGCCGTGGCACTCCAGGAACGCCTGCTGGACCGGGCCGAGGCTCCCGTCCGGGTTGGTCAGCCCCTCGACCGTGGTGATCTCGGCGTCCTGCGCGGACACGGCGAAGATCAGGCACGACCGCACCGGCCGGCCGTCGACCAGGATCGTGCAGGCCCCGCACACGCCGTGCTCGCAGCCCACGTGGGTGCCGGTGAGGCCGAGGTCGTGGCGCAGGGCGTCGGAGAGCAGCCGCCGCGCGGGCAGCGCGACCGGGTGCCTCGTGCCGTTGACGCTCAGCACGAACTCGTGGCGCTCCTCGCTCATCGGCCCACCCCCTCCCGTGCCGATCGAACCACGCGCGCGGTGAGCACGCGCACCAGCTGGGCGCGGTAGTCGGCGGTCGCGTGGATGTCGTCACCGGGGTCGAGGTGCTCGAGAGCGGCGTCACCGAGCCGGTCGTCGGGTACGCCGGAGAGGTCGACCACCGTGGGCAGGTCGGCCGCGGAGAGGTAGCCGACCCTGACCGAGTCACCGTCGACCAGCGCGGCGCAGCCCACCAGGGCATAGTCGCCATGCCGGCGCGCGACCTCGTCGAAGGCCACCCCGGCGCCGGGCGCGAGGGCGGGGAAGAACGCCGAGACCGCGATCTCGTCGTGGTGCAGCGAGGACTCGAGCGGACCGACGTAGAGCCCGTCCGCGGGGATCCTGCGCCGCCCACCCGGACCCTCGACCTCGAGCGAGCCGCCGAGCAGCGTCAGCGCGACGGGCATCTCCGCGGCCGCGTCGGCGTGGACGAGCGACCCGACCGTGGTGCCGCGGTTGCGGATCGTGGCATGGGCGACGTGCGAGAGCGCCAGCGGCACCAGCGGCTGCACCCGGCGCACGTCGTCAGATGCGAGCACGTCGGCGTGGCGCGCCAGCGCCCCGATCGTGACCCCGGCCTCGTCCGCGGTGATCGTGTCGAGGCCGGGCAGCCCGTTGATGTCGACCAGCATCGACGGCGCGGCGAGCCGCATCGAGAGCAACGGGACCAGGCTCTGGCCGCCGGCCAGCACCTTGGCCCCCGGTTCGCCGGCCAGGGCCGCCACCGCCTCGGTGAGCGACCCCGGCCGGAGATACGCGAAGGGCGCCGGTTTCACAGTGCCTTTGTTACCTCATGGGCCCCCGTCTCGGTGTTGCCCCGGCTTCCTCGGTTCACGATGTGGAAGTAGACGATCACCATGATCGTGCCCAGGGCGATGCCGCTGAGCGAGAAGTCGTCGGTGATCTCGAGGGTCACGCCGCCGATGCCGGCGATGATGCCGCCGGCGAGGCCGACCATGTTGACCGGGTTGCCGAAGTCGACGCCGTTCTCGACCCAGATCTTCGCACCGACCAGGCCGATCATGCCGTAGAGCACCACGGTGATGCCGCCGAGGACACCGCCCGGGGTGGCGTTGACGATCGCGCCGAACTTCGGGCACAGGCCGAGCAGGATCGCCACCGCACCCGCGACGTAGTAGGCCGCGGTCGAGTAGACCTTGGTCGCACCCATGACGCCGATGTTCTCGGCGTACGTCGTGGTCGGGGAGCCGCCGAACGCGCTCGACAGCGCGGTTGCGAAGCCGTCCGCGCCGATGGCCCGGCCCATGTAGGGGTCGAGGTCGTCCCCGGTCATCTCGGCGACCGCCTTGACGTGACCGGTGTTCTCTGCGATCAGCGCGATCACACCCGGCAGCACCAGCAGGATGAAGGTCATCGAGAAGCTCGGGCCGTGCACCACGTCGACACCGTCGGAGAGCTGCCCGCTCGGGAACCCGATCCAGTCCGCGGCCTTGACGCCGGTCCAGCTGACGCGATCGTGGTCGGTCGCCTCGGTCGCACCCCCGAGCACGGAGTTGATCGGGCCGAAGATCCCGTCGAAGAGCCACGAGATCAGGTAGCCGAAGACCAGCGCCAGGAGCACCGCGATACGGGCCCAGAAGCCCGGCAGCAGCACGGCTGCGCAGACCATGAACGTCGCGGTGAGCAGTGCCACCCACTGGTCCTGCGGCCAGTAGATCCCGGCCACCACCGGCGCCAGGTTGAAGCCGATCAGCATGACGACCGCGCCGGTCACCGCCGGCGGCAGGATCGTGTGGATCAACCCGGAGCCGCCGAAGTGCACGAGCACGCCCACGGCCAGGAGCACCAGACCGGAGACCATGATCGAGCCGGTGACGTCGGCGGAGTCGCCGCCCTGGGCGCGGATCGCCGCGACGCCGGCGACGAACGACGCGCTGGTCCCGAGGTAGCTCGGCACCTTGTTGGCGGTGATGAGCAGGAACAGGATCGTGCAGATCCCCGAGAACATGATGGCGAGGTTGGGGTCGAGCCCCATGACCAGCGGGAAGACGAAGGTGGCTCCGAACATGGCGACGACGTGCTGGGCGCCGACACCGATCGTCTTGCCCCACGGGAGCCGCTGACTGGGAGCGACCGGCTCGCCGGGCGCAGGTTCGACCACGTCCCACTTGAACATCGACATTGATGCACCCTTTCGCAGTGTGCCGCCCGAGGCCCGGCACGGACCGAATGCGCTCATGACACACCCGACGCGGCCCGAGTGGTGTGACCTGCGTATTACCCGCCGGTAGGTGTCGCGCGGACTAACGTCGGTCGGGTGCAGCACGATCAGCTGGCGGTGAGCGCACCACCACGGGTGGCGGCCCTCCTGCGCGCCACCGATGACGGACCGGTGCCGCTGCTGCACCGCGGGCCGGACGCGGTGTACGTCGACGTGGCCGGGTGGTGCGTCGGCGTGGTGGGCACCCGCGCCACCGCGGTGCCCTGTGCCCTCCGGACGGCCCTGGACCAGCTGCCCGACGTGGTGCGGGCATCGGTGCGTCGTGGCGTGCTGCACCTCGACGACGTGCCGCTGGTCGTCGGGCGGATGGTGGACGTCTCGGTGCCGACGCTTCCGGGGCCTCGAGACGGTCGCAGAGCGACCTCCTCAACCACCGGAGCGGTGGTTGAGGAGCTTGCGCAGCAAGCGTCTCGAAACCGCCGCGACGACGCCACCCAACGCCCCCCGAGCCCCGGATCACCTGGTTCAGAGACGGACGCAGAACGCCCTCCTCGAGCACCGCTGGCCATCGACGTCGCCTCGCTCGTGGGCCGCGGCGACGGGCTCACGCCGTACGGCGACGACGTGCTGTGCGGCTGGCTCGCCGTGACCCGCGCGGCGGGTGTGCCGACACCGGAGGTGGACGCCGAGGTGCGGGCGCTCGCCGGCACCACG
>NZ_DASUFR010000005.1:0-6939 GCF_036274455.1 Nocardioides sp. | reverse complement strand
CACCGCACCGCCGCCTGCCAAGGAACGCCCCGAGCCGGGACGACTCCAGCTGACGGCGTACGCCGCCGAGCAGGTCGTCTGGATGATCCCGCTCGTTGTCGGCCTGGTCCTGTTCGTGGTCGGCGGGCTGCTCGTCGTCGTCTGGGTGGGCGTGCTCCTCGTGATCGCGGCGCTGCCGCTGATCAGGCTGGTCGCCAACCGCCAGCGGCACATCGCCGGACAGGTGCTCGGCGTCCACCTGCCGCCGCCGTACAAGCCGCAGCCCGAGGGTGGGCCGCTGATCCAGCTCCGCTCGGCGCTGATCGACTCGATGACCTGGCGCGACCTGGCGTGGATCCTGTGGGCGATCACCTTCGGCTGGGCGATCTCGCTGCTGGTGGTGGTGCTGCTCCTGGCGGTCGCCACCTTCTTCTTCTGGTGGTTCGGCACTCCGTCGCTGATGCGGATGCGCTCCCAGGTGGACCGGGTGTTCCTCACCTACGGCAACACCGAGACGTTGGAGCGCCGGGTGGCCGCACTCACCAGGAGCCGGGCGGAGGCCGTGGACCACTCCGCTGCCGAGCTGCGCCGGCTCGAGCGCGACCTCCACGACGGCGCCCAGGCCCGGCTGGTGGCGGTGTCGATGAGCCTGGGCCTGGCCGAGGAGCAGTTCGAGACCGACCCGGAAGCCGCCCGGCGTACCGTCAGCGAGGCTCGCGCGGCCACCTCCGCCGCCATCGCCGACCTCCGGTCGGTGGTCCGGGGCATCCACCCTCCGGTGCTCGCCGACCGCGGTCTCGAGGGTGCGATCCGCGCGCTGGCCCTCGACATGGCGGTGCCGGTCGAGGTGATCGGCGAGCTGCCCGGCAGGCCGCCCGCGCCGGTCGAGTCGGCGGTCTACTTCGCCGTCGCCGAGTGCCTGGCCAACTCGGCCAAGCACGCCGGCCACGAGCATGCGTGGGTGGAGCTCCGGCACGAGCAGCACGTGCTCCGCGTCGTGGTGGGTGACGACGGGCGCGGCGGCGCCGATGTCGAGCGCGGGACCGGCATGCGGGGGGTGATGCGACGGCTGGCGGCCTTCGACGGCACGATGTCGGTGTCCAGCCCCGTCGGGGGGCCAACGATCGTCACGCTGGAGGTGCCGTGCGTCCTGACCAAGCCGGCGGACGCCTCGTCCTCGCCGAGGACAACGCCCTCCTCCGCGCCGGCCTGATCCAGCTGCTCGAGGGCTCCGGCTTCGAGGTCGTGCGGGCCGTCGACAACGCGGTGGAGCTCGACGACGCCCTGCTCGACCCGGAGGCCGACGGGGCCGTGCTCGACGTACGGATGCCGCCGACCTTCGCCGACGAGGGGCTCCGCGCTGCGATCGCGGTGCGGGCGCGGCGGCCGGGGTTCCCGGTGCTGGTGCTCTCGCAGTACGTCGAGCGCCTCTATGCCCGCGAGCTGCTGGCCAGCGGCGAGGGCGCGGTCGGCTACCTGCTCAAGGACCGGGTGTCCGACGTGCGCGAGTTCGTCGACGGCGTACGCCGGGTGCTCGCCGGCGGCACCGTGCTCGACCCCGAGGTCGTGGCGACGGTGATGGCCCGGCAGCGCGACGAGCCGCTGGACCGGCTCACCGCCCGGGAGAAGGAGGTCCTCGCGCTGATGGCCGAGGGCCGCTCCAACGCCTCGATCGGCGCACACCTTCACGTCACCGAGAAGGCCGTGGCCAAGCACATCAACAGCATCTTCGCGAAGCTGGACCTCCCGGTGGACCTCGAGGTCAACCGGCGGGTGCAGGCGGTGCTGGCGTACCTGCGCCTGTGACACCCGGGGCGGGCCGCGCGCGCAGGGCGAGGTAGACGGCCCGGACGCCGACCGCGCGCCGCAGCTCGTCCATCACGTCGCCGAAGAACTGCTCGCGGTAGGTCTCGTCGGTCACCGTCGACACGGTCAGGTAGAGCCCCGAGAAAGCCGCGAGGAACACCGCGACCTGGACCAGGTCCACGGTCAGCCCGCTCGTCTCCTCCCCGAGCCAGGAGACCATCACGGGCTCGGTCATGATCAGCGACCCGAACACGAGCAGGAACACGAACACCGACAGGCTCAGCAACAGCACCTGGACGCTCTGGATCACGACGAGGACCAGGATCAGGTTGAGCCGCTCGTAGCCGGTCACCTGGGCGTACGACGCCGGGTCCGGTCCTTCCTCGGCCACCAGGTCGCGGCAGGCCTGTTCGACCGGCGTGCCGGTGCAGACCTCGATCAGCGTCTCGTCGTCCACGTCGTCGTCGGCCTTGTCGACCTCCTCGGGGAGCCGGACGAACAGGAACGCCATGCCGAGGACCACGAACAGCAGGACCACCAGCCACAGCTGGCCGGCGGTCAGGTGCGACGCGACCTGCCACACCTCGGTGTTGATGAACAGGAAGGTGATCGCCAGCAGGAGCAGCGGCAGCGCCCGGGTGGTCATCGGCAGCAGGCGGAAGATGCTGCCGAAGGTGCGGTGCAGCGCCCACCGCACGATCGGCCCTGCGTGCAGCCGGACCAGGCCGTAGCCGAGCACCCCCAGCAGCACGATCGTGACGAGCGTGGCCGGTGCGGTGGTCACCTCGTCGGAGAGCCAGGCGATCGCGACCCCGACGGCGACCGCCACCACCACGACCACGACCAGGACCGGAAGCGTGCGCCGGGCACGCAGCTCGTCACGCACGGCGAGGCGTACCTCCGGCACGAAGTAGGTCAGGCCGTGGTGGAGGAACCACGCCTCGGCGGCTTGCTGCGGATCGGGGCTCCGGATGGGCACGGGCGCACAGTAACCACACGACGTAGCGTGAGCGCGTGATCACGATCATGGACGTCAACGCATCCCCGGAAGCCGTCAGCGACTACCTGCTCGCCCACAGCGCCGCCCAGGACGACGTCCTGGCCCGGCTGGCCGAGGAGACCCGGACCGCCTTCAGCGACTTCTCCGGCATGCAGATCTCCGCCGACGAGGGCGCCCTGCTGACCATGCTGGCCCGGCTCACCGGCGCGACGTACGCCGTCGAGGTCGGCACCTTCACCGGCTACTCCTCGATCTGCATCGCCCGCGGGCTGGACGAGGGCGGCAGGCTGCTGGCCTGCGACGTGAGCGGCGAATGGACGTCGGTGGCTCAGCGCTACTGGGCCGAGGCGGGAGTGGCGGACCGGATCGAGCTGCGGCTGGCACCGGCCGCCGAGACCCTGGCCGCGCTGCCGGACGAGCCCTCGATCGACTTCGCGTTCGTCGACGCCGACAAGGAGAGCTACCCGACCTACTACGAGGAGCTGGTCCGCCGGCTCCGCCCCGGCGGTGTGCTGGCGCTCGACAACGTGCTGCTCGGCGGGCGCGTCTTCGACGAGTCCGAGCAGGGCGAGCGGGTCACCATCATGCGCTCGCTCAACGACCGGGTGGCCGCCGACGACCGGGTCGACGCGGTGATGCTGCCGGTCCGCGACGGTGTGACGGTGGCGCGCCGCCGCTAGGAGTCGAGGAGCTCCCGCGCCCGGTCGACGTCCGCGTGCATCTGCTCGACCAGGGCGTCGACGGACTCGAAGGCCACCATGCCGCGCAGCCGCTCCACGAACGAGACCTCCACCTCGACCCCGTAGAGGTCGAGGTCGGTGTGGTCGAGGACATAGCTCTCGACGCGGCGCTCGCGCATGCCGTGGAAGGTGGGATTGGTGCCGACGCTGATCGCGGCCGGGTAGGTCTCGCCGGTGTCGAGCCGTCGGAGCCAGCCTGCGTAGACACCGTCGGCGGGCGCCGCGGTCATCCCGTCGGTGGGCACGTTGGCAGTGGGGAACCCGAGGTCGCGACCGCGCCGCTCGCCCTCGACGACGACGCCGCGCACGGCGTACGGGTGACCCAGGGCCTCGGCGGCACCGGCCACGTCGCCGGCGGCCAGGCAGGTCCGGACGTACGTCGACGACCAGACCATCGGTCCACCGTCGAGCGCGATCCCGTCGGCGTCGAAGCCGTGGCCGGCGCCGTACTCCTTGAGGGTCGCCACGTCGCCGGCCGCCTTGTTGCCGAACCGGAAGTTGGCGCCCACCACCACCACGGCAGCGTGCAGAGCCTCGACGAGGACCCGCTGCATGAACTCCTCCGGCGACCAGGACGCCATGTCGCGGTCGAACGGCAGCGCGAGCACGTGGTCGGCACCCGCCTCGCCGAGCAGGACCGCCCGCCGCTCGATCGTGGTGAGCTGGGTGGGCGCGTGCTCGGGCCGCAGCACCGACATCGGGTGCGGGTCGAAGGTCACGGCCACCACCGGGAGCCCGCCCTCGTCCGCGGTCTCGCGGGCGCGAGCCAGCACCCGTCGGTGCCCGAGATGGACGCCGTCGAAGTTGCCGATCACGACCACGGTGGCCCCGATGTCGGCCGGCACGTCGGCGAGCGAGCGCCAGATCTGCACGGCCGAAACACTAACGGCGCGGCTCGGCCGACGTGATCACCGGCCCTGAGCGGATGGAGCAGCCAGACGCGCTAGCCCACGAACACCGCGAGGGGACGCGCCGTCCCGTCGCGGTGTTCGTACAGCGCGAGGAACTCCCCGTCCGGCGCGAAGACCGCGGTCGGCGCAGTCAGCAGGAGGTCGAGGGGACGGCCGAACCTGACCCGGCGGGCCTGGTCGTCGTCGAGCTCCAGCGACGGGAACGCCGCCCGGGCGGCGGCCGCGATCGGCAGCAGCTCGAAGTCCTCGGCCAGCTGGTCGAGGGTGCGGGCGGCGTCGAGGCCGTAGGGGCCGACGGCGGTACGCCGGAGCGCGGTCAGGTGGCCGCCGACTCCCAGCGCGACACCGGCATCGCGGGCGATGGCACGGACGTAGGTGCCGCTCGAGCAGCGCAGCGAGATGTCGGCGTCGATGACGTCTCCCACGCGGCGTACGTCGCGGACAACCAGCTCGTGGACGGTGACCGGACGGGCGTTGAGCTGGACGTCCTCGCCGGCGCGGACCCGCTCATAGGCGGGCCTGCCGCCGATCTTGATGGCCGAGACCGCGGTCGGCACCTGGAGCAGGTGGCCGGTCTGGTCCGCGAGCGCAGCACGGACGGCGGCTTCGGTGAGAGCATCCGTCGGGCTCGTGGAAGCGACGTCGCCCTCGGCGTCGTCGGTGGTGGTGGCCACGCCGAGCCGGACCGTGGCGTCGTAACCCTTGTCGCTGAGCATCAGGTGGCCGAGCAGCCGGGTGGCGCGCTCCACCCCGAGCACCAGCACGCCGGTGGCCATCGGATCGAGGGTGCCGGCGTGGCCGACCTTGCGGGTGCCGGCCAGCCGCCGGATCCGCGAGACCACGTCGTGGGAGGTGATGCCGGCCGGCTTGTCGACGACGACCAGCCCGGGCTCAGCCATCCTCGCCAGCGTCGGGTAGCGCCTCGTCGTCGATCGCCCGAGGCTTGCGGTAGGGGTCCGCGTCGCCGGCGTACGACGTGCCACGCGCGGCGGCCACCGCCTCGTCCTGGGCGCGCGCCCGGGCGAGCACCTCGTCGAGGTGCCGGGCGGACTCGGGTAGCGCGTCGGCCACGAACTCCAGCGTGGGCACGTGCCGCATCCCGAGCTGCTTGCCGACCTCGGAGCGGATCATCCCCTTGGCCGACTCCAGCGCCGCCGCGGTGGCGGCGAGCGCGGCCTCGTCGCTCTGCTCACCCATCGCACCGGCGAGCACCGTGTAGAACACCGTCGCGTGCTGGCTGTCGCCGGTGACCCGCACGTCGGTCACGGTGACGAAGCCCAGCCGTGGGTCCTTGAGCCGCCGCTCGAGCATCTCCGCGACGATCTCCTGGATCCGGTCCGCGATCTTCCTGACCCGTGGGTTGGTCATGGTCTCCAACTTTCCTCAACCCCGGGAGTTTCGTCGGCTGGCCGACGAAGCTCTCGGTCAGACGATGAAGCTTCATCGTCCCGGCGAGAGTTCCGTCGGCTGGCCGACGAAACTCCCGCCCGGCGAACGATCAGCTCCGCGGGATCTCGCGCATCTCGAAGGCCTCCACGACATCGCCTTCCTTGATGTCCTGGAAGTTGCGCAGCACCAGGCCGCACTCGAAGCCCTCGCGGACCTCGCTGACGTCGTCCTTCTCGCGGCGCAGCGAGGCCAGGTCGAGGTTGTCGGCCACGACCGAGCCATCGCGGATCAGGCGCACCTTCGCGTTGCGCCGGATGACGCCGCTGGTGACCATGCAGCCGGCGATGTTGCCGATCCGGGAGGAGCGGAAGATCGCGCGGATCTCCGCCTGGCCCAGGGTCGACTCCTCGAACTCCGGCTTGAGCATGCCCTTGAGGGCCGCCTCGATCTCCTCGATCGCCTGGTAGATGACCGAGTAGTAGCGGATCTCGACGCCCTCGCGGTCCGCCAGCTCGGTCGCCTTGCCCTGCGGGCGGACGTTGAAGCCGATGATGATCGCGTCGGACGCCGCAGCGAGGTCGACGTTGGTCTCGGTGATCGCACCGACACCGCGGTCGATGACGCGGATGCCCACGTCGTCGCCCACGTCGATCTGCGAGAGCGCGTCCTCGAGAGCCTCGACCGAGCCGGACACGTCGCCCTTGAGGATGAGGTTGAGCTCCTGGCTCTCGCCCTTCTCCATGGAGGCCATGAAGTCCTCGAGAGTGCGGCGCACGCGGCGCTTGGCCTGCATGGCCGCCCGCTCGCGCGACTCGCGCTTCTCCGCGATCTGACGCGCCATCCGATCGTCCTCGACGACGATGAAGTTCTGGCCCGCACCGGGAACGGCGGTGAGACCCAGCACCATGGCGGGGCGCGACGGGTCGGCCTCGTCGATGTTGTCGCCGTGCTCGTCGAGCATCGCGCGGACGCGGCCGTAGCCGGCACCGGCGACGATCGAGTCACCCACGCGCAGCGTGCCGCGCTGGACCAGGACCGTGGCCACCGGGCCACGACCGCGGTCGAGGTGGGCCTCGATCACGATGCCCTGGGCGTCCTGGTTGGGGTTGGCGCG
>NZ_DASUFR010000004.1:0-17761 GCF_036274455.1 Nocardioides sp. | reverse complement strand
GGCCGTTCACGGCCGAACCTCGAAGCCGCGGCAAGGTAGGCACCTGCTGGCGGACCGCGGTCGAGCCTGTCGAGACCTCCGCAGCCTGGGCACGCGGGTGGGTCCCAGCCCCGGGTCACCTGGCTTCGAGTCTCGGCGCTGGAGCGCCTCGCACCTCAGCCACCGTGAAGGCTCGGCGCTGGGGCGCCTCGCACCTCAGCCACCGTGACCGCACCGCTGGTCGAGCCTGTCGAGACCTCCCCAGCCCGGACACACCGGTGAGTCCCAGCACCGGCTCACCAGGCTTCGAGGCTCGGCGCTGGCGCGCCTCGCACCTCAGCCACCGTGGCTGGCTTCGTCGGCAAGCCGAGCGGCAAACCTAGACTGATGGACGATGACCGCCCCCGAGTTCGCGACGCTGACGACCGATGACCTGGTCACCGGTGAGGCGGTCGCGCTCGACCTGCCGGCGGCGAGCCTGGGGGCGCGGATCATCTCGGGGCTGATCGACGTGTTCGTGACGATGATCCTGTTCATCGCGGCGGTGTTCGTCTTCATCGTCGCCGCCCTGCAGTCGGACCAGGCGCTGATCTGGGCGTCGTTCATCGCCACGATGATCGTGGTCTTCCTGGTCTACCCGTCCACGCTGGAGACGCTGACCCACGGGAAGTCGCTCGGCAAGCTGGTCTGCGGCCTGCGCACCGTCCGCGACGACGCGGGGCCGATCACCTTCCAGCACGCGTTCGTGCGGGCGCTGGTCGGCGTCGTGGAGATCTACCTCTTGTACGGCGTCCCGGCGTTCTTCTCGGCGCTGGTCAGCCCGCGCGGCAAGCGGCTGGGCGACTACGCCGCCGGGACCTACGTCGTCCGCGACCGGGTCCGGCTCCGGCTCGCGCCGCCGACACTGATGCCGCCGCCGCTCGAGCGGTGGGCGCGCTCGGCCGACATCGCCAGCCTCCCGACCGGCCTGGCCCTGGCCGTGCGCCAGTTCCTGGGCCGGCTGCCCACGCTCGACCCTCAGTCCCGGGCGGTGATCGGTGTCCGGCTGGCCGACCAGGTCAGCGAGTACGTCGCGCCGCCTCCGCCACCCGGCACGCCGCCGGAGGCCTACCTCGCCGCGGTCATCGCCTCGCGCCGGGAGCGGGACCAGGCCCGGCTGCACCGCGAGGCCGAGCTGCGCCGCCGGCTCACCTCCCGCAGGTGAGCGCCGCGCCGACCCGGGCGTCGGGCGACGTCCTGGTCCACCTCCGCCGGGCCCGCGACCACGCCGACCGGCACTTCACCGAGCCGCTCGACCTCGAGACGCTCGCCGGGGTCGCGGGGCTGAGCAAGTACCACTTCCAGCGACTGTTCACAGCGACCTACGGCATCTCGCCCAGCGCGCACCTGTCCAGGCGCCGGGTCGAGCGCGCTCAGGACCTGTTGCGCGCGACCAACCTCACGGTGACCGAGATCTGCCACGCGGTGGGCTTCTCGAGCCTCGGCTCGTTCAGCAGCCGGTTCCGCGAGCTCGTCGGCGAGACGCCGAGCGAGTTCCAGCGCCGGTACGCCGCCGAGGGGGCGCCCCACATCCCGGGCTGCTTCATCTTCATGTGGGGCCTCGCGGAGACTGCTTCCGCAAGCCAGGAGAAGCCCGGGGCCGACGGCGCGTCCTAGCGTCGAGGCCATGATCACCAACATCGCGATCGCGTCCGTGTTCGTGAAGGACATCGACGAGTCCAAGGCCTTCTACATCGACGTGCTCGGCTTCGACGAGAACAGCGACGTCACGCTGACCGACGGCTACCGCTGGTGCACCGTCAGCCACCCGAGCCAGCCCGAGCTCCAGGTCCACCTGACCGTCCCGGGGCCTCCGCACACGCCCGACATGATCGCCGCCATGAACCGCGCCCTCGACGAGGGCAACATGCACGGGCTCGGCATGGCGGTCGACGACTGCCGCAAGACCTGGGAGGAGCTCAGGGCCAAGGGCGTCGAGTTCCTGCAGGAGCCCGCCGACCGCCCCTACGGCGTCGAGGCGGTCTGCCGCGACAACTCCGGCAACTGGATGGTCCTGGTCGAGCAGAAGGCGTACACGGGCGAGGACTTCGCCCACGCCTGAGAGTCGCCTCAGCGCAGCCGCAGGGTCCCGGTCGGGTCGTCGACCTCGCCGGCGCAGCCGGCGCCGTTCGGCCCGCACCGCCACAGGGTGGCGGTCCCCTCGTGGACAACCACGACCAGCAGGTCACCGTCGGGCGACCAGCCGAGCCCGGAGACCTGGCCACTCGGGCCCGCGACCGGGGTCGCGTTCATCGTGCGCGGGTCCAGCAGCTCCACCGCGCGACCGTCCTCGGTCGGTCGTGCGTAGGTGTGGCCGTCCGGGGCGAGGGCACCGATCCGGTCGCCCGGCAGCCCGGCGCCGGAGGCGCCGTGGTCCCAGAACACCTCGACGCCCGCGTCGGTGCGGACCGCGACCACCGGCCCGGCGCCGGCGTCGACGCCACGGATGACGTTCACCTCGTCGGGGTCGAGGTAGAGCTCATGCACACCGGCGCTGTCGTGGAGCATCAGCCCCTTGGCCTCGGCGATCACCGCGATGCCGCTCGCCGAAGCCATGAGGCGCCCCTGCTCGGTCTGGGCGCTGTCGGTGGGCTGGACGGACGGCTCGATGCCGCGCCACCGGATCAGCCCGCGCTCGTTCTCGTAGACCACCGCGTCGCCGTCCAGGTACGCCGTACGCACCCGGTCGGACACGATCGGCTCCAGCGCGCCGGACGGCTCCGCGACCCGGCCCAGGGTGCCGTCGTCGGTCAGCACGACCACGCCGTGCGGCGTGCTGCCGACAACCGTGGCGACCGCCGGACCCACCGGACCGAGGGCATCGCCGTCGACGATCCGGAGGTGCCCGTCGACGACGACCGGCACGGCGTCCTGGTCCCGTGCCACGTGCGAGTCCGCGGGTGCGGCCGGGTTGCCGGAGCCGCCCAGCGACGCGACGAGCGCCGAGCCGCCCAGGGCGACCGCGGCGGCCGCGCCCAGGCTCGCTGCCCAGGTCGCCGTCCCCCGGGCGCGGGCCCGGCGCACCTCGCGGTGGAGACCGGCCACGTCGGGTGGCGGCACCGGGACGGCGTCGGAGACGGCGGAGAGGGACTCGCGGAGTTCGGTGAGGCTCATGGCTGCAGCTCCAGGTCGGGCAGTGCGGCGCGCAGCCGCTTGAGGGCGTGGTGGGTCTGGCTCTTGACCGAGCCGACGGAGGTTCCGAGCTCGCGGGCGGTCGCCTCGACGGTGAGGTCCTCGAAGTAGCGGAGGACCAGTGTGGCGCGCATCCGCGGGGGCAGCCGCCGGACCTCCTCCCAGAGCGCGAGGTGGTCGGCCCGCACGTCGAGCCCGCCGCCGTGGCCCCTTTCGGGGAGCTCGTCGGTGGCCAGCTCCCGACGCGGCCGCCGCCACCGGCTCGACATCTGGTGGACCATCGCGCGGCGCACGTAGGCGTCCGCGGCACCCTTCTCGCGGATCGACGACCACTTCACGCAGGTCCGTGCCAGTGCCGACTGCAGCAGCTCCTCGGCCTCGTGCTGGTCGCCGCTGAGGAGGTACGCCGTACGGAACAGCGGTGCCCAGCGCGCAGCCATGAAGTCGCTGAACGTCGGCTCGGTCACGGTCACGAGAGGTAATGACACCGCAGACCCCCGAAAGGTTGAGGCCGATGATCGGGCACTATGGCGCCATGGCGGAGCTGAAGGAGCTGTGGGACTTCGACGACCCCGCCGGCTCCGAGCAGCGGCTCCGGGCCGCGGCCGAGATGGCGGAGGGCAAGGACCGGCTGGTCCTGCTCACCCAGGTGGCTCGGGCGCTCGGGCTGCAGGAGCGGTACGACGAGGGGCACGCCGTGCTCAACGACCTCGCCGTCGAGGACGTCGAGGTGGCGACCCGGGCGGCCCTCGAGCGGGGCCGGCTGCTCCGCTCGGCGGGCGACCCCGATGCGGCCCGGCCCTTCTTCGAGGGGGCGGCCGCGTCGGCCCGGGAGGCCGGCCTGGACGCGCTGCAGGTGGACGCGCTGCACATGGTCGCGCTGGTGGCACCGGACGACGACCAGCTGCGGCTCAACGAGGAGGCGCTCGCGCTGGCCCGGGACTCCTCCGACCAGGAGGCCCGCGACTGGGACGCCTCCCTGCTCAACAACGTCGGGATGATGCACGCCGACGCGGGCGACTGGCCGGCCGCGCTGGCGGCGTTCGAGGGCGCGCTGGCCGCGCGCGAGCGGATCGGCGATCCCGGCCGCACTCGCATCGCGAGGTGGATGGTCGGCTGGGCGCTGCGCAACCTCGGCCGCACCGACGAGGCGCTGGCGCTGCAAACCGCGCTGAAGGCCGAGCTCGAGGCCGCCGGCAAGGAGGACCCGTACGTCGACGAGGAAATCTCGCTACTCCAGGGCTGAACCGCGGCGTACCGTTGTCACATGCGGTGGCCACGCAGCCACCAGCGGCAGCTGGAGCCCGAGGGTCGGCCGATCGAGGAGATCGCCGCCAACCTGAGGCGGTTGTGCGCCCGCTACTACGGCCTCGACCCGCGCACGCCCTTCGTCAAGGTGGAGGCGGTGCGCGGCGCCTACGACAAGGTGCTCGGAGAGTGCTGCACCGCTCTCGGGCGCACGCACCTGCTCGACGTCCTCATGGCCGGTCACGAGCTGGACGTCGAGCGCGAACGGGTCGAGGACCTCCTCATCGAGGCAGGCGTCCGGCTCCCCCACGCCGTCTAGGTGTTCTGGCCGACCCTGCGGTAGGCCAGGTCGGTGATCTCCCGGCCGGCCTCGAGCCCCTTGCGCTCGAACCGGGTCACCGGCCGCTCGTCCCACCGCTGAACGGGACCCCCCTCGAGCGTCGGCTCGGCGTCGAGCACGGCGCGCATCCGGGCGGCGTAGTCGGCCCAGTCGGTGGCCAGCCGCCAGGTCGCCCCGGGTGCCAGCCGGCTCGCCGCCAGCCGCGCGAAGTCGGGGCCGACCAGCCGCCGCTTGTGGTGGCGCGTCTTGGGCCACGGGTCCGGGAAGAAGGTCCACAGCTCGGCCAGCGTCCCCTCACCGATCCGGTTCTCGAGGCACCACACCGCGTCGACAGTGACCAGCCGCACGTTGTCCGCGCCCGCCTCGGCCAGCCGCCACAGCGTGTCGGCCACGCCGGGCCGCCAGACCTCGAAGGCGATCACGTCGTAGGCCGGACGGGCGGCCGCCAGCACCGCCGTGGCCTCGCCGACACCGGACCCGATCTCGACGATCAGCGGCGCCTCCCGCCCGAACCGGTCGGCGAAGGAGAAGTCCGGCCGGTCGACCGCCTCGTCGGGGATCACCCACGCGTCGTGGTGGGCCGCCCACGCCTCGGCCTGCCGCGGCGTGAACCGGTTGCCGCGCCGGGAGTAGCTGAGGACCTCCCGCATCCGGCGGCCGTCGGGGGTCAGCTTGTGGTGCGGGCGGGCGGGGGTGACGCGCTCGTCCATCCCCCTACCTTGTCAGGGCTGCCAGCGCCTCGGTGAACACCTCCGTGTGCCGGTCGACGTCGGCCCCGGTGTGGGCCGGGCAGAACAGCGCCCTGTTGTGGAACGGCGTCAGCAGCACGCCCCGGATGAGGCACCACAGGTGCAGGAACCCCTCGAGCTCCTCGTCGACCGCGGCGGCCGCGGCGGCACCGTCGGGCGGCGGCGGGCAGAACCAGTACTCCGCGCGACAGCCCAGCCGCTGCACGTGCCACGGCAGGCCGTGCGCGTCGATGGCGCCGGCCACGCCCGCGGTGAACCGCTCCGCCAGCGGGACGGCGACCGCGAAGTCCTCCTCGCGCAGGGCGCTGGACAGCGTGGCCCGGATGGCCGCCAGGGCCAGGGCGCTCCCGGTGAGCGTGCCGCCGACACCGGCCACGTCGATGTCATGGCCGAGCATCGGGCCGCTCAGCCGCTCGGCCACCTCGGCCGTCATGCCGTAGGCCGCGCACGGGATCCCGCCGCCGATCGCCTTGCCGACCACGAGCAGGTCCGGCTCGAGACCCCAGGCCGCGGTCGCGCCGCCCGGGCCGGCGCACATCGTGTGGGTCTCGTCGATCACGAGCAGCACGCCGTGCCGCCGAGTGAGCTCGCGGACGCCCTCGGAGTAGCCGGGGGCGGGCAGGACGATGCCGATGTTGGTCAGCGCCGGCTCCATGAGCAGCGCGGCGACGTCGCCGTCGGCCAGCCGGCGGTCGAGTGCGTCGAGGTCGTTGAACGGCACCACCGCCGTGGTGGTCGCGACGTCGGCCTGGGGCCCGAGGGCGCCGGGGCGCGGGACCACCCGGCCGTCGTCGGAGAGCACGGCCAGCGTCTCGTCGACCGTGCCGTGGTAGCACCAGTCCATGACGGCGACCCGCGGCCGCCCGGTCAGGTGCCGGGCGAAGCGGAGCACGAACCTGTTCGCGTCCGTCGCCGAGATGGCGAGCTGCCAGGAGGGCAGGCCGAACCTGCGGGCCAGCTCGGCGCCGACCCAGGCGCCGTCCTCCGAGGGCAGCATCGCGGTCGCCCCGGCCGCCATCCGGTCCGCGACGGCCCCGGTCGCTGCCGGCAGCGCATGGCCGGCCATCGCGCCGGTGTCGCCGAGGCAGAGGTCGACGTACTCGAGCCCGTCCACGTCCACGAGCCGGCCACCCCGTGCGGACGCGACCGAGACGGGAAAGGAGCCGGGCCAGCGGGTCATCCACGGCATGGGCACGCCGGCCAGGAGGTGCACCCGCTGCGCCTCGGCGAGCGCGGCCGAGCGCGGGTGCAGGTCGACGAAGCGGGCCTCCTCGTCGCGGCGCAGGTCGGTGAGCCGGGCACGGTCGATCACGTCGCGAACCATAGATGACTGGCGATGGCAGGATGTCCGCCGTGACGCAGCAGCCGCCACCGCCGCCCTATGGCGGTCCGCCACCGAACCCCTACGGTCCGCCGCACGCCTTCGGTGCTCCCGACCACCCGCAGGCCACCACCGTGCTGGTGCTCGGCATCCTCGGCCTGGTGCTGTGCCAGGTCCTCTCGATCGTCGCGTGGGTGATGGGCAACCGCGTGGTGCGCGAGATCGACGTCTCCAACGGCCAGCTGGGCGGCCGCTCCCAGGCCAACGCGGGCCGGATCTGCGGGATCGTCGGCACCGCACTGATGGGTCTCGGCCTGCTGATCCTCCTCGGGGTGATCGTGGTCGCCCTCATCGCCGCCGCCGGCTCCACCACCTGAGCTCGCGCGGCGGCTCGGCCACCAGCGAGTCGAGCCGGTCCCGGAGGACGTCCAGCGAGGGCCGCCGGCCCGGCTCGGCCTGCAGGCAGGCCGCCAGCAGCGGGCGGAGCCGCACCGGCACCCGGGACAGGTCCGGGTCGCGGCCCGGCGCAGCCCCGGCCACGCACTCGAACAACGTCGCGGCCAGACCCCACACGTCGGTGGCGGGCGAGACGGTCCCGCCGGCGTCCTGCTCCGGGGCGGCGTAGCCGTCGGTGCCCATGCCGCGCTCGAGCCGGCCCGGGCGGGCGGCCAGCCCGAGATCGATGAGGATCGCCCGGCCCTCCTGGACGACGACGTTGTCGGGCTTGACGTCGAGGTGCACCCAGCCGTGGCGGTGCAGGTAGCCGAGAACCGAGGCGAGCTGGCGGCCGAGCAGCGCGACGTCGGCGACGCCGAGGCAGCGGTCGTCGACGAGCGCCGCGACCGTGGCCCCGGGCAGCGTCTCGAGCACGACGGCCGGGGCCGGCGCAGTGACCATCTCGTAGCCGCGCACCAGGTGCGGGTGCGCCAGCGTCGTGAGCAGTTCGCCCTCGGTGCGGACAGCGGCGCGGACGTGCGCGTCGTCGAGCCGGTCCGGACGCACCACCTTGACCACGGCCCGGCAGTCCCGCTCCAGGCTGGTCACGTCGTAGGTGTCGACCCGGCCGCCTCGCGACAGCAGCGCCTCGACCCGGTAGCCGGGCAGGACCTCCCCGCCCACGGGTACGACGCCGGGCGCGGCGGTGACCGGCATCATCGCGCCGCCCCCACCGCGACGGGCTGGGTGTCGACCCCGACGTCCTCGAGCTCGATGACGCGGTCGACGTACTCCAGGACCACCGGGTCGTGGGTGGCCACGATCACCGTGCGGCCGGCCCGGTGCCGGGCCACGGCGTCGAGCAGCCGGCGCGAGGTGGCGGCGTCGAGGCCCGTGGTGGGCTCGTCGAGGAAGAGAACCGGAGCGTCGCGGAGCAGAGCGCGGGCCACGGCGATGCGCTGGCGCTGACCACCGGAGAGGCTTCGGCCGCGCTGGCCGACGCGGGTGTCGTAGCCGTCCGGCAGCAGCCGCACGAACCCGTCGGCGTCGGCTCTCCGGGCCGCCTCCTCCACCTCGTCACGAGTGGCGGTCGGTCGGCCGAACCCGATGTTCTCCGCGATCGTTGCGTCCATCAGCGCGGTCTCCTGCGGGACCAGGGTCACCGCCTCGCGGACCGAGCGCGCGGTGAGGTCGCGCAGGTCCTGCCCGTCGATGCGGACCGCGCCCTCCGCCGCCTCCGCGTGCCGGGTGAGGAGCCGGCTGACGGTCGACTTGCCGGCGCCGCTCGCGCCGACGAGGGCGACCATCTGGCCTGCCTCGACGCGGAACGTCGTCCCGTGCAGCGCGTCGCGGGCCCCACCCGGGTAGCGCACGCGGACGCCGGACAGCTCGACCGAGCCGCGGACGTTGGTGAGGTCGCGGGCGCCCGGCGCGTCCTGCGGGAGCGGCTCGTCGAGCAGCTCGACCATGCGCTCCACTCCGGCGGTCGCGGAGTAGAGGGCGGGGAGCAGGTTGCCGAGGCTGCGCAGCGGCGAGTAGCACTGCACCAGCAGGGCCAGGAACGCCATCAACCCGCCCAGCGTGAGCCGGTCGGTCGCCAGCGCCCAGGTGCCCAGCGCGATCACAGCCAGGGTGCCGACCAGCTCGGCGAGGTCGGCCAGCGGCAGGAACACCGCCCGGATCCGCGCCCCGACGAGCTCGGCGGAGGCGATGGCGAGGTTCTGGCGGTGGTAGTCCGCGATGGCGTCGGCCTCGCGGTTGTAGGTCTGCACCAGGGCGGCGTTGGACAGCCGCTCCTCGGTGACCGCGCTGAGCGAGCCGGCCCGGCGGCGGCGCTCCCGGGAGACGTCCTTGACCAGCCGCGAGAAGTGCCGGGCCACCCACCACAGGAGTGGTGCGGCGACCATCGCGACCAGCGCGAGCTGCCACTGCAGCCAGAACAGTGCGCCGGCGTAGATCACCAGGCGCAGCACGGCGCCGGTGCCGGAGGCGAACTGGCCGATCATGAACGACTCGACCGCGGCGGTGTCCGACGTCAGCCTCGACATCGTGTCGCCGAGCCGGTTGCGGTCGTGCACGTGGCTCGGGTGGGCGAGCACGTGCGAGAACACCTTGGTCCGGAGCCCGACGAGGAACCTCTGCGAGATCCACGTGGAGAGGTAGTCGTCGACACCGGAGACGACAGCGCTGAGCAGGTTCAGGCCGACGTAGAGCGCCGCGATCCAGACCAGCGGCCCCAGGGTGGCCGGCACCAGCACGTCGTCGACCAGCTTCTGGAACAGCACGACCTCCAGCACCGCGATCAACGGCGCCCCGGCCAGCAGCACCACGAGCAGCAGCAGCCACCAGCGCAGCGGCCGCAGGTCGGGCCAGAACCGCCGGACGACCTGCCCGACCGTCATCGGCCGGGCCTGGCCGACCAGCGGCGCGGCGTCGGGTGCGGGCCGCAACAGCGCGGCCAGCCGTCCGAGCAGGCGGCGAGGGCGGGCCCGAAGGCCCGCCCTCTCGGTGTCGTTCACCTCACCGAACCCCAGACGTCAGTCGTGGCTGCGCGTCCGGGTGCGCGTCCCGGTGCCCGTGCTGGAGTTGGTGTTGGTGTTGCTGTGGCCGTGCCGGCCGCCGTGGCGGCGACGACGACGCCCGGCGACGCGGGCCGGCTGGAGTGCCTTCAGGAGATGCGAGCGAGCCATGGTGGTTCTCCCTTTCGTGGTGTCTTGGTTCCTGACGACACCAACCGTGCCGGGGCACCGTGAGGCCATGGTGAGGCCGGAGTGAGAGGACTCTCATGGCGTCCTTGACGGCTGCCGGCCACGGACGGGCTGGTAGCCGGCGAACCGCGGCTCGGCCACGCCCTCGCCCCCGGTGAGGTCCGGCAGCTGTCGCTGGAGATCGTGGAACCGGGCCGCGGCGAGCACCACCTCGAAAGTGGTGAACGACTCCGTGGCCCACGCTCCGGTGGTGGACGCGCCCAGTCGCCCGAGCTCCCGCTGGAGCGCGCCGGCCGTCGCGGTCGGCGCCTCGACGCGGACGTCGACCAGCGGCTCGCAGACCATGGTGCCGGCGTTGCGCAACGCCTGACGGGCCACGATCGGCGTGAGCTTGCGGTAGTCGACCGCGACGCTGAGCGGCCCGCGCGTGGACGGAGGACCGTCCCAGCTGCTGTAGCCGATCCGGGTCAGCGTGACCAGGCAGTCGGTGACCTGCCAGCCGTGCAGCCCGGCCGCCAGCGCGTCGCGGACGTGGCGCTCGATGCTCTCCCGGAACCCCTCGTGGCTCTTGAACAGGTAGAGCGGGACGTCCTCGGCCGGCACGTCCGTGCAGAACCGCAGCCCCGAGCCCGGGGTGCCCGGGTCGATCCTCAGCCCCACGGTGGCGTGGTAGGGGTTGGTGTCGGTGTTGAGCAGCTCCAGGGCCTCGCCGACCCGGCGCGGCCGCTCGACGTGGACGACCGTGGCGTCTTCGAAGTCGACCTCGACGCCGTGGTCGCGCGCCAGGGTCTCGGCGATGACCTCCTGCTGCACCCGGCCGTAGAGCGAGACGGACAGGCGGCCCAGGTCGTCGTGGCGCACGCCGATCAGCGGGTCCTGGTCGGCGAGCTGGACCAGCGCAGCGCGGAGCCGGTGCCCCAGCGCCGGGTCGCGGGCCGCGACCACGGCCTCGAGCGTGGGCGGCGGGAAGTGGTGCTCGTCGCCGTCGGCCCCGGTGCCCACCCCATCGCCGACCCGCACCCGGGCCGGCCCGCGGACCCGCGCGATCTCACCGGCGCCGACGCTGTCGGTCCGCACCCACTGCCCGGCGCGGTAGCCGGCGACCTCGACCACCTTCTCCGGCAGCGGTACTCCACCGAAGGAGATCCGGTCGCGAAGCCCGAGCCTGCCTCGGAACAGCCGCAGGTAGGCGACCTTCTCGCCGGCTGCGCCGCGCTCGATCTTGAACACCCGGGCGGCCAGCGCCCCGTCGTCGTCGGTGGGCGGCGGCGCCAGCAGCTCGACCAGGGCGTCCATCAGCGGCTCGACCCCGTCGCCCCGCGAGGCCGAACCGCTGAACACCGGGAAGACGCGGCTCCGCCGGGTCTGCCGGGCCAGCGACCGGCGCAGGCGGGCCCGGTCGACAGCGGCCTCGTCGCGCAGGTACGCCGCGAGCAGCCGGTCGTCGCGCTCGGTGAGAAGATCCAGCAGGTCGTCGCCGGCCACGTCCACGGCGTACGGCGTGAGCCGCTCGCGGACTGCGGCCAGCACCCGGCCCACATCCGCGCCGGCCCGGTCGGTCTTGTTGATGAACAGCACGGTCGGGACGTCCAGCCGCCGCAGCGCCCGCATCAGCACGGTGGTCTGCGGCTGCACGCCCTCCACCGCGGAGAGGACGAGCACGGCGCCGTCGAGCACGCTGAGCACCCGCTCCACCTCGGCGATGAAGTCCGGGTGGCCGGGGGTGTCGATCAGGTTGACCGTGGTGTCGCCGCGCTCGAAGGCCGCGACCGTCGAGCGGATCGTGATCCCGCGCTCGCGCTCGAGGGCGAGGGAGTCGGTCTGGGTGGTCCCCGCGTCGACCGAGCCGACGTGGTCGATGACCCCTGCGGCGTGGAGCAGCCGCTCGGTCAGCGTGGTCTTGCCGGCGTCAACGTGGGCGAGGATCCCGAGGTTGAGTGTCCTGCGGAGCAAGCGTCGTCTCCTGGTCTGGGTTCGTGTGGGTCATGACGGACACGAACGCAGCACGCATCGGACGCTCCTCTCGGGTTCTTGCTCGGTTGCGGCCACCGTAGGGCGGCTCGGCGCCAGGGTCACCTGGTTTTCGACTCTGACGTGGGTTGTGGGCACGCCGGCGGAGTCACCGACTGTGCAGCACTTTCGCCACCCAGCCGGAAAATTGCTGCACAGTCGGCGTCTGGGCCGCGCAGGGCGGCATCTGCACCACATCTCGGCGTGCAGGTGGCGAATTTGCGGCTCATGTGACCGATCCGTGGGTGCCGCGCGCCTACCACCAGCCCCGTCGGTGGGTTTGCCGAGGGAGATCGGCACCTGGTGCCGGAGATCCTCGGCAAAGCCGGGTCCAGCTGATTTGCAGCACATCTCGGCGTCCTGGGTGGCCACCGGCGGCCGCGCATGCGGGGCGGAGCTTGCTCCGCCCTTGCGCGCCCCCCAGCGCGCCGCTCGGGACCCGCGGTCAAGGACGCCGAAGGCGCCGCGCAGCGGTGCCGAAGGCATCCTTGAGGGCGGGTTGCGGCGTGCTACGCGCGCGGCCGCCCACCCACGGATCCGTCACAAGAGCCGAATTTGCGGTGCAAATCGCAGAACACGAGCTTGCCCCTGGCGGATCGCGTCTCGCCGGTCAGGATCGGGCTGCTCCGCGCCGTTGCCATACGCCACCCGGGTAGCGGTGACCCGTCAACCCCAGGCCGGCCCAGCGTGGTTGATCACCCACCGCCGCCTCGCATGTCAGTGGGACACGCTGGGCGCCGGTGGTCCTTGAACGCCCGGCCTGCTCAGACCGGTTGAAAGGTCACCGCTGCTGGGTGCGGGCCCACTCGCGCGGCCGCAGTCAAGTGAGACGCGGAAGCAAGAACCCCCGCCGGCCTCACGGCTGACGGGGGTTCTTGGTGACTCGGTGAGCCAGGTCAGGTCACTTGGTGATCTTGGTGACCCGGCCCGCGCCGACGGTGCGGCCGCCCTCACGGATCGCGAAGCGGAGGCCCTCCTCCATGGCGATCGGCTGGATGAGCTCCACCGACATCTCGGTGTTGTCACCCGGCATCACCATCTCGGTGCCCTCGGGCAGCGTCACGACGCCGGTCACGTCCGTGGTCCGGAAGTAGAACTGCGGACGGTAGTTGTTGAAGAACGGCGTGTGCCGGCCGCCCTCCTCCTTCGAGAGGATGTAGACCGAGGCCTCGAAGTTGGTGTGCGGGGTGGTGGTGCCCGGCTTGATCACGACCATGCCGCGCTCGACGTCCTCGCGCTTGGTGCCGCGGAGGAGCAGACCGACGTTCTCGCCCGCCTGGCCCTCGTCGAGCAGCTTGCGGAACATCTCGACGCCGGTGACCGTGGTCTTCTGCGAGGTGTCGCGGATGCCGATGATCTCGACCTCCTCGTTCACCTTCACGATGCCGCGCTCGATGCGGCCGGTGATGACGGTGCCACGACCGGTGATCGTGAAGACGTCCTCGACCGGCATGAGGAACGGCTTGTCGGTGTCGCGCTCCGGGGTCGGGATGTAGGAGTCGACGGCGTCCATCAGCTCGAGGACGGTCGCGCCCCACTTCTCGTCGCCGTTCAGCGCCGGGAAGGCGGCCACGCGCACGACGGGGATGTCGTCGCCCGGGAACTCGTACTCGGAGAGGAGCTCACGGACCTCCATCTCGACGAGCTCGATGAGCTCCTCGTCGTCGACCATGTCGCACTTGTTGAGCGCGACGACCAGCGCCGGCACGCCGACCTGGCGGGCCAGGAGGACGTGCTCGCGGGTCTGCGGCATCGGGCCGTCGGTGGCGGCGACCACGAGGATCGCGCCGTCCATCTGGGCCGCGCCGGTGATCATGTTCTTGATGTAGTCCGCGTGGCCCGGGCAGTCGACGTGCGCGTAGTGACGCGCCTCGGTCTGGTACTCGACGTGCGCGATCGAGATCGTGATGCCGCGCTGCCGCTCCTCGGGAGCCTTGTCGATCTCGTCGAACGGGGTGAACGGGTTCAGGTCCGGGTACTTGTCGTGCAGGACCTTGGTGATGGCAGCGGTCAGCGTCGTCTTGCCGTGGTCGATGTGACCGATCGTGCCGATGTTGACGTGCGGCTTGGTCCGCTCGAACTTCGCCTTAGCCACTGTGGGCTCCTCCTGTTGTATTTCTGGTGACTCGTACTGATGTGGGTGTAGCCGAGGCCGTACGGCGAACTACTCGCCGCGGACCTTCTTGATGATCTCGTCGGCGATGCCCGTGGGGACCTCGGCGTACGAGTCGAACTCCATCGAGTACGAAGCCTGGCCCGAGGTCTTGGACCTCAGGTCGCCAACGTACCCGAACATCTCAGACAGCGGCACGAGGGCCTTGATGACCATGTCACCGTGACGCTCCTCCTGCGACTGGATCTGGCCGCGCCGGCTGTTGAGGTCGCCGATGACGGTGCCGAGGAACGTCTCGGGGGTCGTCACCTCCACCGCGAACATCGGCTCCAGCAGGACCGGCTTGGCCTTCTTGGCGGCCTCCTTGAACGCCGCGATGCCGGCGATCTTGAAGGCGAGCTCGGAGGAGTCGACGTCGTGGTAGGCGCCGTCCTCGAGGGTGACCTTGACGTCGACCATCGGGTAGCCGGCGAGTACGCCGAACTCCATGGCCTCCTGCGCACCCTGGTCCACCGACGGGATGTACTCCCGCGGCACCCGGCCACCGGTCACGCTGTTGACGAACTCATAGCCCGCGCCGGCCCCGGTCTCGGGGTCGATGCTCGGCTCGATGGAGATGACCACCTTCGCGAACTGGCCGGAGCCACCGGTCTGCTTCTTGTGCGTGTAGCTGTGGTTCTCGACCTTCTGGCGGATGGTCTCCCGGTAGGCGACCTGCGGCTTGCCGACGGTCGCCTCGACGCGGAACTCGCGCTTCATCCGGTCGACGAGGATCTCCAGGTGGAGCTCGCCCATGCCGGCGATGATCGTCTGGCCGGTCTCCTCGTCGGACTTGACCGTGAAGGTCGGATCCTCCTCGGAGAGCCGCTGGATGGCGGTGCCGAGCTTCTCCTGGTCGCCCTTGGTCTTGGGCTCGATGGCGACCTCGATCACCGGGGCCGGGAAGGTCATCGACTCGAGCACGACGGGGTTCTGGATGTCGCACAGGGTGTGCCCGGTGCGGGTGTCCTTGAGCCCCATCACGGCCACGATCTGGCCGGCGCCGACCGACGCGATCTCCTCACGCTTGTTGGCGTGCATCTGGTAGACCTTGCCGATCCGCTCCTTGCGGCCGGTGACCGAGTTGAGCACGGTCGAGCCCGCTTCGAGCTTGCCGGAGTAGACCCGGACGTAGATCAGCTTGCCGAGGTGCGGGTCGGAGGCGATCTTGTAGGCCAGGCCGGAGAACGGTTCGGAGTCGGCGGGCTTGCGGCTGACCGGCTCCTCCTCGTTGTTGACCGCGTGCCCGACGATCGCGTCGATGTCGAGCGGCGAGGGGAGGTACTTCACGACCGCGTCGAGCAGGGGCTGGACGCCCTTGTTCTTGAACGCGGTGCCGCACAGGACCGGGTTGAGCTTGTCGGCCAGCGTGGCGCGACGGATCGCGGCCTCGAGCTCCTCGACGGAGATGTCCTCGCCCTCGAGGTACTTCTCCATGATCTCGTCGTCGGCCTCGGCCAGCGTCTCGAGCAGCTTCTCGCGGTACTCCTCGGCCTGCGCCTGCAGCTCGGCCGGGATCTCCTCGACGACGTAGTCCTCGCCGATGGTGGTCTCGCCGCGCCACACGAGCGCGCGCATGCCCACCAGGTCGACCACGCCGATGAAGTCGTGCTCGGCGCCGATCGGCAGCTGCAGGACCAGCGGGGTGGAGTTGAGCCGGTCGACCATCATCTGCACGCAGTTGAAGAAGTCCGCGCCGGTGCGGTCGAGCTTGTTGACGAAGCACATCCGCGGCACGGCGTACTTGTTCGCCTGACGCCAGACGGTCATCGTCTGCGGCTCGACGCCCGCGACACCGTCGAAGACCGCGACCGCGCCGTCCAGGACGCGCAGCGAGCGCTCGACCTCGGCGGTGAAGTCGACGTGGCCCGGGGTGTCGATGATGTTGATCTGGTGGTTCTTCCACCAGCAGGTCGTCGCGGCGGACGTGATCGTGATGCCGCGCTCCTGCTCCTGCTCCATCCAGTCCATCGTGGCGGCGCCCTCGTGGACCTCACCGATCTTGTAGTTGATGCCGGTGTAGAACAGGATGCGCTCGGTGGTGGTGGTCTTGCCGGCATCGATGTGCGCCATGATGCCGATGTTGCGGACCTTGTTCAGGTCTGTCGTGATGTCGACAGCCACGTCAGTTCTTCCGTCCCTCTTGGTCTGTGTGCACGGGTCACGTGCGAATAGCCCGGGCCTTCCGGACCGGGCTGCTGGAGAACGCTGACTGCTTGGTCTTTGTTCCTGTCCAGCCCGGTCCGGCCGATCACCAGCGGTAGTGGGCGAAGGCCTTGTTGGACTCGGCCATCTTGTGGGTGTCCTCGCGGCGCTTCACCGCGGCACCGAGGCCGTTGGAGGCGTCGAGGATCTCGTTCATCAGCCGGTCGGCCATGGTCTTCTCGCGCCGCTCGGCGGCGTAGCCGACCAGCCAGCGCAGGGCCAGGGTGGTGCCCCGGGTGCCCTTGACCTCGATCGGGACCTGGTAGGTCGCGCCACCGACGCGGCGGGACTTGACCTCGATGGCCGGCTTGACGTTGTCCATGGCCCGCTTCAGGGTGACCACGGGGTCGGTGCCGGTCTTGTCGCGGCAGCCCTCGAGCGCGGTGTAGACGATGCGCTGGGCAACCTGCTTCTTGCCGTCCTGCAGCACCTTGGCGACCAGCTGGGTGACCAGCTGGGAGCCGTAGACGGGGTCGACGACGATCGGGCGCTTGGGCGCCGGTCCCTTGCGCGGCATCAGCCCTTCTCCTTCTTCGCGCCGTAGCGGCTGCGCGCCTGCTTGCGGTTCTTGACGCCCTGGGTGTCGAGCGTGCCGCGGATGATCTTGTAGCGGACACCGGGGAGGTCCTTCACCCGGCCGCCGCGGACGAGCACGATCGAGTGCTCCTGGAGGTTGTGGCCCACGCCCGGGATGTACGCCGTGACCTCGACGCCGCTCGACAGGCGCACGCGGGCGACCTTGCGGAGGGCGGAGTTCGGCTTCTTCGGGGTGGTGGTGTAGACGCGGGTGCAGACGCCACGGCGCTGCGGAGACCCCTTCAGGGCAGGCGTCTTGTTCTTCGACACCTTGTCCTGGCGGCCCTTGCGGACCAGCTGGTTGATGGTGGGCCCCTGGTGGTTCCCTCTCTGTTTCGCTCTCAGCGCGTGGCACCGTGCCGCGCGCGATGGTGTTGCCTCGTCCGGGTGGTGCTGCCGCCTCCCGCTGCTTCGCCCCCGAGGTCGGGCGTGTCGCCCGATCTCCCACGGACAGCCGGTACGGACCTGACTGGCCGGGGGGTTGGTGTGCCGGTCGGAGGAGGGTCTTGCTCCCTCTCGCCTACGTGCGGGCACGCGCAACGGTCTGGTGGTCCCAGACACGAGGATCGAGATTACTCCGCGCTCCGGCACGGGTCAAAACGCCCCGGGACCGCAGGTAGAGCGCGCTGGCGGCCAGCGTGCCGACGGCGGTGAGCAGCCCGCCGAGCAGGAGGGTCCAGCGGGCACCCCACGCCTCGCCGACGGCCCCGATCAGCGGGGCGCCGACCGGCGTACCGCCGATGAAGATCATCAGGTAGAGCGCCATCACGCGACCCCGCATCGAGGGGTCCGTGTGCAGCTGCACGAAGGTGTTGGCCGCGGTGATCATGGTCAGGGCGGACAGCCCGAGCAGCGGCGTGAGCAGTG
>NZ_DASUFR010000003.1:0-5663 GCF_036274455.1 Nocardioides sp. | reverse complement strand
CTTCAGCACGTCGTAGACGGCCTGGTGGCTGATCTCCCCGGACTCCGCGCGTACGGCAGTGATCAGCGAGTCGGTGTCGGCGTGGGGGAGGCGGCGTACGGCGTCGAGGACGGCCATGCGCTGCTGCGTCACGCGCAGCCCCGCCCCACGGAGCGACTGCTCGTGCTGCGCCGTGGAGGTCACGCTCCGCACTCAACCGCATTTTCTTGAATGGTTCAAGACTCGTGTTCCAGGAAACGGGCCTGTGCGTCCGTGCCGTGGCTCGGTGAGCGCGTGGTGGCCGGCTGATCGCTCGCCCGGCTTGACGGGTTCGAACACATGTTCGAAACTTGCCCGGTGACCATCACTCCGGCCCTGGACCCGGCGCGCCCGGTCCTGGACCAGCTGCGCGAGCGGGTCACGGCACTGGAAGGCGGGCCGGCGCGGCTGCCCGTGCCGGTGCTGCCGGCGCTGTCCGGCCTGGTCACCCTGCGCACCGGCAGCAGCTACGGCGTCGACTCCGCGTCCCTGGCGCTCGCGCTGGCCGCCGGTGCGTCGCGCTCCGGAGAGTGGGTGGGTTTCGCCGGGTGGGCCGACTTCGGGGCCGAGGCGGCCGCCGGCCTCGGAGTCGACCTGGCACGCACCGTCCTGGTCCCCGACACCGGCGAGCACTGGCTCGAGGTGACCGCGGCCCTCGTCGACGTGCTGCGGGTCGTCGTCCTGCGGCCGCCCACGCGGGTCGACGCGCGGGCGGCCGGCGTCCTCGACGCCCGGCTGCGCAAACGCTCCTCGGTCCTCGTGGTCTGGGGCGACTGGCCACGCTGCGAGGCGCGGCTGAGCCTCGAGGACGTCCGGTGGACCGGTCCCGACCACGGTCATGGCCGGCTGCGCAGCCGACAGGTGCGGGTCGCCGTACGCCGCGGCACCGCACCACCGGTCCGCGCCGAGCTGGCCTTCCCGGGCGACGAGGCCCCGCTGAACCTGCTGTCGGCGGACCAGCCGCCGGGCCGGACCCTGAGGTGGGCGTCGGGATGAGGGTGCTGGTCGTCTGGTGCCCGGACTGGTCGGTGGTCGCGGCGCTGCGCGAGGCCGAGCGGTCGCCGGCGGAGCCGGCCGCGGTGCTGGCGGCCGGTGTGGTCGAGGTGTGCAACTGGCCGGCCCGGGACGAGGGGGTGCGGCGCGGTCAGCGGCGCCGGGACGCGCAGGCCCGCTGTCCCGAGCTGGTCCTGCTCGAGGCCAACCCGGACCGGGACGCCCGGCACTTCGAGCCGGTGCTGGAGACGGTCGAGGCCCTGCGGCCTGGTGTGGCCTCGCTCCGGCCGGGGCTGCTCGCCGTCCGCGCGCCCGGTCGCTGGTTGGGAGGAGAGGCCAATGCGGCCGCGGTCCTGGCCGAGACGCTCGTCGACGCGGGCGTGTGGGACTGCCGCCTCGGCGTGGCCGACGACCTCTTCACCGCCGAGCAGGCGGCCCGCCGGGCCCGGGTGCAGGAGTGCGAGCTGGTGCCGGCGGGTGGGTCGGCGGCCTTCCTGCGTGAGCTGCCGGTGGAGGTCCTCGAGGCCGACGGGGCGGAGGGCCGCGAGGCGGTCAGCCTGCTGCGCCGGCTCGGTCTGCGCAGCCTGGGGGACCTCGCAGCGCTGCCGCTCGACGCGGTGCAGGACCGGTTCGGCGCCTACGGCGCCCGGACCTGGCGCCGGACACGCGGTGAGGCACCCACCCGCATGGCCCCTCGCACCCCTCCCCCCGACCTGACCGCCGAGGTCTGCTTCGAGCCACCCCTCGACTCGGTCGAGGCCGTCTGCTTCAGCGTCCGCACGACCGCGGAGCGGCTGGTCACCGACCTCGCCTCGCGCCAGCTGGTGGCCACCGGGGTGCGGGTCGAGGCCGAGCACGACGGCGCGGTCGCCTCGGCCCGCACCTGGCTGCACCCGCGCTACTTCTCGGTGCGCGACCTGGTCGACCGGGTGCACTGGCAGCTGCAGGGCAGCGCGGGGCTGCGCTCGCGCCACGACGCCGGGCAGGTGCGGGCGCCGGTCGAGCGCGTCCGGTTCGTTCCCGAGGTGGTCGAGCCGGCCGCCGCGCACAGCGAGGGGCTCTGGGGCGGGGCGGGTGAGGAGCTGGTCGAGCGCGGGGTGGCGCGGGTCCAGGCGATGGTCGGCTTCGACGCCGTGACCCGGCCGGTGCTGCAGGGTGGGCGCAGTCCGCGCGACCGGCAGGCCACGGTCCCGTGGGGCGAGCGTGCCACCGCGCTGCGTCCCCTCGACCGGCCGTGGCCGGGACAGGTCCCCGGCCCGGCACCGTGCCGGGTCTTCGCCGAGCCGGCCGTCGCCGAGGTGCGCGACCAGGCCGGTCGCGCGGTGGCGGTGACCGAGCGCGGTGTGGTGAGCGGGGAGCCGACCCGGGTCCTCCTCGACGGCGGCTGGCAGCCGGTGCTGGCCTGGGCCGGCCCGTGGCCGGTCGACGAGTCCTGGTGGTCCGACGGCCCCGGCCGCGCGTCCCGCTTCCAGGTGGTGGGCGCCGACGGCCGGGCCTGGTTGCTCGTGTGCGGGCCGGACGGCTGGCGCGTCGAGGCGGGGTACGACTGATGGTCGCTGCGAAGGGCGGAGCCTGATGGGCTGGGGCAACCCGCCGATCTCCTGGAAGGAGCTCGAGCGGCGTCTCTCAGGGCTGCCCGGCGCCGACGACGCGCCCGTCTCGCGGCCCAAGCGACGCCGGCTCGAGCCGCGGGTACGGGCGCCGGCCCCGGAGGCCGGGCACACGGCGTACGCCGAGCTGCACTGCCACAGCCACTACAGCTTCCTCGACGGAGCGTCCTCGCCGGCCGAGCTGGTCGATGAGGCCGTCCGGCTGGGTCTGCACGGCCTGGCGATCACCGACCACGACGGCTTCTACGGCGCCCCGATGCTGGCCGAGGCCGCGGCGGCCCACCCCTCGGCCCCGCTCCGCACGATCTACGGCGCCGAGCTGTCGCTGGGGCTCAGCGGCCCGCAGAACGGGGTTCCCGACCCCGAAGGACACCACCTGCTGGTCCTGGCCCGCGGTGTGGAGGGCTACCACCGGCTGGCCGCGGCGATGACGGCCGCGCACCTGCGCGGCGACGAGAAGGGCCGCCCCGTCTACGACCTCGACGAGCTCGCAGACCGGGGCCGCGGCCACTGGGTCGTCCTGACCGGGTGCCGCAAGGGGGCGGTGCGCGCGGCGCTGTCGGCCGGTGGCCCCCGGGCGGCGGCCGGGGAGCTCGACCGGCTGACCCAGCGTTTCGGGCTCGACGGGGTTGCCGTGGAGCTGTCACCCGGCGCGCACCCGACGGCCGACGAGACCAACGAGGTGCTGGCGCGGCTCGCCGGTGACCACGGACTGCCGGTCGTGGCGGCCGGCAACGTCCACCATGCCACCCCGGCCTCGGCCCGGCTCGCCTCGGCGATGGCCGCCGTGCGCGCCCGCCGCAGCCTGGCCGACATGGACGGCTGGCTCGACCTGTCGGGGACCGCACACTTGCGCAGCGGGGCTGAGGTCGCGAGGGCGCTGCGCCGCTGGCCCGACGCCGTGCCCCACAGCGTGGTGCTCGCCGACGAGCTCGCCTTCGACCTGCGCAAGGCCTCGCCCCGGCTCCCCAAGCACCGGATCCCCCAGGGGCACACCGCCGACTCGTGGCTGCGCGAGCTGGTGTGGCGCGGCTTCGAGGAGCGCTACGCCGGCCTGCCCCACGCCGAGGAGGCCCGGGAGCGCATCGAGCACGAGCTGCGGGTCGTGGCGGACAAGGACTTCGCCGGCTACTTCGTGATCGTCCACGACATCGTCGACTTCGCCCGCAGCCACGGCATCCTGTGCCAGGGCCGCGGCTCGGCGGCCAGCTCGGCGGTCTGCTACGCGCTGGGCATCACGGCCGTCGACGCGGTCTTCTACCGGCTGCCCTTCGAGCGGTTCATCTCCGCACACCGCGACGAGGAGCCCGACATCGACGTCGACTTCGACTCCGACCGCCGGGAGGAGGTCATCCAGTGGGTCTACGACACCTACGGGCGGCACAACGCCGCCCAGGTGGCCAACGTGATCACCTACCGGCCGCGGATGGCGGTCCGCGACGCGGCCAAGGCGCTCGGCCACTCACCCGGCCAGCAGGATGCCTGGTCCAAGCAGATCGACGGGTGGCATGCGGTGGTCGCCGGCGACCACGGCGACCCGGCCGCGCACGACGTACCCGTCCCGGTCGTCGCGCTGGCCGACCAGCTGATGGGCGCCCCTCGGCACCTCGGCATCCACTCCGGCGGGATGGTCCTCACCGAGCGGCCGATCGGCGAGGTGTGTCCGATCGAGCGGGCCCGGATGGAGCGCCGCACGGTCCTGCAGTGGGACAAGGACGCGTGCGAGTCGATGGGGCTGGTGAAGTTCGACCTGCTCGGCCTCGGCATGCTCGGGGCGCTGGACCACATGATGAGGCTGGCTGCCGAGCACACGGGGGAGTCGTGGGACCTCGCGACGATGCCCAAGGAGGAGCCGGCCGTCTACGACATGCTCTGCCGCGCCGACTCGGTCGGGGTCTTCCAGGTCGAGAGCCGGGCCCAGGTCGGCACTCTCCCGCGGCTGCGGCCGCGAGAGTTCTACGACCTGGCCATCGAGATCGCGCTGATCCGGCCGGGGCCGATCCAGGGCGGGGCGGTGCACCCCTACGTGCGCCGCGCCACCGGCGCGGAGCCGGTGACCTACGAGCACCCCGACCTGGTCCCGGTGCTCGAGCGGACCCGCGGGGTGCCGCTCTTCCAAGAGCAGCTCATGGCGATGGCCGTCGCGCTGGGCGACTGCTCACGCGACGACGCCGACCTGCTGCGCCGGGCGATGGGCTCCAAGCGCGGGGTCGAGCGGATCGAGAGCATCAAGCAGAAGCTCTACGCAGGCATGGCGCGCCGCGGGCTGGTCGGAGACGTGGCGGACGCGATCTACGTCAAGATCCTCTCCTTCGCCAACTTCGGCTTCGCCGAGTCGCACGCCCTCAGCTTCGCGCTGCTCGTCTACGCCAGCTCGTGGTTCAAGCTGCACTATCCGGCCGCCTTCCTGGCCGGGCTGCTGCGCAACCAGCCGATGGGCTTCTACTCGCCGCAGTCCCTGGTCTCCGACGCGCGCCGCCACGGCGTCGTCGTACGCCGTCCCGACCTGCTGCGCTCGAGGGCGCTGGCCGACCTCGAGCCGGTCGACGAGACGGGGGAGCCCGGCGCCACCGGCCTCCAGGAGTGCCTGGAGCCGCACTTCTCCCGCACCGAGTGGAGTGCCGACGCCCCCGACCCGACGTCGTCCCATCGCCGGGACGGGCGGCACGCCGTCCGCCTGGGCCTCGACTCGGTGCGTGGCATCGGCCTCGAGGTCGCCGAGCGGATCGTGGCGGCCCGCGAGGAGGCCCCGTTCGCCGGGGTCACCGACCTCTCCCGGCGCGCCGGCCTCACCTCCGCGCAGCTGGAGGCGCTGGCCACCGCCGGTGCCTTCGACTCCCTGGGGCTCGACCGACGCCAGGCGCTCTGGGCGGCCGGTGCCGCCGAACGGCCCGACCACCTGGTCGGCACCACGCCTGCACCCGCACCTCCGCCGCTCCCGGTCATGTCCGAGGTGGAGCTGACCCTCGCGGACCTGTGGGCGACCCGCATCTCGCCGGAGCGGCACCCGGTCGAGCACCTGCGCGACGAGCTGACCCGGGC
>NZ_DASUFR010000002.1:0-11157 GCF_036274455.1 Nocardioides sp. | reverse complement strand
ACCGGTGTAGGGGCCCTTGTAGGCCGGCGAACCGTCGGCGTCCTCGGGGATGTCGAGGTAGCCCAGGATGTAGTTGGGGCCGCCGGTGATCACGTCGGTCGCGAAGGTCCGCGACACGCCGTACTTCGCGTCCTCACAGGTGACCGGCTTGCCGTCCTGCCAGACCGGACCGTCCTTGAGCGTGAACGACCACTGCGTGGCGTCCTCGTTGGACTGGCCGGTGTCGGTGGCCAGGTCGGGGATCGGCGTGGACCCCTTGACGGGGTCGGTCTCGCCCGGTGGGAAGACCACGAGCTGCCTCGCGAACAGCCGGCTCATGTTGGAGATGTCACGACCCGTGTAGGTGCGCTGCGGGTCGAGGGACTGGGTGACCGACTGCTCGAGCGAGAACACCGTCCCGCCCTTGACCGCCTCGGTGCGCTTGGCCTCCGTGTTGCTGCTTACGTTGCCGCTGCCCCCGGAGCCGCCGCAGCCGGCAGCTCCCAGGGCGACCGCGGCTGCGGCGGCGAGTGCCGCAAGCCGTCTGCCTTGACCGATCACTGTGTGTGTCTCCTTCGTCGGTGATGTGGAGCTCCGAGCGGCCGGGGCGTACGGCAGACCCGGCCACCCGGATTCCCCTCCGAGGGGCTCTGGCAGGCGGACCACTCGGACGTGGTCGCGCCGGCTCCACCTCTCCAACGTGGGCCGGGACCAACCCTCCCGGCGTGGCCGATCGACACCGTCGATCGGAATCGGCGAATGGTGATGCTCCGGTGACACCGCCGTGTCCGGCCCGTGACCGAAAGGTCCGGCCCGCTCGCCTCCGGCGCCGGCGCCGAGAGGGGCTGGAGTCAGCCGGCGGCCCGGGAGTCGACGTCGACCCCGCTGGCCAGGTCGCCGCACTCGACCAGCACCGTGTCGTGCCGGGCGAGGTAGTCGCGGGCGCCGGCATCGCCGGCGGCGGAGTCGGCCACCGCGGCCCAGTGGGCGCGGCCGAGGACCACCGGGTGACCGGGGCGGCCGTGGTACGACGCACGGGCGAGGGCCTCGTCTCCCTCGCGCTCAGAGAGCACGCGTCGTACCACGGCCGCGGTCAGGTCGGGCAGGTCGACCAGGCTCACCACGGCGGCCTCGGCGTCGCTGCCCGCGAGCGCCTCGAGACCGGATCGTAGTGAAGCCGACATGCCCTCGTCCCACTCATGGGCGACGACGACGTCGACGCCGAGGCCGTCGAGGAGGCTGACCGCCTCGTCGGCCCCGGCGCCGAGCACCACCGTCACCCCGTTGCATCCACCGTCGAGCAGGACCTCCACCGCCCGCTGGAGCCACGACGTCCCGTCAGCGTCGCGCACCAGCGCCTTGGGCCGGCCCATGCGGGTTCCGGCACCGGCGGCAAGAAGGAGGCCTTGAGTGGTCAGTGGACGAACGCCTTCTGGAAGGGCGACGCGAGGTCGCCGTCTGCAGTACCGCTGTAGCACATGGAGAGCTGGCCGTCGAATGCCGCGACCAGGTAGTCGCCGCCCTCCTCGAACTGGACCATGCCCTGCATCGCGCCGAAGAGGTCCGGTGGTGCGGAGATCTGGACCGTCTCGCCGACCTCGCCGGCGAAGACGTCGGTGGCCTCCAGGGTCACCGTGTCACCCTCGACGGAGGTCACCGTTCCGGCGAAGGCGAGGGGGTACTGGGACAGGATCGCCGGGTCCGGGCTCGCACACCGTCCCTGCTGGGGCGCCACCGAGAGGTTGGTGGTCTGGCCCGCGAGCGGAGCGCCTGCCTGCGCCGTCGTCGACGGCTTCTGGTCCGCCTGCGGCGCGTTCGAGCCGTTGCCGGTGAGACCGGTGACTGCGAACGCGCCGCCGGCGGCGATCGCGGCGACCGCAGCGGCAGCGACCAGCCAGGTCGCGCGGGTGCGGCGGTGTGGCACGGCCTGCTCCGGATCGGCCGGCCGGATGTCGAGGTCAGCGCTCATGATGTCCCCCAAGAGCCTCGTGAGACCGGCCGGGTCGGCCGGAGGGAGGGAGGCAGCGGGATCGCCGCCACGCAGCAACGCGCGCAACGACTCGTGGCCGTCGAAGTCTGCGGTGTCGTACTCGGTGTCGTGCTCGCCGGCGTCGAACGCATCGTCGGAGTCGCGGTCGCTCATCTCCCCCTCCCTTCTCTCGCCTCTTCATGTCCGGCGCCGCCGTCGATCTTTCGCAGCTCCTCGACGAACTTCCCGCGGGCCCGGTGCAGCCGGATGCTCGCGGCGTTGGGGGTGATGCCGAGCACCTCGGCGATCTCGGCCGGGCCCAGCTGCTCCCACGCCCACAGGCGGAGCAGGTCGGCCTCGTCCGGCCGGAGCGCGGCCAGCGCGGCGGCCACGCGCTCGTCGGGCTCGTCGGCCTCGCGCTCGGCCTCCCGCGGCGGGTCGACGACGGTGATCCGGGCCGCGAGCCGCACCTGGCGCCGGTCGCCGCGCTGGAGGTTGGCCAGGCAGTTGCGCGCCACGCCGTAGACCCAGGGCAGCGCGTTCTCGGGCACGTCGTCGAGCCGGCGCCAGCAGACCAGCAGTGTCTCGGCGAGCACGTCGTCGGCGGTGTCCGGATCGGTACGCCGGGCCAGGAAGCGGCGTACCGGCTCCACGACCTCGGCGGCGAGCGCTTCGAACCGCTCGCGCGCGTCGTCGGGGTGCTCCTCGGCCACGACCCAACCCTCACACATCGGTTGGCAGGGATCCCAAGTCAACCTGGGATCCCAGCGCCGAACATGACACGGAAATGCCGCTGACCCGCCCATACGGAACGGGCGGGTCAGCGTGTGGTGCTACGAGAGCGGTGGGATCAGAAGTCCATCCCGCCCATGCCGCCGTCGCCACCGGGCATCGCGGGAGCCTTCTCGGGCTTGTCCGCGACGACCGCCTCGGTGGTGAGGAAGAGCGCCGCGATGGAGGCGGCGTTCTGCAGCGCGCTGCGGGTCACCTTGGCGGGGTCGATGATGCCCTCCTTGAGCATGTCGACGTACTCGCCGGTGGCCGCGTTGAGGCCGTGGCCGGGCTCGAGGCCCTTGACCTTCTCGGACACGACGCCGCCCTCGAGACCGGCGTTGATCGCGATCTGCTTGAGCGGGGCCTCGCAGGCGACGCGGACGATGTTGGCGCCGACTGCCTCGTCACCGGAGAGGTCGAGCTTGTCGAACGCCGTGGTGGACGCCTGCACCAGGGCCACGCCGCCGCCGGCGACGATGCCCTCCTCGACGGCCGCCTTCGCGTTGCGGACGGCGTCCTCGATGCGGTGCTTGCGCTCCTTGAGCTCGACCTCGGTGGCCGCGCCGACCTTGATGACGGCCACGCCGCCGGCCAGCTTGGCGAGGCGCTCCTGGAGCTTCTCGCGGTCGTAGTCGGAGTCCGACTTCTCGATCTCGGCGCGGATCTGGTTGACGCGGCCGGCGATCTGGTCGCTGTCGCCCGCACCCTCCACGATCGTGGTCTCGTCCTTGGTGATGACGACCTTGCGGGCCTGGCCGAGCAGCGCGATGTCGGTGTTCTCGAGCTTGAGGCCGACCTCCTCGGAGATCACCTGGCCACCGGTCAGGATCGCGATGTCCTGCAGCATGGCCTTGCGGCGGTCACCGAAGCCCGGGGCCTTGACGGCCACGGACTTGAAGGTGCCACGGATCTTGTTGACGACCAGGGTGGACAGCGCCTCGCCGTCGACGTCCTCGGCGATGATCAGCAGCGGCTTGCCGGACTGCATGACCTTCTCCAGCAGCGGGAGCAGGTCCTTGACGCTCGAGACCTTCTGGTTGGCGACCAGGATGTAGGGGTCCTCGAGGACCGTCTCCATGCGCTCCGGGTCGGTCACGAAGTAGGCCGAGATGTAGCCCTTGTCGAACCGCATGCCCTCGGTGAGCTCGAGGTCGAGGCCGAAGGTGTTCGACTCCTCGACGGTGATGACACCTTCCTTGCCGACCTTGTCCATCGCCTCGGCGATGATCTCGCCCACGGTGGTGTCAGCGGCGGAGATCGACGCGGTCGCGGCGATCTGCTCCTTGGTCTCGATCTCGGTCGCCATGCCGAGCAGCTGCTCGGCGACGGCGTCGACGGCCTTCTCGATGCCGCGCTTGAGGCCCATCGGGTTCGCGCCGGCGGCGACGTTGCGCAGCCCCTCGCGGACCATGGCCTGGGCGAGCACCGTGGCGGTGGTGGTCCCGTCACCGGCGACGTCGTCGGTCTTCTTCGCGACCTCCTTGACGAGCTCGGCGCCGATCTTCTCGTACGGGTCCTCGAGCTCGATCTCCTTGGCGATGCTCACACCGTCGTTGGTGATCGTGGGGGCGCCCCACTTCTTCTCGAGCACGACGTTGCGGCCCTTGGGACCGAGGGTGACCTTGACGGCGTCGGCGAGGGTGTTCATGCCCCGCTCCAGACCGCGACGGGCCTCCTCGTTGAAAGAAATCAGCTTCGGCATGACTCCTGCGCTTCCTCACGCGTTGCAAGTTCGGGTTGTTGTCACTCTCGTGCCGAGAGTGCCAGCGTCATGTTTAGCACTCGCCCCCTGCGAGTGCAAGAAGGGTTCGCCCTCAGCGCAGCGCGGGCGGGCCTCCGGCCACACCGGTGCCGGCCCGTCCAGTCGCCGGGCTCAGTGCCCCCGCACCGCGAGGACCGTCTTGGTGGGCGCGGTGCGGTCCTCGAGGCCCCTGTGGACGGCGACCGCGCCTTCGAGGGGTACGACGTGCGGCGCCGGCTCGGCCAGGACACCGTTCGCCACCAGGTCGACCACGGCCGAGAGGGCGGTCGACACCAGGTCGGGGCGCAGGTGGGAGGTGCCACCCAGGTTGAGCCCCATGACCATCCGGCTCGCCAGCCAGGTGCCGTCGCCGGGGAAGCCCCGGTCGTCCCCGCTGGCGTCCCCGAGCACCAGGTGGCGACCGAGCGGAGCCAGCCGGGAGAACGCGGCCTCACGCAGCGCTCCGCCGACCGGGTCGACGACCACGTCGACCAGGCCGTCACCGGTCAGGGTGACCCAGCGCTGCTCGAGCTCGTCCGCGAGGACGACCGCCGAGCATTCCGCAGGCGCGCGCGACACGTCCCGGCCGACCACGCCGATCACCTGGGCGGCCCCGAGCGCGACCGCGACACGCGCGCACGTCGCACCCAGCCCGCCGCCGGCCCCCAGGACGAGCACCCGGTCAGCACCCGTCAGCCTGGCGAGCTCGCGCAGGGCCAGCCATGCCGTCACACCGTTGACCGCCACGGCCGCGATGCGCGCCAGGTCCGCGTCGCCGGCCAGTCGCGCGGCCATCGTGGCGTGCGCCACCGCCACCTCGGCGTACCCGCCGAGACGCTGGGTGCGCCCGAAGTCGTTGAGCACCGCGACGACCGGGTCGCCCACGGAGAACCCGGATCCACCTGCCGGGACGGCGCGGACGTGACCCGTGACCTCGATGCCCGGGACCAGCGGCAGGGACAGCGGGAAGTCGCCGCGGCGCATCAGCATGTCGACCAACCCGACCCCGGCGAAGGCGACGTCGATGCTGATCTCACCCTCGCCCGGCACCGGCTCCGGCCGCTCCACGACCTGCAGGACCTCTGCTGCTCCGAACTCCCGGACCTCGACAGCACGCATCCCGTCATTGTTCGACGAGCCGACCGTTGGCCCGCAAGCGGGTTTCAGGAGCTCTCCCGGACCACCAGCCTGGTCTCGAGCAGCCGCGGCTGCGGCGGCTCGTCGGGATGGCGCATGTTCTCGAGGAGCAGGGCGACCATCTCACGGCCCATCTGCTCCGGTGACTGGTGCACCGTGGTGAGCGGGGGGTGGGTGGACTGAGCCAGCGGGGCGTCGTCGAACCCGACGACGGAGACGTCCCGGGGCACCTCGCGGCCCGCCTCGCGGAGCACCCGCAGGGCGCCCGCCGCCATCAGGTCGTTGGCGCAGAACACCGCGTCGAGGTCCGGACGCCGCGACAGCAGGACCCGCATCCCGGACTCACCGCTGGCCTGGCTGAAGTCACCGCGTACGACGAGTGCGTCGTCCGACTCGAGGCCCGCCGCGCGCAGGCCGGCGAGGTAGCCGTCGTGCCGGGTCCGGCCCACGACCATGTCGGCCGGACCCGCGATGGCAGCGATGCGCCGGCGGCCGCGGTGCACCAGGTGGTCGACCGCGAGCCGGGCGCCGAGCGCGTTGTCGACGTCGACGTAGACCCCCTGCTGGTCCTCGGTCGCCCGCCCCCCGAGCACGACCGGCAGGCCGCGCTCGCGGATCCGCTCGGGCAGCGCGTCGTCGTCGTGCAGGGACAGCAGCAGCGCGCCGTCCACGTGCTGGCGGGTGAGGTAGTCGTCGAGCCGACCGTGGCGCTGCGCGGTGTGGGCGAGCAGCAGCACCAGCTGCAGCCCGGCCTCGCTCAGCGCGATCCCGACGCCGCGTACGACCCCGGCGAAGAACGGCTCGCCGAAGACCCGCTCCTCCGACTCGGCGATCACCAGGGCCACCGCGTCGGTGCGCTGGGTGACCAGGGTGCGGGCCGCCCGGTTGGGCACGTAGCCGAGCTCGGCGATCGCGCTCTCGACCGCCTGCCGCGCACGGTCGGACACCTTGGCGCTGCCGTTGATGACTCGCGACGCGGTTCCGCGGCCGACCCCGGCGGCCGACGCGACCTCCTCGAGGGTCGGCCGGGTCCGCGGCTGCCGGGTCATGCGGCAAGTATCCCGAGGTTCGAGGTGGACACGGCCCTCCTGTGCGCGAACGGCGTGGTGCGGCGGGCGGGCCCGGCCTGTCGAGGTGAACCGAGCCCGCCCGCCGAGTCTGGAGATCCAGGACGGACAGCGTATGGGAGCGCTCCCATCACTCTGGCGGACCGGACGGGGACCTGTCAAGAAGGGCGGCGACCACAAATCCCGGCCCTTGTGACGGATCCGTGGTGCCCGCGTGCCTACCGGCCCCGTCGGTGGGTTTGCCGAGGGAGATCGGCACCTGGTGCCCGAGATCCTCGGCAAAGCCGGGTCCAGCGGATTTGCACCGCATCTCGGCGTGCTACGCGCGCGGCCGCCACCCACGGATCCGTCCCAAGAGCCCATATTGCGGTGAAGTTCCGGTGCGGCTGTCGATCCGGCCGGCCCCCGTCCGTCATCGCAGTGCCAGACTGCCGAACCAGTCGAGAGGAAAGACCATGACCGAGTACGTCGTGCTGCTCCCCGGTGACGAGGCCGCGTGGGAGCACACCTCCCAGGCGGACAAGGAAGCCATGTACGCCATCCACCGCCAGTTCGCCCAGGCCCTCGAGGAGCGCGGCCACAAGGTGACCGGCGGCAGCGAGCTCACCCACTCCCGCGAGGCGAAGGTGCTGCGCACCGACGCCGGCGGCAACCACACCGTCACCGACGGGCCGTACGCCGAGACCGTCGAGCAGCTGACCGGCTTCTACATCGTGGAGTCGGAGGACCTCGACGACCTCGTCGACGTCTGCAAGATCCTCGGCCGTGCCGAGGGCGCGATCGAGATCCGGGCGGCGGTGCGCGGTCCGGGCTCGTGAAGTTCCTGCTGCTGATGGCCGAGGAGAACCACTTCGCCAACTGGGAGACGGCCGACGACGCGCACCACAAGCGCGTGTACGCCGACTTCCGGGCCTTCGACGAGGCGGTGCGCTCGCGCGGCCGGGTGGTCGGTGGCGAGGCCCTCGACCGGCCCTCGACGGCGCGGACGGTCCGTCCGAGGCCCGATCGTGCGGGGACCGACTGTCCCGTGACCGAGGGGCCGTTCGCCGAGACGGTGGAGCAGGTGGGTGGCTTCTACCTCATCGACGTGCCCGACATGGACACCGCCGTGGAGCTGGCGGCGCTGCTGCCACGCGAGTACACCGTCGAGGTCCGGCCCACGCTCGAGGTCGAGCTCTGACCCAGGAGGCACTCGCTGCGGCGCAGCGCGACGAGTGGGGCCGGCTGCTGGCCCTGCTCGTCGCGCGCTACCGCCGCCTCGACCTGGCCGAGGACGGTCTCGCCGACGCCTTCGAGTCGGCCTCCCGGACCTGGCCGGCCGACGGCGTACCAGTCAACCCCGGCGCCTGGCTGCTGGTCGCGGCGCGACGCCGGATCACCGACCGGCTGCGTGCCGAGGCGGTCGCCAACCGGAAGCTGCCGCTGCTCGCCGTGGAGGCGGACCTGGCCGAGGAGGCGCAGCGCACGATGGCCGACCCGGGTGAGCGCGGCGTGGTCGCCGACGAGCGGCTCCGGCTGGTGCTGCTGTGCGCACACCCCGCCCTCCCGCGGGAGGCTGCGGCGGCGCTCACCCTGCGGCTGGTCCTCGGCGTCTCGACCGAGGACCTCGCCCGGCTGTTCCTGGTCCGGACGTCCACGATGGCCGCCCGGCTGACGCGGGCCCGCAAGCGGCTCGCCGGGGAGTCCTTCGCCGTCCCCTCGGGAGCCGAGCTGGCCGACCGGGTCCGGGTCGTCTCGGACGTCGCCTACCTGGCGTTCACCGCCGGCTACGCGCCCGGCTCCGGTCCGGACGTGCTCCGGGCCGACGTCGCCGCGGAGGCGATCCGGCTCGTGCGGGTGCTCCGCGACGTACTGCCCGAGCCGGTCTCGGAGATCGACGCCCTGCTCGCGCTGATGCTGCTGCAACACTCCCGCCGCGAGGCCCGGGTGGACGACGACGGCCGGCTCGTCCTGCTGCCCGACCAGGACCGCGGGCGGTGGCGGCGCGACGAGATCACCGAGGCGATCAAGCTGCTCACCCCGCTCACGGACGCCCCCGCGGCGCCGTACCTCCTCCAGGCCCTCGTGGCCGCCGAGCACGCGATCGCCGCCACTTCGGACGACACGGACTGGTCGCGGATCGTGGCGCGGTACGACGAGCTGCTCCGCCTGTCCGACTCCCCCGTCGTCCGCCTCAACCGGGCGGTCGCGGTCGGCGAGGCGGACGGGCCGCTGGCCGGCCTGGCGGCGCTCGACCGCCTCACCGAGGCGGAGCTGCCGGGACACCGACTGCCGGCGGCCCGCGCCGAGCTGCTCGCCCGGGCCGGGCGGCCGGACGCGGCGCGGGAGGCCTACGACGCCGCGATCGCGCGGTGTGCCAACGAGGCCGAACGGTCACATCTTGAACAGCGTCGAGCCGTCCTGCCCACGTGAGCGCCGTTCGCAGGGAACAATGATCCCGTGCTCCTCTTCGCTGCACTGGTGCCTCCGACCGCCGAGCTCGACCGAGCCCGGGTCGCGGTCGCGTCGGTCGCGCCCGTGCCCGAGCCGACACCGGAACCCGCGCCGGCGGCACGTCACCGAGCCGGGGCCCGGCGGTGGTTCGGGCGCCGGAAGGCGACGGAGCCGGACCCGGTCGACCCGATGCTCACCCTGGTGCCCAGGGCGTTGATGAACACCCAGATCGTCAAGTTCGGCAACCTCTCCTCCTCGGACGCGATCGGCCTGGCCGACGCGCTGACCGAGCGCGGCCAGGAGTGGTCCTCGCCGCGGCTGCGCCTCGCCGGTGGGTTCGTGCGTCAGCTGGACGGACGGACGTCGGTGTGGACCGGCATCACCGGTGACATAGAGGAGGTGCGCGACGTGATCCGCGGCGTCTCTCACGTCGCCCAGGGGTTGCAGATGTTCGTGGACCGCAGGATCTTCCGGCCCGAGATCCAGGTCGCGACCGCCAACCAGCGCACCACCACCGACTACCTCGACGCCGTGACCAACGAGCTCGAGGCGTTCGAGAGCAACGCCTGGTGGCAGAACACCCTGACGCTGATGGTCCCGACCGAGGACGGGCCCGGCCCGGTCCCGGTCAAGGTCTTCCGCGAGATCCCCCTGGGCCCCGCGGTCGGCCACTGACCGGCAACATCGCGGCGATCAGGCCGTCGGCACCAGCACCTCGTCGTGGTCGGGACCGGTAGCCGCGCGGCGGCGGTTGGTCCGCACCGCGACCAGCAGCGTCTCGTGGCCCATCGGCCGATGCAGCAGGTAGCCCTGGACGAACGGCGCGTCCACCGAGTCGCGCACCGCGTCGAGCTGGCCCTGCCGCTCGACGCCTTCGATGACGACGTCGAGACCGAGTGAGTTGGCCATCACCGTGACCGCACGTAGGACGGCCCGTGCCCGCTCGTCCCGGTCGATGTTCTGGGCCAGGGCGGCATCGGTCTTCACCACGTGCGCGGGCAGGTCCTGCAGGTAGCTGATCGAGGAGAATCCGACGCCGAAGTCGTCGATGGCGAACCGCACGCCCATGGCGGCGATGGTCTGCATGGCGGCCAGCACCTGCTCGTCGTTGGCAACCCCCTGCCGCTCGGTGATCTCGAGGACGAGGGCGGTGCGGCCCATCGCCCGGACCGTGCGCTCGACGACCTGAACGAAGCCCGGCTCCCGCAGCTGGCGCGCGGAGACGTTGACGCTCATGGAGATCGGGCCGCCGGCCGCCTCCCGCAGCGACGGGGCGTCGTGGGCCACCTGGTCGAGGATGAGCTCGCCCATCTGGACGACGAGCCCGGTGTCCTCCGCAATGCGGACGAAGACCTCGGGCGGCACCTCGGTGCCGTCGAGCTGCCAGCGGGCCAGCGCCTCGACACCGGCGATCCGACAGCTCTCGGTCGCGACGACCGGCTGGTAGACGACGTCCAGCTCGCGCAGGTCGATCGCGCGGCGCAGCGCCTCGACCAGCTCCAGCCGCTGCAGCCGGGCATGGCCGATCGAGGGCTCGTAGGCGACGTACTGCGCCTTGCCGCGCCCTTTGGCCTCGTACATCGCGAGGTCGGCCTGCCGGAGCAGGGCCTCACCGGACTCGCTGCCGTCGCCGTAGGCGATCCCGATCGAGGCGCCTAGCTGGGCGGAGGTGCCCGCGACCTCCACGCTCGCCGTCAGCGCCTCCAGGATGCGGTTGCTGATCTCGATGACCTCGGGCATCGTCACGTCCTCGAGCAGCACCGCGAACTCGTCACCACCCAGCCGGGCCACGGTGTCGCTGTCGCGGGTGCTCTCGACGAGGCGGCGCGCGACCTCCACCAGCACCTCGTCGCCGGCGGCGTGGCCGAGCCGGTCGTTGATCGGCTTGAAGCCGTTGAGATCGATGTAGAGCAGGGCGACCTCGCCCGTGCAGGCGGCGATCCGCTCCGCGAGCAGCGAGCGGTTCGCGAGGCCGGTCAGCGGGTCACGCGAGGCGCGGCGACGGAGGTCCTGACGGACTTCGTCGTCGCGGATCGTGAGCACCAGGCCGCGCACCC
>NZ_DASUFR010000001.1:0-30411 GCF_036274455.1 Nocardioides sp. | reverse complement strand
GGTGGCGACGACCTTGGTGCCGGTGCCGCCCGACCAGCCGAGCTGGTCGAAGATCGTCGCCGTCGCGAGCACGGCGAGGATGGCCAGGAAGGTCTCCCACCCGATCGAGACCAGCCACGAGACGACGCCGGGCACCTTCTGCCCGTTCACGCCGAAGGCCGCCCTGCTGAGGATCATCGTCGGCGCCGAGCCTCGCTTGCCGGCGATCGCGATGATGCCGCACAGCGCGAACGACACGACGATGCCCACGACCGTGACGACGACGGCCTGCCGGAAGGAGATGCCGAAGCCGAGGACGAAGGAGCCGTAGCTGATCCCGAAGACCGACACGTTCGCCGCGAACCACGGCCAGAACAGGTCCTTGGGCCGGGCCGTGCGCTCGGACTCGTCGATGATCTCGATGCCGGTGGTCTCGACGCCGAGGCGGCGGGTCTGCTCGAGGCCGGAGCCGGAGGTCGCTGTGCTCATGCTGGCATCGTCGCGCACCCGCAGGCGCAGGTCGAGGAGGACGCCCGGGGACGCCCTCCTCGACCGGATGGTTTGTCGGTGCCGCGTCAGCGGGCGGCGGTGCCCTCGACGTAGTCGGAGTCGTGCGACTTCACCCAGGCCATCAGCTTGCGCAGCTCGCGACCGGTCTGCTCGATCGGGTGCTGCTCGCCCTTCTTGCGCAGCTCGGCGAACTCGGGCGCGCCGGCGTCTTGGTCGTCGATGAAGCGCTGGGCGAAGGAGCCGTTGCGGATGTCCTCCAGCACGGCCTTCATGTTCTCCTTCACCTGCGGGGTGATCACCCGCGGGCCGGAGACGTAGTCGCCGTACTCGGCCGTGTCGGAGACCGACCACCGCTGCTTGGCGATGCCGCCCTCGTACATCAGGTCGACGATCAGCTTGAGCTCGTGGAGGCACTCGAAGTAGGCGACCTCGGGCTGGTAGCCGGCCTCGGTGAGCACCTCGAAGCCGTACATGATCAGCTGCGAGGCGCCACCGCACAGGACGGCCTGCTCGCCGAACAGGTCGGTCTCGGTCTCCTCGGCGAACGTCGTCCTGATCCCGCCCGCCCGGAGCCCGCCGATCGCCTTCGCATAGGACAGCGCGAGCGGCCAGGCCTGGCCGGACTCGTCCTTCTCGACGGCGACGAGGACCGGTACGCCGCGGCCGTCGACGTACTCCCGGCGGACCAGGTGACCCGGCCCCTTCGGCGCGACCATGAACACGTCGACGCCCTCGGGCGGGGTGATGTAGCCGAAGCGGATGTTGAAGCCGTGGCCGAAGACGAGCGTGTCTCCGGGGGCGAGCTCGGGGGCGATCTCCTCGGCGTACAGCCTCCTCTGGTGCTGGTCCGGCGCGAGGATCACGATGACGTCGGCCTCCTCGGCGGCCTCCCGCGGCGTGAGCACCCGCAGCCCCTCGGCCTCGGCCTTCTCGCGGCTCTTCGAGCCGGGCTGCAGCCCGACCCGCACGTCGACACCGGAGTCGCGCAGCGACAGCGCGTGGGCGTGGCCCTGGCTGCCGTAGCCGATCACGGCCACGTTCTTGTCCTGGATCAGGGCCAGGTCGGCGTCGTCGTCGTAGAACATCTCAGCCACGGGGCTGCTCCTTCTGTGTTGCCTTGCAGGGTCTGGTCGGAGTGCTTCTCAGGGGAGTTTGTCGCTTCTGTGCCGAGATCTCGCTACAGAAGTTCAGGGGTCACCGGATATCCGGTGACCTTCTCACCCCACGGCCGGCGGCGTCGGCACGGCCACCGGACGCAGTGACCGCTCCGAGATCGAGCGGGAGCCGCGGCCGATCGCGACCATGCCGGACTGGACGAGCTCGCGGATCCCGAACGGCTCGAGGATCCGGAGCAGGTCGGCGATCTTGGCGGCGTTGCCGATCACCTGGACGGTCACCGCGTCGGCGGCCACGTCGACCACACTGGCCCGGAACAGCTGGACCACGTCGAGGATCTGGCCGCGGGTCTCGGAGGTGGCCGCGACCTTGACCATCACGAGCTCGCGGTGCACCGAGGCCTCCTGGTCGAGCTCGACGATCTTGATCACCTCGACCAGCTTGTTGAGCTGCTTGGTGACCTGCTCCAGCGGCGAGTCCTCGACGTTGACGACGATCGTCATCCGCGAGATCTCGGCGTGCTCGGTGGGACCGACCGCCAGCGACTCGATGTTGAAGCCGCGCCGGCTGATCAGGCCGGCGATCCGGGCCAGGACGCCGGGCTGGTTCTCGACCAGGACCGAGAGGGTGTGGTTGCTCATGGCTAGATGTCGTCCTCGTCGAACTGCGGCGCGAGGTCGCGCGCGTACTTGATGTCGTCGTTGCTGGTGCCGGCGGCGACCATCGGCCACACCATCGCGTCGCGGTGCACGCGGAAGTCGACGACCACCGGGACGTCGTTGATCTCCATCGCCTTGGTGATCGTGGCGTCGACGTCCTCCGGCGTCTCGCACGCCAGCCCCACGCAGCCGTAGGCGTCGGCGAGCTTGACGAAGTCGGGGATCCGCTTCGAGTGCAGGTCGGTGTTGGAGTAGCGCTCGTTGTAGAACAGCGTCTGCCACTGCCGGACCATCCCCAGCGACTCGTTGTTGATGACGGCGACCTTGATCGGGATCTTGTTGATCGCACAGGTGGCGAGCTCCTGGTTGGTCATCTGGAAGCAGCCGTCGCCGTCGATGGCCCACACGACGTCGTCGGGGCAGCCGACCTGGGCGCCCATCGCCGCGGGCACGGCGAAGCCCATGGTCCCCAGGCCTCCGGAGTTGATCCATCTCTGCGGCCGCTCGTAACCGACGAAGTGTGCCGCCCACATCTGGTGCTGGCCGACGCCGGCGGTGTAGATCGCGTCGGGGCCGGCGATCGCGCCGAGCCGCTCGATGACGTACTGCGGCGCGAGCGAGCCTGCGGGCTTGTCGTAGCCGAGCGGGTAGGTGTCGCGGACGCCCTCGAGGAACTTCACCCAGCCCTCGTAGTCGCCGGTGTGGCCCGCGTCGGCCTCGGCCGTGAGGGCGACGAGCAGGTCGAGCAGCACCTCGCGCACGTCACCGACGATGGGGACGTCGGCGTGCCGGTTCTTGCCGATCTCGGCGGGGTCGATGTCGGCGTGGATCACCTTCGCGCCGGGCGCGAACGAGTCCAGGGTGCCGGTGACGCGGTCGTCGAACCTGGCGCCGAGGCTGATGATCAGGTCGCTCTTCTGCAGCGCGGCCACGGCGGCGACCGTGCCGTGCATGCCGGGCATCCCGAAGTGCTGCGGGTGGCTGTCGGGGAAGGCGCCGCGCGCCATCAGTGTGGTGATGACCGGGATCCCGGTCAGCTCCGCGAGCTGCCTGAGCTCCTTCGCGGCGCGCGCGCGGATCGCGCCCCCGCCGACGTAGAGCACCGGCCGGCGCGACTCCAGGATCAGCCGGCCCGCCTCGCGGATCTGCTTGGCGTGCGGGCGCGTGACCGGGCGGTAGCCGGGCAGGTGCAGCTCGGCCGGCCACTCGAACGTCGTCATGGCCTGCAACGCGGACTTCGCGATGTCGACCAGCACCGGCCCGGGGCGGCCGGTGCTCGCGATGTGGAAGGCCTCGGCGATCCGGCGCGGGATCTCGTCGGGGTCGGTGACCAGGAAGTTGTGCTTGGTGATCGGCATCGTGATGCCGCGGATGTCGGCCTCCTGGAAGGCGTCGGTCCCGATCGAGGCCGCGCCGACCTGGCCGGTGACGGCCACGATGGGGACCGAGTCCATGTGCGCGTCCGCGATCGGCGTGACCAGGTTCGTCGCACCGGGCCCGGAGGTGGCCATGCAGACGCCGACCCGGCCGGTGGCGACGGCGTACCCCTGTGCAGCGTGGCCGGCGCCCTGCTCGTGACGGACCAGGATGTGCCGGATCCTGGAGTCCATGAGGGGGTCGTACGCCGGCAGGATGGCGCCACCAGGGATGCCGAAGATGTCGGTGACACCGGCGGCCTCCAGCGACGTGACCAGGCTCTGCGCTCCCGTGATCTGCTCGCTCATCGGTCTGGGGTCCTTCCCTTTCCTTTCCTCTGAAGGGCCCGAGCAAGCTCGGCCCCTTCCTCGCAACAAAAAACCCCCCGGACCCGCTGGTCAACGAGGGGTGACGCGCAGACGGCTGCGGGTGGGCAGCTCAGCCGGCGCGTCGCATGCGTACGAGGAGGTCCTGGCGCATGACGTCACGGTAGTCGCATCGCCGGTCGAGCGGCATCCCGGCACCCGGCCGTCCCATCATGCGGGACGGCCGTCTCAACCCTGGGAACCGGGAGGCGGCTGCGTGGGGTCCACCCCGGCCAGGACGTCGGCGGCCTGTGCGGCCAGCCGGGCAGCGCCCACGGCGTCCGCCCAGCGGAGCGTCTCGGCGGCCAGCGCCCGCGCACCCGCCTCGTCCCCGGCGTCCCGCGCGAGCACGGCGAGGAGCACCTGCTGGGCGAGGACACCGAGCACGTGGCCGCCCCGGGCCGCGGCCGTCGCGGACTCCTGCCAGGCAGCCAGAGCCGCGGCGTGGTCGCCGTCGTCGTGCGCGTGGTCGCCCAGGTGCCGCTGAGCCTCGAAGACCAGCACCGGGTCGTCCACCGCACGGCCGAGCCCGAGCGCCTGCTCGTAGTGGGCCGGCGCGTGGTCGCGGTCACCGCGCAGGTTGTCCGCAATCCAGCCGAGGCACATCAGCGCCCACCCGCGCCGGCCGTCGTCGGGTGCGGTGTCGCGCAGCCGGGTCGCCTCGACCGTCATCGCGGCCACGACCGCCTGGTCCCGCCCGGCGGGGCCGATCCCGTCGACGAGCTGGTCGGCGTACTGCCGGCGCAGGTGCAGCATGGCCAGGTCCCACGAGGTGGTCGGGCCGGTGCCCAGCTCGCGGGCGAGCTCGGTGGCGGCGTCGAGCGGGTGGTCGGCGCCGGAGGGGACGCCGCGCGTGTAGTCGCGCCGCCCGACCACCCCTGCCCGCGCCATGAGCAGGGCGAGCCGGTCGGCCTCGTCCGCCGGCTGGGTGGCATCGAGGAGCGCCAGCGCCTCGTCGTAGCGTGCCGCGCGGCCGAGGGCGGAGACGGCGTCGAGGAGGGCGGGCAGGTCGGTGGTGGCGGCGTGCATGTCCCACAAGATAGTTTGATAGAAAACTATTCTCCAGAAAACTATTTCCGGGAGGTGACATGAGGCAGGACTCGGTCGACCGGCACGTGGCGCGGTGGCGCGACGAGCTGGACTACCTCGACCCGGTGCACGAGGCCGTGATCGCGCGGCTGATGATCCTCAGCCGCCACCTTGCCGGGAGCCGCGACGCCGCACACACCGACGCCGGCCTGCCCCGTCCGTCGTTCAAGATCCTGCTCGCACTGCGGCGGCTCGGGCCGCCCTACACCGCAAGCCCCTCCGACCTCGCCACCCACCTCGGCCTCACCCGGGGCGCGCTGTCCGCGCGGCTGGGCCCGCTCGAGGAGAGCGGGCTGATCACCCGGACGCTCGACAGGGGCGACCGCCGACGGGTGCACGTCCGGCTGACCGCGAAGGGGCGCCGGGCCTTCGACCGGCACGCCAGGCTCGAGGGGCGCGACGAGGCCGCACTGCTGGGGGTCCTCTCCCCCGCCGACCAGCACCGGCTGGCCGACCTGCTCCGCGAGCTGGTGCTGGCGGTGGAGTCGCGTTAGGAGCCGTCCTCCGGCGGCTGCCGGCCGTCGGCGGTGCAGACACAGACCTTGTTGCCGTGCGCGTCGGCGAGGATCCAGTAGGCCGGCACCGCGTCGGTGCTGACCAGCGTGCCGCCGGCGTCGAGCGCGGCCTGGACGCGCTCCTCGGCGACCTCCCGCGGCACCACGATGTCGAGGTGGAACCGCTGCTGGACCTCGCCGGTGGCGCCCGGCGCGTCCTGGAACCACAGCGTGCTGTTGCGGCCACCCTTGTCGATCACCTCGGGCCAGTCGCCGTGGTCGACATAGCCGAGGACAGTGCGCCAGAACGGCTTGACCTCGTCGGCGTCCGGCACGTCGAGCGCCAGCTCGAGGGTGGACACCTCGCGCGGCGCCGCCTCGACGCCGAGCTCGGCGGCGATGGCGGAGATGCGGCGCGCCAGGTCGAGGTCGCGGGACGTCACGCCGCCGACGTCGTGGCTGGTCAGGTCGACGTCGACCTGCGGGTAGGTGAGCACCACGTCGGGGTGGTGGTTGGCCGCCTCGGCGGCCTCGGTGACCCTCGTGACGAGCTCGAGACCCTTGACGAAGCTCCCGGTCCTGAACCGCGCGTGCAGCCGGCCGAGGAAGAACCGCCAGTCGTCGAGGCCCGCCTCGCCGATGATGTCGGGGTAGCGGAGCACCTGCTTGGGGTCGGTCATGGCAGCACCTTGTGTCCGATGGGTCCGGGGTTGGTGGCGATCTCCCAGCGGTATCCGTCCGGATCCGCGAAGTATCCGGTGTAGCCGCCCCACTCACGCGGCTGCGCCTCGTGCACCGGCTCGGCCCCGGCGGCGCGCGCGGTCGCGAGCACCTCGTCGACCTCGGCCTCGGTCGCGACGTTGTGGGAGATCGTGAACGGTGGCACGCCGTCGCCCTCGGCGATGGTGCCGACCTCGGCCTGGAAGTGCTCGCGGTCCCACAGCGAGAGCACCACGTGCTCGCCCACCATGATCATGACCACGTCGCCCTCCACCTCGAGGTCCGGCGTCCACCCGAGCCCCTCGACGTAGAACCTACGGCTCGCCTCGAGGTCGCGGACGGCCAGGGAGAGGAAGCTGATCCGTTGGTCCATGCCCTCACCGTGTCACGCGCCGCCGACAGCCTCCAGCAGCGGACGGGTCAGGTCGGACAACCGAGACCGCTGCACCCCGGCGGCGTCGAAGTTGCCGACGTCCAGCCAGGCCTCGTGCGCCGCGCGTACGGCCGGCCACTCGGCATCGGTGACCGAGAACCAGTCGGTGTCGCGGTTGCGTCCCTTGGTCACCATGTGGTGCCGGAACCGCCCCTCGTAGCGGAAGCCGAGCCGGGCCGCCGCCCGCCGGGACGGCTCGTTGAGCGAGTCGCACTTCCACTCGAACCGCCGGTAGCCGAGGTCCTCGAGCGCGTAGCGCATCAGCAGGTGGATCGCCTCGGTGGCGGCCTGCGTGCGCTGCATCGTGCGGGCGAAGAGCACACCGGCGACCTCGACCTGGCCCGTCGCCGGGTCCAGCCGGGTGAACGACGCGATGCCCTCGGCCGCCCTCCCGTCGGGGAGCAGGGCGAAGGTCAGCAGGTCGGGCGTCGCGAGCGTCCTGGCGATGAGCCCGGTCATCTCGTCGAGGTCCGCCGGCGGCTCGGTCGCGCGATAGGTCCACAGCGGCCGGTCGTCGGGGCCGCAGGTCGACGCCAGCAGCGCGACCGCGTGCTCCACGGCGAGGGGCTCGACCACGACGTACCGACCCGTCAGCGTCACCGGCTCCGGGCGCGCCCGGGGCGACCACTGCCGCACGAGGTCACCGACCGGCTGGCCGTACTCGTTCGTCTCGGGCACGGACCGACCCTAGATCCAAGCTCTAGGGTCGGCATGGGACCCCTACCGCGGAGGAGCTGTGCAGCCATGACCGACCTCTCGATCGACACCGACGTCCCGCCCAGCGGGACCGGCTGCGCCGAGTGCGAGGCCGCCGGCGGCTGGTGGGTGCACCTGCGCCGCTGCGCCCAGTGCGGCCACGTCGGCTGCTGCGACACCTCACCGGCCCAGCACGCAACCGCACACTTCCGGGCGACCGGGCACCCGGTGATCCAGAGCTTCGAGCCCGGCGAGGACTGGTTCTGGGACTACCGCACCGAGTCGGGTCACCTCGGCCCGGTGCTGGCGCCGCCCACCGCGCACCCCGAGGACCAGACCGTGCCCGGCCCGGCCGAGCGGGTGCCGGAGGACTGGCGGGACCGGATCCACTGACCTGGTCACCCGGTCAGGTTGCCAACCCCTCGAGCACGTCGCGAACCGACTCCAACCCGGCGCGCACCTCGGCGTACGACGTCGAGAGCGGGGACAGCCCGATCCGCAGGCCGTTCGGGTCGCGGTAGTCGGGGATCACGTCCTGCGCCCACAGCGCCGCCGTCGCCTCGCGCATCAGCGGGTGGTTCAGCGTGATGTGGCCACCGCGTCGCTCTGCGTCGACGGGCGAGCCGAGCACAACACCCAGCGGAGCGAGCAGCTCGGCGGAGACCTCGGCCGCGTGCTCGGTGAGCGCCATCGACTTGGCCCGGATCTCCGCCATCCCGGCCTCCTCGACCAGGTCGACCATGTCCTCGAGGGCCAGCATCCCCAGGATCGCCGGCGTGCCGGAGAGGAAGCGCCTGATCCCGGCGGCCGGGACGTACGACGGCCCCATCAGGAACGGGTCCTCGGCGCCCATCCAGCCCTGGATCGGCTGGGTGAGCTCGGCCAGGTGCCGCTCCGCCACGTAGAGGAACGCCGGGGAGCCGGGGCCGCCGTTGAGGTACTTGTAGGTGCACCCGACGGCCAGGTCGACGCCCCAGCGGTCGAGCTCGACGGGCACGACGCCCGCCGAGTGGCACAGGTCCCACAGCACCAGCGCGCCGGCGTCCTGCGCGACCCTGGTCAGCGCCGCCGCGTCCGCGAGGAACGCCGAGCGGTAGGCGACGTGGTTGAGCACCACCAGCGCGGTCCGCGGTCCGATCGCCTCGGACAGCTGCTCCGGGGACACGCCTCCGGCGGGGTCGACCTCGATCCAGCGGAGCGTGAGCCCGCACTCCTCGGCGACTCCTGCCGCGACGTACCGATCGGTGGGGAACTGGTCGCGGTCGAGCACGATCTCGCTCCGGCCGGGCCGCGCGGCGACGGCGGACCGCATCAGCTTGTAGAGCAGCACGGTCGTCGAGTCACCGATCGCCACCTGTCCGGCCGAGGCCCCGAGCGCCACCCGGCCGAGCCGGTCGCCGAGGGTGAGCGGAAGGTCGTACCACCGCTCGTCCCAGCCGCGGATCAGCCGCTCGCCCCACTCGTGCTCGACGAACTCCGCCAGCCGCGCGCCGGTCGCCTTCAGTGGCCGGCCGAGCGAGTTGCCGTCGAAGTAGGCCAGCGAGGACTCCGCGCCCACGAAACGGTCGCGGTGAGCGGCCAGGGGGTCGCGGGCATCGAGGTCGGCTGCGGTCGGTCGGGGCGCCGTGGTCACAGGACGTGTGTATCGCACGCCCCGCGTGCCTCGTTCGACCGGCACCACCCATGGGGGTGGTTTGGGGATCGGGCAGTTCGGCAACCCGCACAAGAACCGGTCACGTGGCCGGCCGGACCTCACGGGGAGGTGCGCTCAGACATCGGGTCCTCAACTCGGGAGGGAAACCGATGTTCAGTCCTCGTCACCGCTCCGTCAGCGTCGGCATCGTCGCCCTGGTGGCCTCCGCCTCGTTGGCGCTCGCGAACCAGCCGGTGAGCGCCGCGCCCCAGGCCGCAGCACGAAGCACCCAATCCACCACCTCACGCGCCGTCGCCCACACCGACCAGGGCAAGCTGGTCTCGAAGATCAAGGGCAAGACGGCCAACGGCCAGCGCGTCACCGGCACGTTCACGCCGCTCCACGTCGCGCGCAAGCACGGCGACCTGATGGTCAAGGGCCTCCTGCAGGGAGTGATCCACCAGGCGTCGGGCAACACGACGTTCAGCGCGCTCCGGAGCGTGCCCGTGAAGTCGATAGCCGGGCACCACCTCGGCCGCGATGCCGCCAAGTCGGCCGTGTCGGACCGCGCGGCGTGCAACGTCCTCCACCTGGTGCTGGGTCCGCTGGACCTCAACCTGCTGGGCCTGACGGTCCACCTCAACCAGGTGGTCCTCGACATCACCGCCGTCCCCGGCGCCGGCAACCTGCTGGGGAACCTCCTCTGCGCCGTCGCCGGACTCCTCGACGGTACGCCGATCGCAGGGCTGCTCGGCCAGATCGCCGGGCTGCTCAACCAGATCCTCGCGGCGCTGAACCTCGGCGTGTGACCCAGGCGACCCGTCCGGCTCCGGCCGGGCGGGTCCGCCCGGTCACTGGAAGCTGACGAATCGAACCTTCGGCCTGATCCGGCGCACCTCGGCCGGGGACATCCGGTGGACGTCCTCGTCGTAGAACAGCTTGAAGCCGAGGAAGAACTGGTGCGGCCGGACGACGGTGTGGAAGGTGTCGAGCTTCTGGCCCGGCGTACCGAACCCGTCGACGTGCTGGACCATGACGAGACCGCGCCGCGGCTCGATGCTGCCGATGTGGTCGATCATGTCGACCCGGAACTGGTGCAGCACGAACAGCTTCTGCGGCAGGTGGTGGCGGGCCACCAGGTCGCGCAGCCAGGCCGACACCCGGTTGACCTCGCGGGCGTCGACCGACCCGATCCGGGTGCCGGGGACGCCGTGCCTGCCCATCCGCCACTCGGGGTCGAGGGCCAGGCCGACGTAGGGGTCCTTCAGCGCCCACGCCCAGCGCTTGGCGACGGTCAGGAAGTCCGACCGGCCGGGCTGGATGTCGAGCAGGAGCAGTGCGTCGTGGCGGTGCGCGGCATCGATGTACTTCTGCACCTCGGCGCGCGGGATGTCGTGGGAGTAGTCGCCGCCCTTGCCCGGGTAGCGGTCCGCGATGGTCACGATCAGCTCGTAGACCACCTGCACGGGCTGGTGCCTGCGCGCGAACGGCTGCGCGGCGCGGTGCACCCGGCGCTGCATCTGGTCGGGGCTGGTCTCGCCGAGGACGCCGAGCGCGCCGGTCTCGGCGGTGCCGTAGTAGGCGACCAGGAACCGGCCGTCGCCGAAGATCTTCGTCTGGCCGCCGGGCAGGGTCTTGGGCGGGCCCGGCTGGGTAGCGGGCTGGGTGGCCGGAGCATTGTCGGGCTGCGAGGGACCCGCCGGGGCGCCCGAGCCGGAGTGCGACGTACCCGAGGATCCGGACGCCGACGACACCGTGACCGCCTGTGCACCTGCGTCGGGCATCGCCCCCCAGGCCGGCAGGTTGGAGGCGTCGGGTACGGCGGCCGCGATCGCGATGAGCATGGCGATGCCGAGGAGGCAGGCGACCAGGGCGGGGCGTTCGGACTTGTCCATCGAAACGGAGACGATAGGCGATCGCGTTCGGTTGCGCGGGATCCCCGCCGACCCCCCCGCCGGCGGCTCCCTCAGCCCGTGACCGCCCCGTGGGCGGCGGAGGCGACGAGCTTGCGGTACTTGGCCAGCACGCCGGTCGTGTACTTCGGCGGCAGCGGCTCCCACCCGTCCTTGCGGGAGTCCCAGCCCTCGCCCATCTCGACCTCGAGGCTGCGGTTGAGCACGTCGAGGGTGATCCGGTCGCCGTCGCGCAGGAACGCGATGGGGCCGCCGTCGACCGCCTCGGGGGCGATGTGGCCGACGCAGAGCCCCGTCGTACCCCCGGAGAACCGGCCGTCGGTGATGAGCAGGACGTCCTTGCCGAGCCCCGCGCCCTTGATCGCGCCGGTGATGGCCAGCATCTCCCGCATGCCGGGGCCACCCTTGGGTCCCTCGTAGCGGATGACCACGACGTCCCCGGCGACGATCGACCCGGCCTCGAGTGCGTCCATCGCGGCACGCTCGCCGTCGAAGACCCGCGCGGTGCCGGTGAAGACCGACTCGTCGAAGCCGGCGGTCTTGACCACCGCGCCCTCGGGCGCCAGGGACCCCTTGAGGATCGTCAGGCCGCCGGTCCTGTGGATCGGCCGGTCCAGCGAGCGGATCACGTCGTCGTCGATCGCCGGCGGGGCGAGCGCCTCGAGGTTCTCGGCCATCGTCCTCCCGGTCACGGTGAGCGCGTCGCGGTGCATCAGTCCGGCGTCCAGCAGGGCCTTCATCACCACGGGGATGCCGCCGACCTTGTCGACGTCGTTCATGACGTAGCGACCGAACGGCTTGAGGTCGCCGAGGTGCGGCACCTTGTCGCCGATCCGGTTGAAGTCGTCGATGGTGAGGTCGACGTCGGCCTCGCGCGCCATGGCCAGCAGGTGGAGTACGGCGTTGGTGGAGCCGCCCAGCGCCATGACCACGGTGATCGCGTTCTCGAAGGCCTCGCGGGTCATCACCTGCCGCGCGGTGATGCCCTGCTTGAGCAGGTTGACCACGGCCTCGCCGGAGCGGTGCGCGAACCCGTCCCGGCGGCGGTCCACCGCGGGCGGCGCGGCGCTCCCGGGCAGCGACATGCCGATCGCCTCGGCGATCGCGGCCATGGTGTTGGCGGTGTACATCCCGCCGCACGCGCCCTCGCCCGGGCAGATGGCCCGCTCGATCCGGTCCACCTCCTCGCGGCTGATCTTGCCGGCCAGGCACGCCCCGACCGCCTCGAAGGCATCGATGATCGTGACGTCGCGACCGTCGACCTGGCCGGGCATGATCGAGCCGGCGTAGAGGAAGACGGCGGCCAGGTCCAGCCGCGCGGCCGCCATCAGCATCCCGGGCAGCGACTTGTCGCAGCCGGCCAGCAGCACCGAGCCGTCGAGCCGCTCGGCCATCATCACGGTCTCGACCGAGTCGGCGATGATCTCCCGGCTGACCAGCGAGAAGTGCATGCCCTCGTGGCCCATCGAGATGCCGTCGGACACCGAGATGGTGCCGAACTCGAGCGGGTAGCCGCCGGCCGCGTGCACGCCGTTCTTGACCGCCTGCCCCAGCCGCTGCAGCGACAGGTTGCAGGGCGTGATCTCGTTCCAGCTCGACGCGACGCCGATCTGGGGCTTGGCGAAGTCCTCGTCGCCCATGCCGACCGCCCGGAGCATCCCCCGCGCCGCGGCCCGTTCGAGGCCGTCGGTCACCTCGCGCGAGCGCGGCTTGATGTCCGGGGCGCTTCCTGACTGCTCAACCATGGCGCGAGCGTACGACGCGCGCAGGGCGCGGCCGCCGCGCCGTCAGGATATGACCTGCGGGTCAGGGGCTCTCGGCGGTGGTCTTGAGCCGGGCCAGCCCCTTCTCGAAGTCCTTGCCGACCAGCCTGTCCATCGGCACGACCTTGCTGAACAGGGTCATCATCACCCCTTCGTGCTGGCCGGACATCCGCCAGGTGACGTCCGAGCCGGCGCTCGTGGGGACGATCGTGAACTCGACCTGCTGGGTGCTGCGCATCGGCTTCATGAACGCCAGCTCGATCTGGACGCGGTCCGGGGAGGAGTCGGTGATCTCCATCCAGCCCTGACCGGCCCTGCGGTTGCCCTTCCAGGCGTAGTGCGCGCCGACTCCGGAGGTCGGTCCGGTGTAGGTGCGGCTGAGCGTCGGGTCGACGTCCTCCCACGGTGACCACTCGGTCCAGTGGTGGAAGTCGTCGATGAGCCCGTGGATGCGAGCCTGGTCGGCCGCGATGGAGGTCGATCGGACGACCTCGAAGGGGGTACCCATGCGCGGGATTCTGTGACCGCGCTGTGACCCGCGCAAGGGCAATGCTGGTCGAACGGTTGCATGCGCTGGCGCAACGGGGTACCGGCTCGTCATGGCAACCGTGACGCGGGAACACGAGACACCGCGGCAGGGCCACGAGCTGCGCCGGCACGTCGGCGTGGTGGGGCTCCTGTTCGCCAGTGTCGGCTCGATCATCGGCTCCGGCTGGCTGTTCGGAGCCCTCAATGCCTCGACCGAGGCAGGCCCGGCAGCGATCATCTCGTGGGCGCTCGGCGGCGTGATGATCCTCCTGATCGCGCTCGTCTATGCCGAGCTGGGGACGATGTTCCCGCTCTCCGGAGGCGTGGTGCGCTACCCGCACATGTCCTTCGGCTCGTTCGCGAGCTTCACGACCGCGTGGATCACCTGGGTCGCGGTGGCGACCACGGCCCCCATCGAGGTCGAGGCGGCGCTGCAGTACGGCACCAAGTACGCGCCGTTCACCCACGAGCACGTCATCGACGGCGAGAGCGTGCACACGCTCACCGCACTGGGCTACGCGGCCGCCGTGGTGCTGATGGCGGTCTTCGTGGTGATCAACTACTTCGGCATCCGCTGGTTCGCCCGCATCAACAACGTGCTGGTCTGGTGGAAGCTAGGGATGATCGCCCTGGTGATCGTGGCCTTCCTGGTCACCGCCTTCCACCCGGGCAACTTCTCCGACCACGGCTTCGCCCCCAACGGCGTCCACGGCGTCTTCACCGCGGTGGCCACCTCGGGGATCGTCTTCTCCTACCTCGGCTTCCGGCAGGGCATCGAGCTGGCCGGCGAGACCGACAACCCGCGTCGCAACGTGCCCCTCGCGGTGGTGGGTTCGGTGCTGATCACGGGGGTGCTCTACATCCTGCTGCAGATCGCCTTCATCGGCGCCCTGCACCCCTCGATCCTCGACGACTCCCACGGCTGGGCCAACCTGAGCTTCGAGAACGACTTCGGCCCGCTGGCGGCGCTGGCCTCGCTGCTCGGCCTGGCCTGGCTGGCCGTCCTGCTCTACATCGACGCGATCGTGTCCCCCGGTGACACGGGGCTGATCTACACCACGATCACCGCCCGGATCTCCTACGCGGCCGCCAAGAACGGCAACGCACCCGAGGCGCTGGCCAGGACGACCAACCGGGGCGTCCCGCTGGTGAGCCTGATCGTGGCGTTCGTCGTCGGCCTGATCGTGTTCCTGCCGTTCCCCAGCTGGCAGCAGCTCGTGGGGTTCATCACCTCGGCCACGGTGATGTCCTTCGCGTCCGGCCCGCTGGTCATGGTGGCGCTGCGCAAGCAGGTCCCCGACGAGGAGCGGCCGTTCCGGCTGCCGGGCGGCCACGTCATCCCGGTGCTGGCATTCTTCGGCTCCAACCTCATCATCTACTGGTCGGGCTGGGACATCGTCTGGAAGCTGATGGTCTCGGTCCTGATCGGCTTCGCGCTGCTCGGCGCCTTCACGCTGACCGGCAAGGTGCGGTCACCGCAGCTGGACTTCCCCTCCGGCGCGGCATGGCTGCTGCCCTGGCTCGGCGGCGTCACGCTGATCTCCTACCTCGGCAACTTTCCCGACGACCCGCGCAAGGGCAACCTCGGCTGGCTGAACTTCGAGGAGTCCCTGGCGCTCATCCTGGTCTTCTCGGTCATCGTCTACGCCATCGCGTACGCCGTCCGGCTCGCTCCGGACCAGGCCAGGGAGAACATCGACACGGTGCGCGACGAGGCCGCGGTCGAGGACGCGGAGCTCGGCGCCAGCCACTGACGCCCACAGGCCCCGAGGGTCCGGGCCGCCGTCAGACGGCGGCGGCCCGGACCACCATGACGTCGGGGAGGTTGGCGACGACCTGGCGCCAGCTCTCGCCGGAGTCGACCGAGCTCCACACCGCGCCGTTGCGTGCGCCGAAGTAGAGCCCAGGGGACGCGTGGTCGTCGACGCACATCGCGTCGCGCATGACGCTCACCCAGAACAGGTCGGGCAACCCCTCACCGAGCTCCTCCCACGAGTCCCCTGCGTCCCTGGACCGCCACACCCGTGCCCGCCCCTCCGGCGGGTGGCGCCCGTCGCCACCGCTGTTCGGGAAGACGAAGACGGTGTCCGGCTCCTCCGGGTGGACCACGATGGGGAAGCCGAAGTCAGCCGGCAGGCCGTCGCCGATGTAGCTCCACGACGCGGCATGGTCATCGGACCGGTACACCCCTCCGTGGTTCTGGAGGAAGAGCCGGTCCGGGCGTGCGGGGTGCCGGGTCACCTTGTGCACGCACTGGCCGAACGGCGGGTACTGCTGGCCCTCGGGCAGGAACTCGGCCCGGATGCCCTGGTTGCGCGGCTCCCACGAGTCGCCGCCGTCGACGGTCTGGTAGACCCCACCGGTCGAGATGGCGACCGTCACCGAGTCCGGGTCGTCCGGGTGCGGCAGGATCGTGTGGAAGGCCTGGCCCCCGAACCCCGCCCCCCACTCCAGCCGGTGGGGGTGGTCCCAGAGCTTCTGCTCGAGCGCGAACGTGCGGCCGCCGTCGGTGGAGCGCCAGACCGCACCCGGCTCGGTGCCGGCCCACAGCGTGTCCGGCTCGTGGCCGGCCGCCAGCTGCCACACCCTCTCGACCGAGGCGCCGCTGCCCTCGGGGAAACGGATCCCCCCATCGTCGCCCTCGGTCCAGGTGGCGCCGAGGTCCTCGGACCGCCGGACCCGGGGGCCCAGCCAGCTCGAGGACGCGCCGGCGTACAACCGCGGTGGGTCGGTCCGGGTGTCGACCAGGCAGGAGTACACCTCCTCCATGTCGAAGTGCGGCCCGGTGAACCGCCACTCCTCGCGGGACTCGTCCGAGGTCCCGATCCAGAGGCCCTTGCGGGTCCCGACCAACAGCACCGTTCCAACCATGGTTCGCACCCTCCTGTGCACATGCTTGCCGGAGTCGCCGACACACGTCGATAGGTTGACCGGGTGGCCGGGCGGGACTCATCGCTGCGCGTCTCCCCCGTCTGGCTGGTCCTGCTCGGGATCCTGTCGGTGCAGTTCGGCGCGGCGGTGGCCAAGACGCTGTTCGACGAGGTGGCCCCGACGACCATCGTGTGGCTGCGGCTGGTCACCAGCGCCGTCGTGCTGCTGGCCGTCGCCCGGCCGGCGCTCCGCGGCCGCAGCAGGCAGGACTGGCTGGTCGTCGTCGCCTTCGGTCTCGTCCTCGGGCTGATGAACTGGTCGATCTACCAGTCCTTCGCCCGGATCCCGATCGGGCTGGCCGTCACCTTGGAGTTCGTCGGCCCGCTGACCCTTGCCGTCGTCGGCTCACGCCGCCCCCGCGACCTGGTCTGGGTCGCGCTGGCGGGGCTCGGGGTGCTGCTGCTCGGCCTCGAGCCGGGCGACCTGACCTGGGCGGGCGTGGCCTTCGCACTCCTGGCGGCCGCCTGCTGGGCGGCGTACATCCTGCTCAGTGCGCGGACCGGGCGGCGCTGGCAGGGGGTCGAGGGGCTGGCGGTGGCCAGCCTGGTCGCCACGCTGCTGCTCACCCCTGCCGCGCTGGGGCGGTACGCCGACCAGCTCGCGGACACCAGGGTCCTGGTCCTCGGAGCGCTGGTGGGGCTGCTCAGCTCGGTGATCCCCTACACCTGCGAGCTCATCGCGCTGCGCACGCTGCGCCCCGCGGTGTTCAGCATCCTGATGAGCCTCGAGCCGGCCGCGGCGGCCCTGGCCGGCTTCGTCGTCGTGCACGAGGTGCTCGGGCCGGTGCAGCTGCTCGCGATGGCCTGCGTGGTGGCCGCCAGCGTCGGAGCCACCCGCTCCGGCGCCACCATCTCCGAGCCGGTGCCGGACTGAGCTCGCGAAGGCCGGACGCGGCTGCGCGGGTCCTCAGGAATCCTTCATGGAACTGTTCACGCGCTCTTCACATCTGGGTGATGCGCTGTCGACCGGACCCGGCTAACGTCGTGGTCACTCCTTCTTCTCCCGCCCAGGAGTGCTTGTCATGCCTTCCCTCAACCCGTTCAACCCCCTCCTCGGCCGCGTCAGCGCGTGGTCGGTCGAGTCCCAGCTGGGGGCCCGGCGCAACGCGATGATCGCGAGCACCGCACTGGCCGCGAGACGAGCGGAGCGGGAGGACGTCGACGCCTTCTTCGCGTCGCTGAAGTCTCGCGAGCAGGTGCTCCAGGTGGCGGTGGCGCCCCGCCGCTGACCCTCCCGCCGCTGCTGTCGGTATCGGCGCAACCCGGCACGTCCAGCCGGGTCGGCGACCCCTGCTCCGGCAGAATCGGAGCATGCCGACCTCTGCGGCGCGGGTGGCGCCGGCGCCGAGCATCGCCTACCGCGACGTCCTCTCCGACGACGGGACCCGACTGACCGCGTGGACCAACGACGCCGAGGGCCTCATCGACGGCCCCACGGTCCTGCTGTGCAACGGGCTCGGGACCGGACCCTGGTGGTGGCCGGCGTTCCTGCGGCCCGACTGCGGGGTCCGGATCGTGTCGTGGAACCACCGTGGCACTGGTGGCTCGGACCGTCCGGAGGACCCGGCGCACTGCGGGATCGAGGCGTTCGTCGAGGACGCACTGTCGGTGATGGACCACTTCGGCATCGACCAGGCGCCGGTGATCGGCTGGTCGATGGGGGTCAACACGATGTTCGAGCTCGCGTTCCGCCACCCCGAGCGGGTCACCGGGCTGTTCGCGGTGGCCGGCGTCCCCGGTGACACCTTCGCCACCATGCTGGCGCCGTTCAAGCTGCCGCGCCTGGTCGCCCGGAGCCTGACCGTCAACGTGGCCCGGGCGCTGAAGGTGGCCGGCCGGGTGATCACGCCGGTGAGCACCCGGCTGCCGGTCGGGCCGCGTGGGATCGCGGTGCTCAGCCACAGCGGGTTCATGTTCCCGGTGATCGACCCCGAGGGGGCCGTCAACGCGGTGCGGGAGTTCCTGGTCACCCCGATCGAGTGGTACATGCACCTCGCCATCGCCACCTCCGAGCACGGCCGGGTCTCGCTCAGCAGGATCTCGGTGCCGACCGCGTTCGTCGCGGGCCGGTGGGACGTCCTCGCGGGCGCCCGCGACATGGCCTCGGCCGCGGCGCGGACCAAGGAGTCGACCTACGTCGAGCTCGAGGGCAGCCACTTCATCCAGCTGGAGCGGCCCGACACCGTCAACGCCCTGCTCCTGGAGTTCCTGGACCGGCTCTGATGCGCCGTACCGCCCTTGTGGCCGCCCTTGTGGCCGCCCTCGTCACCCTCGGCCTGGCAGGGTGCACGCAGGGTGGCGACGAGGTGACCGTCGAGGTGACCAACAGCTCCGACGTCACGCCGAGCGCGACCGCGACCGCCGGCGCCTCGGGTCCGGAGCCCGTGGTGGTGGGCACGGTCGCGACGGACCTCGAGGTTCCGTGGGGCCTGGGGTTCCTCCCGGACGGTGACGCCGTCGTCACCGAGCGCGACTCGGCCCGGGTGCTGCTCATCCACGGCGACGACCACGCCGTGACCGAGGTCGGCACGGTCGGCGACGCCGCACCGCAGGGCGAGGGCGGGCTGCTGGGCGTGGCCGTCTCACCGTCGTTCGACCAGGACCACAAGCTCTACTTCTACCTCAGCAGCGACGACGACAACCGGATCGTGACCGCCGAGCTCGACGGCGACCGGCTCGGTGACACCACGCCGATCCTCACCGGGATCCCGCTCGGCGGGATCCACGACGGCGGCCGGCTGGCGTTCGGGCCCGACGGGATGCTCTATGCCTCGACCGGCGAGACCGGCGACTCCGACCTCGCCCAGGACCGGGACTCCCTGGGCGGCAAGATCCTCCGGCTCACCCCGGACGGCAAGCCGGCGCCGGGCAACCCCTTCGGCGACTCGCCGGTCTGGTCCTTCGGTCACCGCAACGTCCAGGGGCTGGCCTTCGTCGACGGTCAGCTGTGGGCGTCGGAGTTCGGCCAGAGCACCTTCGACGAGCTGAACAAGATCGAGCCGGGCCACAACTACGGGTGGCCGATCCACGAGGGCTCCGGGGGTGCGTCCGAGGGCTACACCGACCCCCAGGCCACGTGGGACACCGACGTCGCCTCGCCCTCCGGGCTGGCCTACGCCGACGGTGCCCTCTGGCTCGGCGCGCTGCGCGGCGCCCGGCTCTGGAAGGTCCCGGTCATCGGCACCGGCGCCGACCAGGCCGCCGGCCAGCCGGAGGCGTACTTCGTCGGCGAGTACGGCCGGATGCGCACGGTGGTCGTCGCCCCCGACGGCAACCTCTGGGTCACCACCAGCAACCGCGACGGTCGCGGCGACCCCCAGGACGGCGACGACCGGATCCTCGAGATCAGCCCGACCGGCGGTTGACCTTCGCCTCCTCGGGTGGCGGTGGGTCTGCAACCACTCTCCCTGTGGACGGAGGTTGCGAGGCCACCGCTCCCCCGGGGCGCGCGGCGACGGTGCCGACCACGGTGGCGCGCTTGGCGGCCCGGCGCAGCGTGGCGAGCACAGCCGGGCCGACGACCACGATGGCGACCGCGTTGGTGAGGGCGCGGCCGGTGTCGAAGGACCCGGTCGAGGTGATGAGCGTGTAGGCCGCGAACCGCTGCAGGTTCTCGGTCAGCGGCGCCGAGGGGTCGAACGACAGCGGCGTCTGCTCGTGCCCGGGCACCACGACCCCGAGGAGGAACGGCCAGCCGGACAGGTTCATCAGGAGCCCGTAGGCGTAGGCCGCGACCACGCCGTACGCCGCGAGCATGGCGATCTCCGCCCGGCCGGTGACCCGGCGGGGCAGCAGCCCGGCGCCCATGCCGACCCAGGCCGAGACGAGCATCTGGAACGGCAGCCACGGACCGACCCCGGCGGTCATCAGGGCCGAGGCGAACAGCGAGGTCACCCCGAGCACGAAGCCGAAGCCCGCTCCGAACACCCGTCCGGCGAGCACGAGCAGGAAGAACACCAGCTCGACGCCGCCGGTCCCGGCCGAGAGGCCGCGCAGGATCGCGATCAGCGCCGACAGCACCCCCAGCACCGCCAGCACGCGCGTGTCGAGACCGCCGTTGCTCAGCTCGGAGAGGATCACCGCGATCACCACGGGCAGCAGGGCCAGGAACAGGAACGGCGGGTCCACCCGCTCGGTCGGCTGGACCCGCAGCAGCAACGGCCAGACCATCATCATCAGCCCACCCAGCGAGGCGACGGTGAGGATCACCGCCGAGCGGAGCGAGAGCGGGACGGCGTTCACCTGCTTTTCGGGGTCCCCGCGGCGTTGTTCGCCGGAGGAGCGGAGCGGGGGAGACGAAGAACGCCGTGGGGTGATCACTGGACGAGCACCCCGACGACCTCGTCGATCCGCAGCCACGGCGGGCCGAGCACCTTGGTCACCTGCGGCGCGAACGCCGGTGACTCGGCCACCACCCGGCGCACCGGTCCGGAGGAGACGACCTCGCCCTCGGCCAGCACGACCACGTCGTCGGCGACCAGGGCGGTGAACTCCACGTCGTGCGTCGACACCAGCACGGTGCGGCCCTCGGCCGCGAGTCCTCGCAGCGCCGCGGCCAGGACGCGCTTGGCCCGGTAGTCGAGACCGCGCGTCGGCTCGTCGAGCAGCACCACGGGCGGTCGGGACGCGAGGACCAGCGCGAGGGAGAGCGAGAGCCGCTGACCCTCCGACAGGTCGCGCGGGTGCTGGTCGCCCGGGATGCCCGGTGCCAGGGAGTCCAGGATGGCCCGGGTCCCGTCCCCACCGGCCGCGCACTCCTCGTCGACGGTCTCGAGGTAGAGCAGGTCGGCGGCCTCCTGCGGCAGCAGCCCGACCACCGAACGACGCTCGGCCGGCCGCAGCGAGGCCGGGTCGACCGGATCGCTCCCGCCGACGGCCACGGTCCCGGACCGCCGCGGGCCGCTGCCCTGCAGGGCCCACAGCAGAGACGACTTGCCCGAGCCGTTGCGGCCCATCAGCGCGGTGACCCGCCCCCGCTGCAGGGTCAGTGACAGGTCGCGGAGCGCCACGGTGCGGCCGTGCACGACGGTCAGTCCGCTCACCACCGCTCCCGCTGGAGCCGTGGCCGGCAGGTCTTCCGGGGGCGCGGGCAGCGAGAGCGACGCAGCGCGGCGCCGGGCGTCGCGCACGGTGAGCGGCAGTGGCGACCACCGCGCGGCGCGGCCCAGCTCGACCAGTGGGGGTACGACGGGCGAGGTGGCCAGCACCGACGCCGGGTCTCCCACGACCAGCGACCCGTCGCTGACCAGGCAGAGCCGGTCGGCGAAGGGCACCACCCGCTCCAGCCGGTGCTCGGCGAGCAGCACGGAGACGCCGAGGTCGTGGACCAGGCGGGTGATGGTGGCCAGCACGTCCTCGGCCGCGGTGGGGTCGAGCGCCGACGTCGGCTCGTCGAGCACCAGCAGCCGCGGGTGCATGGTCAGCACCGAGCCGATGGCCACGCGCTGCTGCTGTCCGCCGGACAGGGTCTTGAGGTCACGGTCGCGGAGGTCGGCGATGCCGAGGAGGTCGAGGGTCTCCTCCACCCGCCGCCGCATCGTCTCCGGCGGCAGCCCGAGCTGCTCCATCCCGTAGGCCAGCTCCTCCTCCACCGTGTCGGTGACGAACCCCGCCAGCGGCTCCTGCCCGACGTACCCGACGAGGTGCGCCCGTTCACGCGGTGGCGCCTCGAGCACCGAGACCCCGTCGAGGAGCACGTCGCCGCGCAGGGTGCCGCCCGAGAAGCGCGGCACCAGACCGGTGACCACGCCGAGCAGCGTGGACTTCCCCGAGCCGGTGGGGCCGGTCACCACGACCAGCTCGCCCTCCGGGACCGAGAGCGTCACGTCCGAGAGCACCGCCACGTCGTCGTAGGAGAAGGAGATGTCGCGCAGCTCCAGCAGGCTCATGCGAGCACCACCCGGGGCTCGGGTGCGGCCACGGCCGGGATCAGGCCGACGAGGCAGCCGGCCAGCGCTGCGGGCGTCACCGGCGGGAACGACGTCAGCCCCGGATAGGCCACCAGCAGCTGGTGCTGCGAGACCCACCAGGCGATGACCGCGGTCGTGACGCCGGAGGCCATCACCACCAGCTCCGGCCACTGCCACGGGTCGGGGCGGTAGCGGCTCCGGCCGACCCGGCGCCCGGCCAGGACCAGGCCGGTCACCGCGGCGGCGACGCCGAGGACCAGCATCGGCGTGGCCAGCACCCGGGGCGCGGTGTGGTCGAGCCCGGCGTAGACCCCGACCGCCACCCCGCAGACGCCGAGCAGCATCAGCCCCCCGGTGAGCCGGCGCTCACCTGCCGGGGCGCCGGCCGAGCGGCCGTAGCCCCGGGTGTCCATGCCCGCGGCCAGGCTGAGCGACCGCTCGAGGGCGCCCTCGAGGACCGGGACCAGGTAGCGGCGCAGCCGGCCGGTGCGGCGGGAGTCGCCCGCGCGCAGGGCCTGGGCGGACCGGACCCGCCGGGCGCTCTCCACGAGCTGGGGAAGCATGATCACCGCCACCACCAGGGCCGACCCGATCTCGTGCAGGGCCGCCGGCACCGAACGGAGCAGCCGCTTGGGGTTGGCCAGCGCGTTGGCCGCGCCGACGCAGACCAGGATGGTGCCGAGCCTGAGGCCGTCGTAGAGGCCGGCGAGCAGCGACTCCAGCGTGACCGGTCCCAGAAGGTGCAGCCCGAGGACCCAGTCGGGCAGCGGGACCTCCGGGAGGTCCAGCAGCACGCTGCCGCCCTGCTCACCACCGCCCAGCAGCACCCGGAACGCCACCCGCGTCGCCACCACGACCACCGCGACCACGACGTAGACCCGGAACGTCGCTGCCCAGGGCTGCTCCGAGCGCCGGGCCAGCACCACCACGGTCGCCACGCCGGCGAGGGTCAGCAGTACCAGCGGGTTCGTCGTGAACGACGCCGCGGTCGCGAGGCCGAGGGCCCAGACCCACCAGGCAACGGGATGCAGGTCCCGGGGCAGCCGCGCGCCACTCACCGGGCGATTCTCCCGGAGCGCGGCGGGGCTACTGCGCGTCCGCCCTCGGGGCCGCCTTGAACATGCTCGGGGGCTCCGGTGGCGGCGGTGGGGCCGGTCGCTCGTCGTTGCGGGAGGAGGACCTGACCCGGGCCAGCATCGGCCGGTTGCCCCGGCCGAGCACCCCACCGAGCAGAGCCAGCATCGAGGTGAGCACCAGCAGGATCCCCGGCACCACCCACACCGGAGCGCTCGTCGTCTCCACCGGCTCCGAGCTGCTCAGGTAGGTGTCGTACTCGGCGGCCGCGGAGTCGCTCGGGTCGGTGCTCGCGGTGACGACCGGAGCCACGGCCTCGGTCGACACGGCAGCGGCCGGCGTGGTCGGTGCCTTCGTCGGAGCCTTCGTCGGTGCCTTGGTGGGCGACGTGGTCGGCGCGGGAGGCGTCGCGCTGGGCGTGCTCGGCGGGACGTAGGGCGGGCTGCTCGAGCCGGACGAGGTGTGCCCGCTCGACGAGGAGTGGTTGCCGCTCGAGCTCGACCCGCTGTTGTGGCTGCCGCCGCTGTTGTGGTTGCCCGAGCTGTGGGTCGCCTGGTGGTGGTTGGAGCCGCTCTGGTGAGGCTTCGTGGTCGGCTTCTTGGTCGGCTTCTTGGTGGGCTTCGGCGGCGGAGCCTGGGTCTGCGGCGGATCCGGTGGCGGTGGTGGTGCCGCGGTCGGCGTCATCTGGGTCGGCAGGACCGCAGCCGGTGCGACGCCCGCGACGCCGCCCGACCCGGACGCGCTCTGCGGCCACCAGGCCACCAGGCACGCGGCGAGGCCCAGCAACGCTGCGACGGCGATGCGGGCGACGTACGCCAAGGTCCTGTTCACCACGCCCTCCCTGGCCCCATGACGGACGATGGATAAGCCCCGGACTTGGAAAGTACAGCACTCGAAATGCCTCGTCAGGAAAACGCAACATCTATGGGCTAGGCCGGTGCCGGCGCCGCAGAAGCACGAGCGTGAGACCGGTCAAGACCAGCACTCCGAGCACCGCCGGGACCACCCAGACGGGCAGCGACCCGCCGGTGCCGGGCTCGTCCGCCTCCGAGGTGACCGACGCGGGCGCGACGTCGGAGGAGGACGTCGCGGCGGTGGCCGCAGGGGAGGTCGTGGCGGGCAGGCTCGCCGGGTCCGTCGGTGTGGGCGTGGGCGTCGGCGTCACCGAGCCGGTGGCGTCGGCTCCCGCCTCGTCCGTGGCGGGCGGCACCGTCGTCGGGCCGGCCGACGGCGTGCTGTCCGGCTTGCTGGTGGGCTTGCTGGTGGGCTTGCTGGTGGGCTTGGTCGACGGCTTGGGTGTCGGTCCGGCCGAGTGATGGCCGCCGTTCCCGCCGCCGCTGCCGCCGTTGCCGCCACCGCCACTTCCGCCGCCGGAGGTTGGGGACGGTGCCGTGGAGGGCGTCGGCGACGGGCTGCTGGAGTGTGCGGTGGCCGGTACGCCGGGAGCGTGCTGGCCGCCGTTCTGCCAGGCGAAGCCCACGTAGCCGCCGTCGGGGATCGTCAACGACCCGGCCCCGACCGAGGCGTAGCTCCACGAGCCCGACCTGCCGTCGGACCAGAAGAGTCCCCAGTAGGCGTTGGTGGGCGGGGTGCGCACGCAGGGGTCGGACGACGGCTGACCGTCGATGCGGCACACGAAGCCCGGCTGCTGCTGGACGTAGGTGAGCGAGAAGCCGGCGCCCTCGAAGATGGACGACGCGGCCTTGCCGCCGCCGGAGGCGCTGCACACCTGCTCGATGCCGCCACCCAGCGCCCCGTGGTCGACGACCACGGTGACGCCGGACGACCCCGAGCAGGCGGCCGCGGTGGCGGGTGCGGTGGTGCCCGAGACGATGCCCACCCCGGCCGCCGCGGTCGTGACGACCGCGGCGGCCAGGCGGGCGGTGAGGGACCGCATCGTCAGCCGACCACCCGGAAGGCGGCGGTGCCGGTGCGGTTCTTGAACTGGCCGACCACCTTCAGCTTGTGCTTGCCGACCTTGAGCTTCGCGGCGAAGCCGCCCTTGAAGACGCCCTTCTTGTTGGCCTTGCCCCTGGCCACGAGCCTGCCGTCGACGTAGAGCCTGACCTTCTCCTTCGCGCCCAGCTTCTTGACCGTGACCGCCGCGCGGTGGCCCCGGTGCACGGTCTTGGCCAGCTTCGGCTTCAGCCGCGCCTTGCCGAGCACCTTGACGGTGCCGGTGGCCTTGCCCGGTCCGGTGGTCGCGGTGACGGTCACGTCACCGCCCTTGCGGGCCGTCGTGACCTCGTAGCTCAGCGCAGCACCGGTCCCGGTCAGGGCGGCGCTCCCCCCGGTCGAGTCGCTGACACAGACCCGCTCGCCCTTCGCGACGCCAGTGATGCTCACCCGGACGTGACTCCCGCCCTTGACGAACTTCGAGGGGGGCTTCACCTGGACGGTCGCCGGAGCCGCGGGGTCCCAGGCGAGCGTCGGGGTGGCCTGCGCCGTCGACACCTTCCACTGCTGCAGGTCGGTGATGCCGGCCGACTGCGCCGCCGCGAGCTCGGCAGGTCCGAACGCCACCGCGCCGACGTCACCGGCGAGCGGACCGGTCTGCCCCGGGGGCACCTGCACGCCGCGGATCCAGGCCGCCGCCCTGGTCGCCGCGTCGACCGCGCACGATTGGCCCAGGGCCGCACCCGCGAGTCCGGTGCTGTTGCTGTTGGGTTTGCTGTCCTCGTCGGTGAAGGACCCGTCCGCGGCCTGGATGGACCGCAGCCAGGCGACCGCCTTGTCCACCGCGGCCTTGACCATCGGGTCGGCGTACTGGTCCTGGAGGCCGAGTACGGCGTAGGCGGTCACGTCCGGACCGGTGGGTGCGGCCGGGTTGGTGATGCAGCCCTGCTGGGGGTCGGCCGGGTCGGAGAAGGCCAGCCGGAACTCTCCGTCCGGGCACTGCTGCTTGAGCAGGAACGCGCGCACCGAGGCCGCCTTCGGGCTGTTGACGGCCGCGAGCCCCTGGGTCGCGAACGACTGACCGATGGTGTTGGCGAAGTCGCCGAAGGTGCTGATGTCGGCGATCCGCCCGGCCGTCGCTGGGGCGGAGCTCACGGTGGCCTCCAGCCGGCTGACCAGGTTCACCCCGCCGAACGACGTGGGGTCACCACCGCTCCGGACGACGAACGACAGCGCCTTCGCGGTGGGCCCGGCGTAGGTGCTGCCCGGGTCGTCCGGCTCGAAGGCGATGTAGTCGTTGATCGAGCCCGCGAGGGCATCGCGGATCTGGCCGACCGCGGCCGTGTTGCCCATGGCCAGCTCGGCGAGGCCGGCATCGATGTTGAAGCCGTTGTTGAAGCCCTCCGGGAAGAGCTGGCCGTTCACGAGCTTGCCCGTGATCCAGCCCGCGGCCGAGCCGCCGGCCGGGGACGGGTCGGCGGACGCCGGCGACGTGCCGAGCCCGGAGACCGCGAGTGCGAAGCCGGCGGAGACAGCGGCGAGCCGGCGCAGGGTGGTGCTGGTCATGAGGTTCCTTCCCGCTGCACAACGGGAGGGCTCGGGAGCCGACCCGCTGCTTTCCTCGACAGCGTGAGATCAGGACGCGTCGCAGCGGGTGCTCCGGCTCGCACGTTCCTCCCCGGGACTGCGGGGGTGAGCGCGCCTACGGTTGCGGGTCAGCGCCGGACTTGGACCGGCTTCCCCCACGGCGGGCGTGATGAATGGAGTTGTGCCCGAGCAGGTTACCGCGTGCCCGTCAGCCCAGCTTCTCCAGGATCAGCTCGCGGACCCGGGCGGCGTCGGCCTGGCCCCTCATCTCCTTCATCACCGCGCCGATGAGCGCGCCGGCGGCGGCCACCTTGCCGTCGCGGATCTTGTCCGCGACGTCGGGGTTGGCCGCGATCGCGGCCTCGACGGCGGCCGAGAGCGCGCCGTCGTCGGAGACGATCGCGAGGCCGCGGGCCGCCACGATCGCGTCCGGCGTTCCCTCGCCGGCGAAGAGGCCGTCGAAGACCTGCCGGGCCAGCTTGTCGTTGATCGCGCCCTCGTCGACCAGGGCCTGGACCCGCGCCACGTCGGCAGGGCTCACGCTCAGGTCCGCCAGCTCGACTCCCTGGTCGTTGGCCCGGCGGGCCAGCTCGCCGAGCCACCACTTGCGGGCCGCCTGGGGAGCCGCGCCGGCGGCGACGGTCTCCTCGACCAGGCTGAGCGCGCCGGCGCCGACGGTGTCACGCATCTCCAGGTCGCTGAAGCCCCACTCCTCCTGCAGCCGGGCACGCTTCTCGGTGGGGTTCTCCGGGAGCGTGCCGCGCAGCTCCTCGACCCACGTCCGCGACGGCGCGATCGGCACCAGGTCCGGCTCGGGGAAGTAGCGGTAGTCCTCGGCGTCCGACTTCTCCCGGCCGCTCGTGGTGATGCCGGTGTCCTCGTGCCAGTGCCGGGTCTCCTGCAGTACGCCGGAGCCGGAGTCGAGCACCGCGGCGTGCCGCTGCATCTCGTAGCGCACGGCCCGCTCGACCGAGCGGAAGGAGTTGACGTTCTTGGTCTCGGTGCGGGTGCCCAACGTCCCGGAGCCCTTGGGCGCCAGCGAGAGGTTGACGTCGGCGCGCAGGTTGCCCTGGTCCATCCGGGCCTCGGACACGCCCAGCGCCACGATCAGGTCGCGCAGCTGGGAGACGTACGCGCGGGCCACGGCCGGCGCCTTCGCTCCCGTGCCGAGGATCGGCTTGGTGACGATCTCGATGAGCGGGATCCCGGCGCGGTTGTAGTCGACCAGCGAGTAGTCGGCGCCGTGGATGCGGCCGGTGGTGCCCACGTGGGTCGACTTCCCCGTGTCCTCCTCCATGTGCGCGCGCTCGATGCCGACCCGGACGGTCTCGCCGTCGCCCTCCTGATCAGGCAGAGTGACGTCCATCCAGCCGTCGAAGCAGATCGGCTCGTCGTACTGGGAGGTCTGGAAGTTCTTCGGCATGTCTGGATAGAAGTAGTTCTTCCGCGCGAAGCGGCACCACTCGGCGATCTGGCAGTTGAGCGCCAGCCCGATCCGGATCGCCGACTCGACCGCCTTCCGGTTCACCACCGGCATCGACCCGGGCAGGCCGAGGCAGGTCGGGCAGACGTGGGTGTTGGGCTCGCCGCCGAACGCCGCGGGGCAGCCGCAGAACATCTTGGTCGCGGTGTTGAGCTCGACGTGCACCTCGAGGCCGAGGGCCGGGTCGTAGCGCTCGAGCACCTCGTCGAAGGGGACGAGGGCGCCCTTGTCGTCAGCGGTCATCGTCATCGGGTCTCTCCGTCCAGGGCCGGTGCCTTGCCGAGCAGCGGGCCGCCCCACTGCTCCAGCAGCAGCGCTTCGAGGGCCGCGCCGACCCGGTAGACACGGTCGTCGGCGAGTGCCGGAGCGAGCACCTGGACGCCGGTCGGGAGGCCGTCCTCGTCGGCCAGGCCGCTCGGGACCGAGATGCCCGGCACGCCGGCCAGGTTGGCGGGGATGGTGGCCAGGTCGTTGAGGTACATCGCGAGCGGGTCATCGACCTTCTCGCCGATCGGGAACGCCGTGGTCGGCGCGGTGGGCGAGACCAGCACGTCGGCCTGCGCGAAGGCCGCGTCGAAGTCGCGGATGATCAGCGTCCGCATCTTCTGGGCCTGCCCGTAGTAAGCGTCGTAGTAGCCGCTCGAGAGCGCGTAGGTGCCCAGGATGATGCGGCGTTTGACCTCGTCGCCGAACCCGGCCTCGCGGGTGGCCCGCATGACCTCCTCCGCCGAGGGCGCCTCGACACCCTCGGGCTCGACGCGCAGGCCATAGCGCATCGCGTCGAAGCGTGCCAGGTTGCTGGACGCCTCGGCCGGGAGGATCAGGTAGTAGGTCGCGAGCGCGTGCACGAAGTGCGGGCACGACACCTCGACCACGTCGGCACCGGCCTTGACCAGCAGGTCGACCGACTCCTCGAACCGCTCGAGGACACCGGCCTGGTAGCCCTCGCCGCCCAGCTCGGTGACCACGCCGATCCGCACCCCGGTGAGATCCCCGCTCGCGCCCTGCTCGACCGCACCGGCCAGGTCGGGCAGCGGGTGGTCCTGCGACGTGGCGTCCTTGGGGTCGTGGCCGCCGATGACGGTGTGCAGCAGCGCTGCGTCGCGCACGGTGCGGGTGACCGGGCCGATCTGGTCGAAGGAGTTGGCCAGCGCGACCAAGCCGTAGCGGGACACGCCGCCGTACGTCGGCTTCACGCCCACGGTGCCGGTGACCGCGGCGGGCTGACGGATCGAGCCGCCGGTGTCGGTGCCGAGGGCGAGCGGGGCCTCGAAGGACGCCACGGCTGCCGCGGACCCGCCGCCGGAGCCGCCGGGGACCCGGTCGAGGTCCCACGGGTTGTGGGTCGTGCCGTACGCCGAGTGCTCGGTGGAGGAGCCCATCGCGAACTCGTCCATGTTGGTCTTGCCCAGGATCGGCAGGCCGGCGGCCCGCACCTTGGCGACCGCCGTCGCGTCGTACGGCGGGACCCAGCCCTCGAGGATCCGGGAGCCGCAGGTGGTGGCCAGGCCCTCGGTGGCCAGCACGTCCTTGATGGCGATCGGCACGCCGTCCAGCGGCGAGGCCGGCCGGCCGGCCGCCCGCCGTTCGTCGGAGGCCCGGGCTGCCGCCAGCGCCCCCTCGTCGTCGACCACGAGGAACGCGTGCAGCGCCCCCTCCACCTCGCCCATCCGGTCGAGGCAGGCCTGGGTCAGCTCCACGCTGGTGGTCGCGCCCGAGGCGAGGTCGCCGGCCAGCTCGCCCGCCGACCTCCTGAGGTCGGCGCTCACTGCTCGTCCCCGAGGATCCGCGGGACCGCGAACCGCTGGTCCTCCTGCGCCGGGGCCCCCGACAGCGCCTGCTCGGGAGTCAGGCAGTCCTCGACGACGTCCTCGCGGAAGACGTTGGTCAGCGGCAGCGGGTTGGAGCTCGGCGGCACGTCGTCACCGGCCACGCCCTGGATCGACGCGACCGACTCGAGGATCACCGACAGCTGAGGGGCCAGGTGGTCGAGCTCGGCCTCGGAGAGGTCGATCCGGGCGAGGTCGGCCAGGTGGGCCACCTCGTCGCGGGAGAGCGCTTCGGGCATGCCTTTCATCCTATGGATGGGCGCACTCGGTTTGTTCGCCGTTGGCCGCCCGTGCGGCCCCGGCGACCCACGGTGGGTGAGGTGCGAGGAGCGCCAGCGACGAGCCTCGAGCCGGAGTGCCCAAGCAAAGCAACCGAGCCGGGGCGCCCC